>JABJEX010000014.1 GCA_018663035.1 Porticoccaceae bacterium
ATCCACATAACCCATCACCGCATCGGGTTTGGCTCGATTGACCGGAATGCCTCCCAGCCAGCGAAAGAACCAGGCCACGCCAAACTTGAAAATAGAATGCTTACCCAGCCAGCGTACTCGAGCATTGATACCCAGAATAACGCAGATACCATATACAAAGTCCCAATTAGAGGTGTGGGGTGCCGCCACCACCATGACCCTCTGAGCGTCGGCAATTTTACCCTCCAAATTCCAACCAATCGCGCGATAAAATGTGCGCCCAAACCAACGCGTGAAAGAGCTACGATTAGTGCGTAGATGCTCTGGGCATTGGTCCTCAGAGACTGGGGTAATGTTCCTACTCATATCTGTTTTTTCTCTCGTTGTTATTAGTATCAGACCAGAGTCAGAGTTAGCTAGTGCTCTCTGGTTGCACGAAACTCAATATCCGGGTGCCTCTCTTGCGCCAGCGACAGATTTACCCTTGTAGGCGCCAGATAGGTGAGATGACCTCCGCCATCTAGCGCCAGATTCTCCTCGGCTTTAATCCGAAAAGCCTCCAGAGTCTTGGCATCAGCGCATTCGGTCCATCGGGCCGTGTGGACATTAACTGGTTCATAAATGGCTTCAACGCCATATTCCTCTTTTAAACGATAAGCTACCACATCAAATTGCAACTGACCCACCGCACCCACAACAATATCGTTGTTGCGGAAGGGGAAGAACACCTGTGTACTGCCCTCTTCTGAAAGCTGGCGGATACCATTTTGTAATTGCTTGGCCTTGAGTGGATCCTTGAGACGAATACGTTTAAACAGCTCCGGAGCAAAATGGGGAATACCGCTAAATTTAAGCGCCTCACCCTCTGTAAAGGTATCGCCAATCTGTATCGAACCATGATTGTGAAGACCGATAATATCACCTGCAACAGCCTCTTCAACCGAGATGCGTTCACCTGCTTTAAAGCTAAAAGCATCGGAGATCCGCACATCTTTGCCAGTGCGAACATGCTTCATTTTCATCCCCTTGCTGTATTTGCCAGAGCAAATACGCATAAAGGCAATACGGTCGCGATGCTTAGGATCCATATTGGCTTGGATCTTAAATACAAAGCCAGTAAATTTATCCTCAGTGGCTACAACTTCGCGCTGTAAAGTTTGCCGTGGCTGCGGTGCCGGCGCCCAGCGGACAAAATCATCCAACATTTCGCGGATGCCGAAGTTACCTAGTGCAGTGCCAAAAAATACCGGCGCCAGCTTGCCCGATAAGAACTCATCCATATCAAATAAGTTGGTAGCACCCTTAACCAGCTCCAACTCTTCAAGCACATCATCGGCATAGTCGCCCAGCGCCTTGCGGGCCTCTGGCGACTCCAGACCTTTGACCTGAATATCATCGGCTAATGTGTGACCCTTGCCCTGTGTGTAGACATGGATGGTATCCGTATAAAAATTGTAGACGCCCCGAAATCCACGGCCCATGCCAATCGGCCAGTTGATCGGTGCCGCTTTAATTTTTAAGACGTCTTCGATTTCGTCCAGTAGGTCGATGGGGTCGCGAATATCGCGATCCATTTTATTAACAAAAGAAAGTATCGGTGTGTCCCGTAAACGGCACACGTCCATCAGTTTAATAGTGCGATCTTCGACACCTTTGGCGCCATCAATCACCATAAGGGATGAGTCCACAGCGGTAAGAGTGCGGTAGGTGTCCTCAGAAAAGTCCTCGTGTCCCGGAGTATCCAGCAGATTAACCATGCAGTTGTTGTAGGGAAACTGCATCACCGAAGAGGTCACCGAGATACCTCTCTCTTTTTCCATCGCCATCCAGTCAGAGGTAGCGTGACGATCGCTTTTACGGCCCTTTACGGTACCCGCCACCTGAATAAGATTGCCAAGCAGTAAGAGCTTTTCAGTAATGGTTGTTTTACCCGCATCTGGGTGGGAGATAATCGCAAAGGTGCGTCGGTCTGAGGCTGATTGACTCATGATTCTTATGACTGCCGTTAAAAGTCGCGCATTATAGCCTTGCCATGGTTTAGGGTCAGCTTTTATCTAAGGATCATCAGTGCCGAGATAATGGCGTGGTTTAATTTGCTCCTAATACTCGAAAGCATAGGTTTTATGCCTATGCTAACACTGACATATGGTTGCTAAAGCACTCGCTCCTCAGCTAAAACTAGCCTGCAATCCAGCGGCGCAGTTGCCCACGTATAGCAGCTCTGCATAGGGACAATAACAGTTGGTGATTGCAGCCAGTTGCAGTATTGTCTTGGCTTAGTCAATGATTCAGGTTTAGGAGTATCACAATGAAGTATCGCGGCCAGACAGATTACGACCATCAGGGCCCTTCGCCTAGATCTGGCGTACTTCTCTGCAATCTGGGCACACCAGATGCACCAAAAACCGCAGAATTGCGACGCTATCTAAAAGAATTTTTGAGCGACCCAAGGGTTGTTGAAGTACCTCGCCTACTCTGGTGGATGATTCTCAATTTAATTATTTTGCGCATTCGCCCGCGCCGCTCCGCAAAGCTATACAAAACTGTCTGGTCTGATGAGGGCTCGCCTCTAATGGTCCACAGTAAAGCTCAGGTGGCTGGGGTCAAGGCACTGCTGGACAAGAAATTTAATGCCGATATCCCAGTGGTTTTGGGGATGCGCTATGGCAATCCCTCGATGGAGTCTGCAATACAGCAACTCACTGAAATGAATGTGCGTGACATTACCGTACTGCCCTTGTACCCCCAGTACTCTGGTGCCACTACAGGCTCGACCTTTGATGCTGTAGCTCAGGTATTTACCAAAACTCGCTGGGTTCCAGAGCTACATTTTATCGGCAGCTATCATCAGTCTCCGCTCTATATAGAAGCCCTGTGCGAGAGCATTCAGGCACATATAGATGAACATGGTATGCCAGAAAAATTAATGTTCTCGTACCACGGCACTCCTGAGCGATATCTAAAAAAAGGCGATCCCTATCATTGCCTGTGCCACCAGACGACTCGACTGGTGCGAGAAAAAATGGGCCTGAATGAAGAGCTGGTTATGACCACTTTTCAGTCGCGTTTTGGCCGCGAGCCCTGGTTACAGCCCTACACAGATAAAACCCTCGAATCCATGCCCGCCGAGGGTGTCAAACATGTTGCGGTAATCTGCCCAGGATTTTCCTCGGATTGCCTGGAGACCATAGAGGAGATCAACGGCGAGGGCCGAGAAATATTTACTGAACATGGCGGCGAGACATTTCACTACATCCCATGTTTAAACGCTCAGCCTGCTCACCTTGAAACCCTAGCAGAAATCGCTGCAAAACACCTTTAGGTACCGCAACTTGCTAGCCAACGTTGCAGCACCGCCGCACAGGGCTGGCTCAACTTAAATGTAGCCAGCTCATCTGCCCGGGTTTTTCCCTCATTTAGGATTATGATTGGCTTACCCTGCTGTTCTGCCCAGAGACAAAAACGGTAGCCAGAGTAAACAGCCAGAGATGAACCTACGACCAGCAGACCCCCGGCCTGCTGGAGAGAACTCTGGGCGCGAGCTACACGTTCTTTGGGGATAGAATCCCCAAAGAACACGGCGTCCGGCTTAACGATACCGCCACAGTGCTCACAATCAGGCGTTAGCATATCGCTGTAATCTATATGATCTATGTCCGCGTCGCCATCTGGAGCTATGGTTGCAATCAACTCTGTGTATTTTGCATTATGTGTTTCCAGCCACATCTGCATCGGGGCTCGCGGGTATTGAATGCCACAACTCATGCAGGATAATGTATCCACGCGACCATGCAGGTCGATGACCTTTTGGCTGCCCGCGCGCTGGTGCAGGCCATCGACATTCTGAGTCACCAAACAGGATAGAACGCCAATCTTTTCTAGCTCCACTAAGGCATTGTGTGCACTGTTAGGCTGAGCCTCGGTCATAAACCGCCAGCCGAGCATATTCCGCAGCCAGAAGCGCTGGCGAGCTCTATGCTCGGTCATAAACTGCTGATGAGTGACTGGCTGTTTTCGCTGCCAAAGACCTTCACTATTACGATAGGTTGGCACACCAGACTCAGCGCTGACGCCAGCGCCAGTTAAAACCAGCCAATTATCTTGAGATCTCAGTATTGAAATTATCTGCTCCACTACGACCTTCTGTCTGATACCTGTACCCCTTATACGCAGACTAGAGGGAAATTGCCTGCAAGCCGCCAAAAATAAGGCAATATGCCAGTGCTACCCGTATAATGACGCTTTTTTGATCATCCATCGATTCTAGCACTATGAGCAATAAGGAAATCAAAGCCTATATGCAGGCTGTTGGCATTGCCGCCCGTGACGCTTCCCGCGTGGTTGCCCGCGCAGGAAGTGCGGTGAAAAATAATGCTTTACTGGCAATTGCCAATAGCATGGATAACGCCCGAACTGACCTGCTGCAAGCCAATACTGAGGATATGAGTAGGGGTAGAGATGCCGGTCTTGATGATGCGTTACTGGATCGACTTGAACTCAATAACGAGCGCATTGATGCCATGATTGAAGGCCTCAAGCAGGTCGCGAGCCTAAAAGATCCAGTGGGTGAAATCACTGATATGGGCTTTCGCCCCAGCGGTATTCAACTGGGGAAGATGCGTGTGCCTTTAGGTGTTGTTGGTATTATTTATGAGTCGCGACCCAATGTCACCGTCGATGCAGCAAGCCTGTGCCTAAAATCGGGCAACGCAACAATTTTGCGCGGTGGCAGCGAAGCTATTCGCTCTAATCAGGCCATCGCCAAATGCATATCCACGGGGCTAATTGCCTGCGGCTTGCCCGAGAGTGCGGTGCAGGTAGTCAACATCACAGATCGGGCAGCAGTTGGCGAACTTATCACCATGACTGACTATGTAGATGTCGTGGTGCCCCGCGGTGGTAAAAGCCTAATTGAGCGTATCAGTGCTGATGCCCGAGTACCTGTTATCAAGCACCTGGACGGCAATTGCCATGTCTACATTGATGATCGTGCTGACCTTAAAAAAGCGGTGGCTATTGCCGACAACGCCAAGACACATCGCTATGGCGTCTGCAATGCAATGGAGTCTCTGCTGATCGCTGAGCCTGTCGCCGATAAAGTATTGCCTGAACTAGCAAAAATTTATATCGAAAAACAGGTTGAAATGCGCGGCTGTGAAAAAGCTCGCAAGCTTCTCAGCTCAGTGGTTGAGGCCACCCAACAGGATTGGTATGAGGAATATTTGGCACCAATTGTATCGATAAAAATTGTCGCAGGGATTGATCAGGCCATTGAGCATATTAATAAATACAGCTCTAAGCACACCGAATCCATAGTGACTGAAGACTTTAATCGTGGCCGCCGCTTTATCGCTGAAGTAGACTCCAGCTCAGTTATGATTAATGCGTCAACTCGCTTTGCTGATGGCTTCGAATACGGCCTTGGTGCTGAGATTGGAATTTCCACAGACAAAATACATGCCCGGGGGCCCGTGGGTCTTGAGGGCCTTACTAGCCAAAAATGGGTAGTCTTTGGCGATGGACAAATCCGTCAATAATATGGCTACAGCTCTATTTGGTGGAACATTTAATCCAATCCACTTTGGCCATCTTACGATTGCCAGCGAGTTGGCAGACTTGCTGCAAGTCGACAAGATACAGTTAATTCCCTGCGCATTTCCGCCGCATCGCGGGCAGCCTCAAGCCAGTGCAGAGCAACGTCTAGCAATGCTTGAGTTGGCTATCAACCGACAGCCGAAACTGACAGCAAACCCAATAGAGCTGCATAGAGACGCGCCCAGCTACAGTATCGACACTGTAACGTTGCTACGCGAGCAAATTGGTGATCAACAGCCGTTGTTTTTTTGCATAGGCCTAGACTCGCTGGTTACCCTCCCATCCTGGCATCGCTGGCAGGAACTACTAGATTACTGCCATATCGTGCTGGCCTCTCGACCAGGCACCAAACTGCCAGCAGCTGGCCCCCTGATAGACTGGATTGCTGAAAATAATTGCGAAGACCTCAGCATAATGCAACAACAGCCAGCAGGCAGCGTGTATTTTTGCAACCTCAGCATGCTAGATATCTCAAGCACTGATATTCGAGATAAACTAGCCAAAGGCCAGGACATAGATTTTTTGACCCCGACCAAGGTGGTCGAGTACATTCAGCAACATCACTTATACGAGTAAATAATTGCCATGACGCAAGCCCTGAAAGACATTGTTATCAACGCCCTTGAAGAGATCAAGGCCACCAACATCACCACCATAGATGTACGCGAACTTACCGGCATGATGGACACCATGATTGTCGCCAGCGGCAACTCTAATCGTCAGGTTAAATCTCTTGCCAACAGCGTAGTGGTCGATGCTAAGAAGGCTGGATACAGCCTGATTGGTGTTGAGGGTGACGATACCGCTGAGTGGATTTTAGTGGACTTTGGCGATGTGATTGTGCACGTCATGCTGCCCACAACTCGCGAGTTTTACGATCTAGAGCGGCTCTGGGCATTGCGCCCCGGCGATCGGCCAGAAGACGGCTCAAGCGAGGAGGATACAATGCTGGGTGCCCCCGAGAGAAGCATAGACTAAGGCCAATGAAGCTCAGGCTACTAGCTGTAGGCACTAAAATGCCGGCATGGGTAGAAACCGGCTGCCATGAATATGGTAAACGTATGCCACCTGAGCTACGCATTCAGACAGTGGAAATACCGCTGGGCCCGAGAGGAAAAAGCCAGTCCTCAGCTGCCGCTATTCAGGCTGAAAGCAAGGGCCTAATCAAAGCAATTGGCGATAATGACTTTGTGGTAGCTCTGGATGTTTTGGGTAAAACCATGACCACCGAAAAACTCGCCAGTAATCTGAGTAACTGGCAGATGCAGGGGCGCGATATCAGCCTATTAATAGGCGGGCCAGATGGCCTTAGCTCAGACTGTTTAGCGCGGGCCAACCTGCGCTGGTCTTTATCGGACTTAACTCTGCCTCATCCTTTAGTGCGAATTATTTTAATGGAACAGCTGTACCGAGCGTGGACGATCAATAGCAATCACCCGTATCATCGTGCTTAGTTTTTTGGATACGCCATATGAGAGATGACGCAGCTTTTATAGACCCAGCGCGAGAACGCAGGATTTTCAGTAGCAGGCTGTTGATTAGTGCATTCGCTGTCGCTCTCTTGTTTACGATTATTGTCTGGCGATACGTGGATTTGCAAATCAATCGCCACCAGGACTTTGCCACTCACTCCGATAACAATCGAGTTCACACACGTCCTGCAGCTCCGGCCCGCGGCCTTATTTACGATCGCAATGGCGAGCTCTTAGCTGACAATCGTCCCGCCTATAACCTGAGCATTGTTCGCGAACGAACACAGGATTTGGCGTTGCTCCTAGAGGATCTGTCTCAGCTGATTACTATTTCAGAAGAGGATATAAAGCGCTTCGAAAAACGTCTTAAACGGCGCAAACCCTTCGAGCCCACTGCATTAAAATTTAAGCTCACCGAAGAAGAGCGCAGCATTCTCGCAGTAAATGCCTATCGACTAAGTGGCGCCGAAATTAGCGCCCAACTCACCAGGCACTACCCTAAAGCGGAACTGTTCGCCCATGTGGTTGGCTACGTGGGCCGAATTAATGATCGGGAAATTCAGAGAATAGATCCTGTTGCCTATAGTGGTACTGATTCAATTGGCAAAATTGGTCTCGAAAAACACTACGAAGAGCAACTTTTGGGATTGGTGGGCAACGAGCATGTTGAGACCAATGCACGCGGGCGAGTAATGCGAGTGCTAGAGCAGGTAGACCCAGTGCCAGGAGCCAATCTCACTATGCATCTGGATAGCAATTTGCAAAAACTGGCCCATGAAGCATTTCAGGGCGAACGCGGTGCCCTAGTCGCCCTAGATATAAAGACTGGCGGCGTCCTGAGCATGGTCAGCGCACCCAGTTATGACCCCAATCTGTTTGTCTCTGGGATTAGCCAGAAAAACTATAGCAAGCTGCTTAATTCCAGTGATCGTCCCATGTTTAACCGCGCGATTCGCGGCCAGTACCCCCCGGGCTCTACGATCAAACCACTGTTTGGTCTGATTGGACTGCACAAGCAAACCATCACTATGGATTATCGTATTGAGGATCCCGGCTACTTTTATATGGAAGGCATCGAACGCCCTTGGCGTGACCATAATTCGGATCGCGGCGGCCATGGCAATGGGGTGGATCTAGCTAAGGCAATTATTGAATCTTGCGATGTATTCTTCTACAACATGGGCATCAGGACTGGCATCGACCTGCTGTCCAGCTATGGTGAGGTATTTGGGCTAGGCACCTTAACCGGGATTGATGTACCCGGTGAGCGCAGAGGAATCATGCCTTCGAGAGAATGGAAAAAGAATGCCAGACAGCAGTCCTGGTTTAATGGCGACACCATTAATGCCAGTATCGGTCAAGGATTTATGCTGACTACACCACTTCAGCTCGCCGTGATGTCTGCTCGAATCGCCTCAAAGGGAAAAATGATTCAGCCGAGGCTGGTCAAGAGTATCAATGGCGTTCCACTAGAGCCACCAAAGCTGGAGGAAAGTATCAGCATTAATGATCGCTACTGGGACTACATCCATCGGGCAATGAGGGATGTGGTGCACTCTCCGCGGGGCACCGCCAAGGGCATAAGCAAAGGTCTAGACTATGAGATTGCCGGCAAGACTGGTACAGCTCAGGTGATAAGTATCAATGCAGAAGATGAATACGACAGTTCTAAGCTCGACAAAAGCCAATGGGACCATGCACTGTTTGTGGCCTTTGCTCCACTGGATGATCCGCAGATTGCCGTGGGGCTGATTGTAGAAAATGGTGAGCATGGCAGCTCAGTGGCCGCACCAATTGCGCAGCGAGTGATTGATGCCTACCTCAAATCAAAACCTGCCTTTAACAGTCAGCTGGTGGCCAACCAAGAGGAGGTGCGACGCTAAATGTATAAAGATGATTTTGTGCGGCGCCTGGAAAATCCTGATGGAGATCGTCGCGCTAGCCGCTCTCTGCATATAGATATTCCACTGCTGCTAATTCTAGTTGCAACCTGCCTGGGCGGTCTCTTTGTGCTTTACAGTGCTAGTGGCCAGAGTATGTTTTATATTAAACGCCAGGCTACCTTTATGCTGCTTGGCTTTGTGGGTATGTTAGTTGTAGCGCAATTCCCAGTGCGATTCTGGGAGCGTTGGGCGCCTGTGCTCTATGCCATAGGTCTAGTCTCTCTGGTAGCTGTCCTCTATGTGGGTGTGGGCGCAAAGGGAGCGCAGCGCTGGCTTGATCTTGGGGTGACCAGATTCCAGCCCTCCGAGTTAATGAAGGTAGCTGTGCCTATGATGATTTCTGCCTATCTGGGTAAGCGCCTGATACCACCATCGTTTAAACATGTATTCTTTACTCTGATGATGATCCTGATTCCGGTTTTTTTGATTGTGAATCAGCCAGATTTGGGTACAGCATTGCTTATCTTTGCCGCTGGTTTCTTTGTGGTTTTTTTAGCCGGCTTGGGCAAGCGCTATCTTGTGAGCGCTTTCGTGCTGGCCATGGCGGCCATACCCAGCCTGTGGTTTTTTGTGATGCGGGACTATCAGAAGCAGCGAGTGTTGACCCTGCTATCTCCCGAGGACGATAAACTTGGCGCTGGCTGGAATATTATTCAATCCACAACCGCAATCGGCTCTGGCGGTTGGTCGGGCAAAGGCTGGACTCTGGGTACTCAGTCACAGCTCAATTTCCTGCCGGAGAGCCATACAGATTTTATTATCGCCGTACTGGCCGAGGAGTTTGGTCTGGTTGGCGTGCTAACACTCTGTTTTGTTTACTGTCTGTTGATTGGGCGCTGCATAATGATTGCCATTGGGTCCCAGTCGCAATTCGGGCGCCTGTTGGCGGGCAGTATCAGTCTAACTTTCTTTATCTATGTGTTTGTCAATATGAGCATGGTATCCGGTATATTGCCTGTTGTGGGCGTGCCATTGCCTTTAATTAGCTATGGCGGAACATCAGTCCTGACTCTATTCTTAGGATTTGGTATTCTTATGGCCATTAGCACCGAGCCGAAACGGATTAGGATGGATCTTTGAAAAACCTGACAAAAACAGCTGTATTTTTACTTGCCATTTTTTTGGCAAACCTATCATTTGCAGATTACTCAAAACATCCTGAAGCTGCCGCCTTTGTCGACACCATGGTCGAAAAACACCATTTTGATCGCCAGCAGATTCTTGCCTGGCTAGCTCAGGCCAAACACCAGAACTCCATTGTAAAAGCGATGAGTCGCCCGGCAGAAAAAGTGAAGCCCTGGCACCAGTACCGCAAACACTTTATCTCTGATCTGCGCACCAAAAATGGCGTTAAGTTTTGGCGCCAAAATCAAGCCACCCTTGAGCGTGCAGCAGCAGAATTTGGCGTAGACCCTGCAATTATCGTCAGCATTATAGGGGTTGAAACCAACTATGGCCGCAACACCGGAAGTTACAAGGTTATTGACGCATTGACTACACTGGCCTTTGACTACTACACCTATACAGACAAGCGTGAATCTCGCAAGAAATTCTTCACTATCCAGCTGGAGCATCTATTTTTATTGGCCAGAGAACAACAACAGGATCCGTTGAGTCTCAAAGGTTCATACGCCGGCGCCATGGGCTGGGGTCAGTTTATGCCAAATAGCTATCGCAATTATGCGGTGGACTACGATGGTGACGGCTTTGCTGATATTTGGACCAATCCAACAGACGCCATTGGCAGTGTGGCCAACTATTTCTCCAAACATGGCTGGCAGAAAGATCAACCAGTAGCGACCAGAGCCCATATCAATGGCAAGGTAAGCGAAGAGGGTCTTAATCAGATGAAACGCCCCAAGACTAGCATCGCCGATCTTGTCGCTATGGGCTACGAACCGGTAGAGAAATTCGACCAAGACACCAAGGCATTCCCAATGCGATTTAAAGCCAAATATGGCGATGAATACTGGATCGGGCTACATAACTTTTATGTGATTGGCCGCTATAACCCGCGCACCAAGTATGCGCTTGCAGTCTATCAACTCAGTGAAATTATCCGGACAAGCCACTGTGCCTCCGATGAGCACTGCTAATCGCCACCTTGGCGCTCTGCCGGTTATCCTCGCAACAGTTCTGGGCATAGTCAGCTGCGGTTCTGCGCCAACTCTGGGGCCAACTCTGGGGCCAACATCTGATAGGGATGGCCCAGGCGAGAGAATAGACATCTCAGCGATCCCCAACCCCCTACCCAAAGTAGAACCAATCACCAAACTAGGCAATAAGAGCCCCTATACTGTGTTTGGCAAGACCTACCAGGTTATGAGCAGCAATAAAAATTATCGCGAGCAGGGTGTCGCCTCCTGGTACGGTAAAAAGTTTCACGGCCGAAAAACCTCGAATGGTGAAATTTATAATATGTATGGCATGACTGCAGCACATAAAACATTGCCAATACCCAGCTACGTCTCGGTGACTAATCTGGATAATAATCGGTCTATAGTTGTGCGCGTCAATGATCGCGGACCATTCCACGATGCGCGATTAATAGATCTATCCTATGTGGGTGCTCTTAAATTGGGATTTGCTGACCAGGGCACCGCTAGAGTTTTGGTGGAATACCTTGACCCCAGTCAGCCAACAGCTACCGAGAATTTATCTGCTGACAGCAGCCAATCTGCCTCAAGTGAGGATCCCGAGCAAGAAGCTTTTCAAGATCGTTATCTCCAAGTAGGAGCATTTAATGATTTGGACTCGGCACAGATTCTGCAAAAAAAGGTTCAGGACCATACCTCGCTGCCCATCTCGGTTCAGAAAAAAGACCAACTCTTTAAGGTATGGGTTGGACCCATTGTAGGCAAACTTGAATTACAGCAGTTGCGCAAGGCACTGCTGGACGCGGCTAATATCTCAGGGTTTATTATCTCCGAGTAATACTCAGACTGCGCCGCTGCCTGATGTCCCAGTAATCATCAGAACTATGCTAAGAGGGGGCGCATAAGCCGCTATCTGGTGTTAAACTATCGAGCCTGTTTAATTTGATTTTCGGTGTGCTCCCTATGTTTACCAAACGGATATTGTTGTCAGCAATCTACCTCCTATGTCTGTTGGCAATGCCTACCAGCCAGGCGCAGAAACTGATTCCAGCAGCTCCGGAAATCGCTGCCAAGGCTTGGATTCTGGTGGATGCCAAAACTGGGCAGGTACTGGCAGAAGATAATGCTGATGAGCAGTTGCCTCCAGCTAGTCTGGCCAAAATGATGACCACCTACATTGTCTCTAACGAAATCAAGGCTGGCCGCATCAGCGAAGATGATGAGGTGTTAATCAGCGACAATGCTTGGGAGTTGGGCGGCGCCAAGACTGACGGTTCAACCATGTTTCTCAGTCCACGCTCCAGGGTATCTGTTATTGATCTGATGCACGGTGTAATTATCCAATCGGGCAATGATGCCGCGATAGCTTTGGCTGAGTTTTTAAGTGGTGGTGAAGTTGCCTTTTCCGACAGCATGAATTTGCAGGCGGAACTGCTAGGCATGACGGGCACCTATTACATGAACGCCACCGGTCTGCCGGCCGAAGGTATGGTGACCACGGCCCGTGATCTCTCGCTTATTGCTCGCTCTATAATCCGCGACCATCCAGATTATTACAGTATCTACGCAAAAAAATATTTTGAACACAATAATATTAAGCAACCTAATCGCAACCGCTTGCTGTGGCGTGATAAGAGTGTCGACGGCTTAAAAACAGGGCACACAGAGGAAGCGGGCTACTGCCTAGTGGCATCGGCAGAGCGCCGCGACATGCGCCTTATTTCGGTGGTACTCGGAGCCAGCAGTGATGCCTCTAGAGCCAGAGAGTCACAAAAGCTACTGTCCTATGGTTTTAGAAATTTTGATACCAAGGTTATCTACGCTGCTGATGAGCTAATTAAAGAAAACACCAAAGTCTGGTACGGCGCTGAGGAATTTTTAAACCTCACTATTGCCGAAGACGTTACCCTGACCTTTCCAAGGGGCTCTGAGAAGAATCTCACCGCTAACATTTTGGTCGATGAAGAGATCAAGGCACCTATTTTCAGAGGTCAGGAGCTGGGCAGACTGCAGGTTAGCCTCAATGATGAACTCATGGTTGATGTGCCTCTGGTAGCCGAGATCGATGTAGCAGAAGCTGGCTTATTCGCTCGGCTGATGGATTGGATTATTCTGTTTTTTACCCAACTAATCTCCTGAGATAACGCCAGTGACTGACCAAGAAGCACCACAGATCGAGTTTCCCTGTAGCTACCCAGTAAAGGTAATGGGCGATGCCCATCCGGAAATGCACGAGCATGTGCTGCAGGTTATGGAAACCCATGCCCCGGGATTTGACCGCAGTGAAATCACTATTCGCGACAGCAGCAAAGGTCGTTGGCAGTCTATTACGGTGGTGATTACAGCAACTGGCAAACCTCAGCTTTCTGCAATTTTTGAAGACCTTAAAACCAGCAGCCGAGTGAAGATGGTACTTTAGCCGTGGCCGACTCTCTGCCACTGATTGTCCGCCACTTGGGTCTCTGTGAGTACAGCCAGTCGTTCGCAGACATGAAGGCATTTAATGAACAGCGAGATGCCAGCACAGCTGATGAAATCTGGTTTCTGGAGCATCAGCCAGTATTTACTCAGGGTCAGGCCGGCAAAGCTGAATACGTTTTAATGCCGGGCGACATACCAGTTGTGAAAAGCGATCGCGGTGGCCATGTCACCTATCATGGCCCAGGTCAGATCACTGCGTATCTGCTAATTGATCTCAAGCGTCTAAAACTGGGCGTACGGGATCTGGTCAGTCTAATTGAGCAGGCTCTGGTCGAAACCTTGCAAAAATGGGAAATCAGCGCCAGTCCTAGACGCGACGCACCTGGGGTATACACCGCCGATGGGCAAAAGATCGCCTCGCTGGGTCTGCGTATTCGCAAAGGCTGTAGTTACCATGGGTTAAACTTTAACGTATCCATGGACATGTCCGCTTGGCAGCGTATCAATCCCTGCGGGCTGAGCGTTCCCATGACTCAGATAGCAGATCTGGTTGATGAACCGCCAAGTATAGAGACTGTTACAGAAGTATTGGCCGCATTACTGGCCAAAGGGCTGGGTTATAATGGCTATGTTACCGGCAGCAATCAGATTGTTGTAAATTGAATTATGTACAGGAAAAACCATGACCTCAGAGTCTGTTACACCACCTAAGCGCACACGCCGATTACAGCAGGGTGAGAAACTTCGCAGCGCCGATAAAGTGGAGCGTATTCCGGTCAAGGTGATTCCCACTCAAACCATACAGCGCAAACCTGAGTGGATGCGTATTCGTCTCTCTGCGTCGCCGAAAGTGCAAGAAATAAAAGATATTTTACGTAGCCATAAAATGGCTACAGTCTGTGAAGAGGCAGCCTGCCCCAACCTGCATGAATGTTTTAGCCATGGCACAGCGACCTTTATGATTATGGGTGAGATCTGTACTAGGCGCTGCCCATTCTGTGATGTGGGCCATGGCAAACCCAACCCACTTGATAGTGACGAGCCGACTAATCTGGCTAAGGCTATTCAGGCTATGGGGCTAAGCTATGTGGTAATAACCTCGGTTGACAGGGATGATTTGCGAGACGGCGGTGCTCAGCACTTTGCCGACTGTATTCGCGAAGCGCGATTACTCTCACCCAAATTAAAAGTAGAGGTACTAGTCCCTGATTTTCGCGGCCGCATGGAGCCAGCCCTAAAAATATTGACTGAGACAGCCCCGGATGTGTTTAACCATAATATGGAGACCATTCCACGCCTGTACCGGGAGGCACGCCCCGGCGCTAATTACGCCTGGTCATTAAAATTACTTAAAGAGTACAAGGCTCTCAATCCCCATGTGCCCACTAAATCAGGCCTTATGGTTGGTCTGGGAGAATCTAAGGATGAGTTGCTACGGACCCTAGACGATCTCCGCGAGCATGATGTGGATATGCTTACGGTGGGCCAGTATCTGCAGCCCTCGGTCAACCATCTGCCGGTCGACCGCTTTGTGCATCCAGATGAATTTGCTGAATACACCGCCTACGCTGAGAGCATCGGCTTCTCGCACGCTGCCTGTGGGCCTCTAGTGCGCTCGAGCTATCATGCTGACAAACAGGCCCGTGGCGAGGATCTCAATTAGTCGTCGGTCCAAATCTCTCGAAGAGGCTCACCAAAGTCGTCGTAAATAATCTTTTTTACAGGACGTTTTTTTGGCTTGGGTTGAGGTGCTGCTGGCTTTCTCTTCTTGCGGCTGTCCAGAGCAGAGACCACATCATTAACATAGGTTCTGGTCTGCCTTGGCTCACCGCTGACAAACACCGACTTTGACCTTGGCTGATCTGCAGGCTCACCAGTCTCACCAGCGTTAAATTTTTTAATCTCGCCACCACGGGACAGGAACTCCTCTGTTTTACGACGGAGTTCATTGCGCATCGATTGTTTAGATCCTCTGAGCACAGCGGTGTCTTTATCCTTAGTTTAATTCACCAGTCTAACAAGCTGATTATTTTATGTGTACCCCAGTACCCTTTTAGGGGAACAGTTCTAACTGCATCGCGGGGCCCTGATCCGCCGAGTCCACAAAACGCACACCTATTCCCAATAAACGCACCGGACGCTCAGCTCGCTGCCAAGCCTGTTCGCAGAGGTGCTCAAAACTTTCCAAAGGGAGCCCCTTAACTGTCTGCCGCTCGACCGTGGTTGCTGAGAAATCATTAAACTTCATCTTTATAAACTGTTTAGTCACTAGGTAATCGCTGTCAACACGTCGCAGGCGACTGCGCAACTCTACCAATAGCTCCGGTAACTTAGCGAGACAGGCACTGGAGTCCTGAAGATCATCTGAGTAGGTGTGCTCGACACTAAGAGACTTACGGCGGCTATTGGCATTCACTTCTCGATGGTCGCGACCAAAGCTGAGATCATGTAATCGCTTGCCAAATACCCCAAATTTATCCACCAACTCGACCAGCGATCGTTTCTGTAAATCTCCGCAGGTGACAATGCCAAGGCGGCGCAATTTTTCATTGGTCACTTTACCTACACCAAAAATTCGCTTCACCGGCAAATTCTCAACAAAGTCATCGACATCAGCGGGCGTTATTACAAACTGTCCATCTGGTTTATTGAGGTCGCTAGCTACTTTAGCTAGAAACTTGTTGGGTGCTATACCCGCAGAGGCGGTCACGCCAACCTCTTCGGCAATGGTTTGTCTAATCTGCTCGGCAATCAGGGTGGCGCTACCCTGACATTCAAGGCAATCCGTTACATCAAGATAGGCCTCATCCAGTGATAGCGGCTCGACCTTATCGGTGTAGCGATAAAAAATTTGACGAATTTGCTGAGCTGCCTCTCGGTATTTGGACATGGTTCCGGGAATTACCACTAAGTCTGGACAGAGCTTTAGAGCCTGACCAGTAGGCATTGCTGAACGCACACCAAAGTGGCGAGCCTTGTAATTGCAGGTGGCAATCACACCGCGACGATCGGATTTACCACCAATGGCTATGGGCAGGTTAACTAGAGAGGGGTCGTCACGCATCTCCACTGCAGCATAAAAGCAATCGCAGTCACAGTGGATGATTTTCCTCATGGTAATGGCTATTGCCCTCGACCCTGACTGAGGCTTTGGGCTAAGAGACTTTGAGCTAAAAAGTCTTTACAGCCATCAAGCAGCGTCGTCTTCAAACTGTTGCTCCACCACTTTAAAGCCCAACTTTTTTGACACAACACCAGGCAGCAACAGCATCGCCGGTGTCAAAAGAAGGGTCAACACAGTGGATACGATAAGACCATTTACGATTGCGCTCGCCAAAGGCTGCCACCAGGAAGCTACCATGCCACCAAAGGTGTAGCTGCGGTTGACCAGGTCAATACTCAATCCATTCGCCAGAGGCAGCAGCCCCACTATGGTGGTTACACTGGTCAGCATAACCGGTCTGAATCTGGATTTAGCCGCCTTATACACGGCGTCACTGGCAGACAGCCCAGGGTTACTGCGGCGCAAATAGTTGTAGGTATCGATCAGCACGATATTGTTGTTCACCACAATGCCCGCCAGCGCAACTATACCTACACCAGTCAGAACAGTGCTAAAGGTTGCCTGAGCAATCAGAAGCCCTAAGAGCACGCCAGCCGTCGACATCACCACGGAGAATAGAATAAGTCCCGCTTGGTAAAAACTATTAAACTGCATTACTAACATAATCAGCATCACCGACATAGCCAGTGAGAACGCCGTAGACAAAAACGCTGCGGCCTTGGCCTGCTCTTCATTAGCACCGCGGAAGGTAATATTTACGGAAGATCCAAAATCCTGAGTCTCGAGCCAGTTGGCAATTTGTCCCGTTTGATTGTCGGCAAGGTAGCCCTCTTCGGAATTCGCTAAGATGAATACCGTCTCGACCATGTCGATGCGCTGAATCGCGTCTACCCTTGGCCTTGCCAGACGCTCGCTAAAGCTGCTCACGGGCACCGCACCCTGTGGTGTATTGACTCTCAAGCTATCGATGGAAGCTAACTGTCGATCCTGCTCTGGATAGCGCAACCTGATTTCAATTTCGTCAGCAGCATCATCTGGCCGGAATTCGCCAATCATCACACCACCAGTGACCATCTGTACCATATTACCCACGTCGGCCACGTTAACGCCAAGCATTGCAGCTCTGGAGCGATCAACCTCTACTTCCCACTGGATACCCGCCAGCGGTGAAGTGTCCTGAAGATCTCGAACACCCTCAACATTATCTGCAATCCACTGCTTTATCAGCGCCGTGGTTCTGTACATGGCCTGACGATCTGAAGAGGAAATCTGCATCTGAATATCTTTGCCTGTTGGGGGCCCAGTTTCCATTTCGACCGCGGTAACATAGACACCTGGTAGTGACTGTGTGCGCTGACGAATCTCCGAAAAAACTTCCGCACTGCCTCTATCACGCTCTTCACGGGGATACAGCTCAACAAGAAATGAGCTTATTTTGTCACGGCTTACATCGGTACCAAAAACCATCATGCCGCCACCAGTAGCATAGCCGTAGAGCTTATTGACACCTGGCACCGCAGACACTATGTCCTGCACCTGCATGGTAATTTGACGCTGCTCTTCAAGGGACATATTACCCTGTGCTCGCACCTCTGCCATGCCGTACTGACTCTCAATGGAGGTGAAAAATTCCTGACCAGCGTTAAATCGCCCATAGATATCAAAAATGGCGATAAGTAGCGCCATAGCCACAGCAGCAGAGACCACAGGCGCCCGAATTACTGGACGCAATATATTGAGGTAACCATTGAGTAATGGTTCAAGTAGTGTTTTTGCAGACTTCTCTGACTGATGATCCTCTGGTAACTTCTTTTGCTTACCGCGACGACGAGCCAGCACTATACCCAATGTCGGCGCAAAAATAAGTGCGTAGGTAAGCGACCATGCAAGCACTGCAAATACCGTAATCGGTAGGTAGGACATGAAGTCGCCGGACACCCCAGGCCAAAATAGCAGAGGCAAAAAGGCTGCCAGAGTGGTTCCAGTTGATGCTATCACTGGAATGGCCATGCGCCTTACTGCGGCTATATAAGCTTCTCTGGTAGGCAGACCAGCAGCAGTTTGAGTATTGGCAAATTCCACTACAACGATAGCACCATCAATCAACATACCCAGAGACAGCAGTAGCCCAAACATAACCATAAAGTTAAAGCTATAGCCCAACACGTTGATAATAATCAGAGCGCCTAGCAGGCAGAAGGGAATACCAAATCCAACCAGCAACCCTGATTTAACGCCTAGAGTTGCAACCACCAAAATCAGCACTAGACACATTGCGGTAATGATATTGCCTTGCAGCTCATTGACCATCTGGTTGGTCATCACAGAAGAGTCAAAAACGTAGTCGATATTCATATCGGCAGAGAATTGATCTCGGTATCTTTCCACGGTCGCACGCGAGGCTTCGACGGTTTCAATAAGATTGGCGTTCAGACGTTTACGGACTTCGATAGCAATGGCTTTTTCACCATTAATAAAACTGTATCCGGCGGCGTCTTTGAAGGTTCGCCGCACCGAAGCTACATCGCCAAGGGTAATAGATCCCTCGGCATTATTGCGAACCGGCAACGCCCTAATATCTTCAGCAGTCTCAATTAATGCGGGGATTTTGATACCAAAGCGACCCTGTGCAGCGTCTAGCTCGCCAGCGGGAATCAACAAATTATTGACTCTGACAGCACGCACCAGTTCATCGATACGCAAGCCATACTGCTCTAGTCGCGATGGGTTTACTATGACATCAACCACCTCTTCGCGATCACCAGAGACATCTGCCTTTAGCACATCGGGAAGCATTTCCAGTTCTCGCTGGTAAAACTTCGCTGCCTTAAACAGCTCTCGCTCAGTCACATTATCGCCCGAGAAAGTTATAACAATGGTCGGCTCAGGACTGGGACTTAACTCATTGACTATGGGTTCTTTGGTTTCCTGAGGAAATTCTGCTTTGGCACGATTTACCGCTTCACGCACTTCAGCAACGATTTCTTTTATATTATCGGCGACTTCAAATTCTGCCGTAACTGTCACTACACTTTCGCGAGCGGTAGCCTTTACCTCTTCCAAACCATCTAATGTCTTGAGCTCTTTTTCGATTGGCCTGATCAGCAGTCGGGCACCGTCTTCCGGAGAAATACCATCGTGGCGTACCATAATCATAACGACTGGAAGTGTTACATTAGGGTTGAGCTCCACAGGCATAGAAAGGCGCGAGCCAGCACCTGCGATAAGAATCAGCAACATGATGGATAGGGTTGCTCTGGAATGGTCGACAATTAGACTGAGAAATTTCATGGTTGAATCAGTTCCAGACTATCGCGGTGAGTTGTTATCGGGGAAAGCCGCTTCTACGCGCTCACCATCAATCACGTAGTTTTGACCCACCGTAATCAGTACAATCTCATCCGGTAGACCTGTAACCCAGATGCCCTGAGAGGTCTCACCAACAGCGTTGACTCGAAACGATCGCACTATCTGGCTGCTATCAACGACGCGAACTACTGTCTCACCCAAATCATTGAGTAAGATAGTACTCGCGGGCACCAGATGACCACTCACTCCAGCAATGTCTATATCCATCTGAGCCGAGACACCAGCCCTCATAGATTGATCGGCGTTCTCCATGGTGGCCTCTACCCGGTAACCCTTGGTTACTGGGTGCGCCTGAATCGCTAGATAAGTGAGCTGAGCTCCTCTGTACTCTTTACCATCGACGTCAACTACGGCCTGATCACCTTTACTAAGACTGCCAATTTCGGACTCCGTGACCAGGGCTTCAATTTTCAATGGATTGAGTTCGACTACCGTGGCGCAATGGCTGCCCGGCGCCACAAAATCACCAACCTCCACCGGCCGCGATTCGACTATGCCATCAAAGGGTGCCGTAATCTGGAGATTTTCAATATCTAACTGGGCACGCTTAACATTGGTTCGCGCGGAGGCCAATGCCGCTTTTGCTTGAGATATAGCCAGCTCAGATTGATAGCCAGCACTTTTTAATTTTTGCGCGCCTCGATAGGCAATATCTGCATTCTCGAGGGCTGCTCTGGCCTGAGCAAGACGGAAGTGTCGGTCTTCAGGATCAATCTGACAGATGCCCTGCCCCTTCTCTACCGCATCACCCTCTTCAATGAGCGTGGCAGAAATCTTACCCGAAACCTGAGCCAGAACTCGCACCGCTCGGTTGGCTTTAGTCTTAGCTCGCAAGGACACCGTAGGACTAAAAAGCTGCTGTTCAGAATAAGCCACTAGTACTTTGGTATATTTGCTAGGAGACTGGCTGACAACCTCCACAGGGTCGGTTGAAGTGAGCAATCCACTGGCGAACCAGGCAACAATGGCCAGGGAAAATATCAAGGCGAGACGCACATTATTATTCAAAGAAACCTACCTTAGTTTTTAGTCATCCACAGATAAATTTTTGTTGTGGGCTTTACGCAAAATACAGCGCTCTAGTTTACTCGGGTTTTAGGCGAACTGCCCTGAAAAATAGCCTGTTTTAAAAATATTAAGATTTTACTTGGCATTCAGTGGGCCGACGCACAGGCATTTCACAATTTAATTAGTTCTCATAGGAGCCGACATGCTGTGATCTATTCTACAAAAACACGATGAAAAATCAGATGTCGTTTGTATTTCAATTAATCAGGCTTGCACTAAATATAGCTGTGATGACAATAAACTACCAAAGCTAGGAAATGGACTATTCCGGACGCACCTTGATGCGCGGAATTACAGGTAACATGGACAGGATGAAGCCAAATGATTAGCACACCTAGGCAACAACTCAACTACAAAAAAATCACGTTTGTCCGCAGTATTGTAGCGGGTATTCTCTGCGCAATGCTAGCCAACAACGGCTCCGCCGATAAACCGAATAATCTGAGACTTAACGGCTGTGCCATCTATGAAGATTTAGGTAAACAGCAATTTGTGGCTGCCCTTTTTACCGAGACACAACAGCACAATGCCAATAGCATCCAGCTAGCAGAAAGCCCCAAACGCATGGAAGTACGACTACTCAATAACTACTCAAAGCGTCGTTGGCTTAATCTGTGGATGCAGAGTATCTCTATCAACAACGATCGGGAGAGTTTTTCGGGGTCGGCTCAAGAGGTGATAGATATTATGCAGGCACCCAAATCTGCGCCTCAGAAGGGCGACGTAATTGAATACCTTTTCGGTCCGGATAGGGGTACATCGGTGCGATTTAATGGCACAGAGCTGGTGTCCAACTATCCAAATAATGTCTTTAATATTCTGCTGCGCACCTGGATTGGTCCAATCCCACCCTCAACAGCCTTCAAAGATCAACTACTGGGGAATAGTAGAGACAGCCAAGCCCTGTCGCTTCTCCAGTCGGTAAAGCCTCAGCCAAACAGAGTTGCCTTAGCTGCTTCTTGGATGGCCCCTCCCCCAGTGGAGGAAAAACCACTCGAAAAAGTTGATATACCCCCGCTTCAAACGACTGCGCTGGCAGCTATTGAAGCGCTTCCGACACCGGATATCCCTGAGCCAACATTAGAGACGGTCGCCGAATTAGCTTCTGAAACGAGTTCCGAATCTAGTTCTGAAACTCTGCAAGAGGAACTGTTGGCCTCTGAGGACATAGAGTCTGAAGACAACGTTCTAGACTTTGATGTAACCGAAGCTCTAGCGCAACGGGACTACACGCCGCTGGTAGTGGGGCAGATTTACAAATCGATCAGTTACCCCCGTCGAGCCGTAGACAAAAATCAGCAAGGCACGGTTCGTATTGCAGTCTCAATTGATTTGTCAGGCGAACTGGTCGATGCGTCAATTACTCAGAAGTCGGACTTCAAACTGTTAAATAAGGCGGCTCTTAAGGCAGTAAAAGATGCAGCCCCCTTCCCACCGATGCCTACGGAAATGAAAACAGAGATATTCGAGTTGAGTCTGCCCATAACCTTTAGATTACAGTAGCGGTTGCGGCATTTACACTTTGCCACTGGTCAAGTTTTGAGCAACTGGCTATAATCCGCGGCTTCCCTTGACACGCAATCTAATGGAACCACTGAAATGAGCTACAACGACATACCAGCGGGTAAAGACCTGCCTAACGATATCAATGTAATTATTGAAATCCCCGCAAACCATGACCCAATTAAATACGAAGTAGATAAAGACAGTGATGCACTTTTCGTTGACCGTTTTGTCGCTACTCCAATGTTTTATCCAGCTAACTATGGCTATGTGCCCCAGACTCTTTCTGAAGATGGCGACCCCCTAGATGTATTGGTGGTCACTCCATACCCAGTGGTACCGGGCGCTGTAATTCGCAGCCGCGTGGTGGGTGTGTTAAATATGAGCGATGAATCAGGCATTGACGCCAAGCTACTGGCAGTGCCCCATAGCAAGCTGACCAAACTCTACGATCATGTAGAGGAAGCCTCTGACCTTCCTGAGTTGTTAATTGCTCAGATTGGACATTACTTTGAAAACTACAAAGCACTGGAGCCAGGTAAGTGGGTGAAAGTTGAAGGCTGGGACAATGCTGAAGCCGCGCGCAAAGAAGTTTTAGCCTCTAGAGAGCGCTACCTCGCAGAAGCAGAATAAGCAAGACAACGCTTAACTGATGCAAAAAACCCAGCCTAGGTTGGGTTTTTTATTGGCATAGTCAAACTATGGATTAGCAACCATCTTGCAACTCAGCAAAGAGTACGTCACTGCTCAGGCCGTGCTTGCGCAATACATCACCCAAACGACGCAGGGCATCGACCTGAATCTGCCTGACTCGCTCTCGGGTCAGCCCAATTTCTCGCCCTACCTGCTCCAGGGTCTCCTCCTGATGATTGAGTAGCCCAAAGCGCCGCACTAAAACCTCCCGTTGCTTTTCCGGAAGCTGTTCCAACCATTCATTGAGCACAGTGGTAAGATTTTCACCCTCGATTTGATTTTCAGGGCTAAAGCCACTGTCATCGGCGATGGTTTCTACCAGAGTTTTCTCTTTATCAGCTACCGGCACATCAATGGAGGCAATCCGCTCGCTCAAACTGAGCACCTTGAGCACGTCTGCCACAGGTTTGCCTACCTCTTCAGCAATTTCATCGGGGGTAGGCGCATGATCAAGGCGCTGAGCCAACTTGCGTGATGCGCGCAGATAGACATTAAGTTCTTTGACAACATGGACCGGCAGTCTAATGGTGCGGGTTTGGTTCATTAATGCTCGCTCAATGGTCTGGCGAATCCACCAAGTAGCGTAGGTTGAAAATCGATATCCCAGCTCAGGATCGAACTTTTCAACGGCCCGCATAAGACCCAGATTACCCTCTTCTATCAAATCCAAGAGTTCAAGGCCTCGATTGACATAACGCCTTGATATTTTGACCACTAAGCGCAAATTGCTTTCGATCATCCTATGGCGCGCCGCTTCACAACCTTTGTGAAATTTGCGGGCATAAAAAACCTCTTCTTCGGCCGTCAGTAGCGGCGCGAATCCGATTTCTTTTAAATAAAGACTAGTTGCATCAATGACCTGATGACTTACATTCGGTGAGTCTTCCCTACTATCAGAAGCCTGAGCTTGCTGATCTACAATAAACGCTTCATCCATCACGTTATCATCCCTTTTGCACGATCTTCCATGTATTTAGCAGCCAATCCCGGCGCTAACCCAGAACCTTACCTCAATCGGTAATTCTCTCCCCTCCCTGTCACTTTCTTAACTCTAACTTTTTTATTATTCGGTTTTAATCTATATATACAGTTGGATTTACGGGGTTACCGTCTTTCCTAATTTCGAAGTACAACGTTTTCTTAGACCCCAATTTTGAGATTGTTTCCGTACTTTTTACAGTTTGCCCCTCTTTTACCAGTATTTCTTCATTATGAGCATAGGCACTAAGTAGCACCTCACTGTGTTTAATGATAACCAGCTTACCATATCCACGCAAACCGTCACCTGCATAGACCACAGTTCCGGGAGCTGCGGGTTGCACATTAAGACTGGCATTTGACCTGATGCTGAGTCCTTTGCGCAGATCCTTGGGACTATAACCCTCTACCACCTCGCCCTTTACCGGCCATTGCCAACGCAGGTTCTTACTGTAGACAATCGGCTTGGGAGTTGTTTTAGCCTCTGCCACAGAACCGCTATTAACCTGCGGCACAGGGGCGGTAGATCTGGATGCATCACTGAGATTGATACCTGTAGTCTTTAAAGACAGCACCTGACCAGAGCGGATTGTATAGGGGGGGCTGATGGCATTGGCCTTAGCCAGTTTGCGCACATCCAAGTCATATCGCCACGCAATTGAATAGAGAGTTTCACCTACTGTCACTGGGTGCGCGGTAATACGCAGGCTCGGCGGCTGTTCGCGGGTACTCATGGGCGCAGAATAGGTTTCACAACCAGCCGCAAGGGCACCGAGAAGGGCTATCAGGGGTAGGCTGAATCTATACAAATTAATCTACCTGTGAAGAATGTTGTTGATATTTAGCACCAACATATTCCAAACCCAGCACTAAAATCAAGCCAAACACCAAAGCTGCAATGCACAAACTGGTCAGGGGGTCCTGGCCAACAAGCTCAGTAAACTGATAGGGCAGCAGATTTTCGGATGCTAATACAACGACCTTCCCAGAGTCGCTGACCACTGACTCAGTCACTAGCTTCCAGGGCCAAATTACATTTAAGCTGCCCACCAAAAACCCACACATGGTAGCAATTACCATGGTCTGATAAAAAGTCAGCAACCAGGATAGAAGGCGACTGAACAGCATGAGGCCAATCAGACCACCAGCGGCAAAAACCAGCAGAATATCGATCTGAAAATTGGCAATCGCATCTATAAATACAGGATAAAGCCCCAGCAACACCAAGATAAATGAACCTGATATGCCCGGCAAAATCATCGCACAGAGCGCAATGGAGCCGGCAAAAAACATAGTTAGATGATTGCCCTCGAGAATGACTGCCGGCGCAATGGAAATCCCGTAGGCTATCAATACACCCACAGCAAACATCAGCTGCTCAATTCGCTGGGACGGGGGATGCTGACGCAATAAATAAATTACTGAGCCTAAAATCAGGCCGGTAAAAAATGACCACAGCGGTAGAGGGTGCTCTGCCAACAGAAATTGCATAACCTGAGCTAGGGAAAATAGACTGGTTAGCACACCTAGCAGCAAAACTGTCAGAAAGTTGCCGTTTATATGCTGCCAAGCGGCTGCGATACCCTTCGACCTCAGCAACCGAAGAGCCTCAAAGTTGAGAGATTTAATCGTGTTGATTAATTCAATATAGATCCCACTTACAAAGGCAATGGTGCCTCCGGATACCCCGGGCACCACATCGGCAGCGCCCATAGCCAGTCCTTTCAAAAAAAGCAGCAACTGATGTCCGATATGTCTCATGGGGCTTCCTCTGAATTCTGGTGTGAACCTCTAACGTGAAATACCACCTAAGAGGGGTACAAACTTCACTTTTTCGACTATCTCTTCGTCAAATTCGGCGGTGTTACCCAAGCGTTTAAGAACGCGTAAGTCTTGGGATATGCCATTGCCAACTGGAATAACTAAAATGCCATCAGGCGCCATTTGACGCAGGAGCTCTTCAGGTACGGCTTGAGGTGCCGCGGTCGTGATAATACCGTCGTACAGCGCGTGTTTTTCCCAACCAAAACTTCCATCGGAGAGCTCGGCAGTGATATTGCCAAGGCCAAGCTTACGGAAGCGATCCTTAGCTTTTCGCAACAACGGCTCTATACGCTCGACCGTATATACCGTCTCTACTAGCTGGGACAGAATGGTTGTTTGGTAGCCCGAGCCGGTGCCAATCTCCAAGACCTTTTTGAGTGGGCCCGCGCTAAGGAGAATCTCTGTCATTCGCGCAACTATATAGGGCTGCGAGAGCGTTTGAGAAAATCCAATAGGTAGAGCTGTATCTTCGTAGGCTCGGTGAGATAGGGCCTCATCGAGAAAAAGATGTCTAGGAGTCATTCTAATAACATCGAGTACAGGTTGACTGCTAATACCCTGATCTATCAGACGCTGAATTAACCGCTCTCTAGTGCGCTGGGACGTCATGCCAATACCAGCTAGTTCGATCGAATTCACCCGTTACTCCTGTTCTTAACCCTGACGTGGACGGCCTTCAGCACAGCCTGTTATTAGGTCGATAATATATCACAGGGCTTTAAATTCGGGGCGGAATAATTCTGCCATTTCCCGCAATAACGCTGTAGCGTAAGCGCCAGCAGGGAGTGCAAAATTCAGCTCCAACCGATCACTCTCTAGCCAACAACTGGTTAAATCCTGCGGATACAACAATAGCGCTCGACGCTCCTGCTTTAGGCCCGCATGCTCTAGGGCATAGCACCAACTCTGCCAGTCACCCAAGACCTCAGATTCAATACTACCTACCTCAGCGTTGATATTAGATCGGCCGCGACCCCAGAGTGCTGCTGACTGATCCCCATCAATGGGCGCAAGGCCATTCATTTCTAGGCGCTTGCTAACTAATAAATTAAACAGCCAGGAGCGTGCAGCCGAGAGATAGATACCTGTGCCCTGCTTATTCCCTTTTAATCGGTCACTCTCAATGAGCTCAACCACGCGGTGTAAATTGCCACCATCGTGCCCAAAGCGCTGCTCTGCAAAATAATTGGGTACGCCATGCTGCTCGATAAGCTGTAAACGCTGCTCTAATAAATATTTATCTGGCGTAAATTGACGCAGCACAATATTGAAGCGATTGCCACTATGCATGCCGCGACGTAGCTTTTTATGGTGACGCCGAGCACTGAGAACTTCGAAGTCATTATGCTGCAACTGCTTTAGATCGAGCTCTCGACCGGGTAGATGCAAACTGAACCATTGGCTAGTAACCGCATAGCGGTCCTTGAGACCACAAAATCCAATATCTCTGCGCTTAATACCCGCCAATTCGGCCAATAGGCCAGCAACCCACTGACTGTTCTGGTCGCGCTTGCGAATATGCAAAAGAAGATGCTCGCCATGATCACTAGGCTCCAGATCCAGAATCTCATCGACCTGAAAGTCTTCTGGGCAGGAGCGGAATAACGCGCTGGATAGTGGCTCACCATGCAATCGTGGCATAAGGTGAAAATTGAAATGGTCGCAGCGGATTGCCCTAGTCTCCGCTGTGCTCATCTGTATTGGCAGGTCTTAAAAGGACAACGGCATGACAGGCAATACCCTCTTCGCGGCCAGAAAAACCCAACTTTTCAGTGGTGGTTGCCTTTATGTTGATCTGCTCGACACTGCAGCCTAAGTCCGCTGCCAAGTTGAGCCTCATGCCATCTAAATAGGGTGCCATCTTAGGACTCTGGGCAATAATAGTCATATCGCCATTGCCCAATACATAGCCTTTGACTCGCATCATAGCCACCACCTTAGCTAGCAAGTCACGGCTATTAATGCCCGCAAAGGCTGAGTCTGTATCAGGGAAATGTTGGCCTATATCCCCCAGACAAAGGGCACCTAAAATCCCATCTATTAGCGCATGAATTAACACATCACCATCAGAGTGAGCAATAAATGCACGTGGGTAAGGAATACTTACACCACCCAGCACCAAGCCTTTGCCCTCGCCAAAAGCATGTACATCATAACCATGGCCTATACGCATTTAAGCTTCTCCCGAGTGCTCATTGTTCGCGCTCTTGATTTTTCATAATGGCTTCAGCAATCGCCAAATCCTCTCGACGAGTGATCTTTATATTGTCCTGTCGACCATTGACCACCAGCGCCTCAAAGCCTGAGTACTCCATAGCAGCAGCCTCATCAGTAGGCAGCTTGTTATCGTCTAACATGGCTTTGATAGATTTTTTTAGCAGGCCGAATCTAAACATTTGGGGAGTCTGAGCCGCTCTATATTCAGCGCGGTTGACTGTACTGATAATGCGATTATCCGCCGTTACAAACTTTAAAGTATCATTAACCGGCGCCGCTAGAAGACCACCCACTTTATGCTCAGCTAGCTCGGCAATTAACTGGGCTATATTGTTTGCTGTAATACAGGGGCGGGCCATATCGTGGACCAACACCCAATCATTTTCATCTGCCCTGCTCTCTATTGCAGCCAGCCCATTCAGCACGGAGTAGGCGCGCTGTTTACCTCCTGGCACCAGTTGCACGCGCGGATCATTGCAGGCCGCTACTTTTGACCAGTAGCCGGAGCCGACATCACAGGGAGCAATTATCGCTTCAATAATAGATAGACTCAGTAGTCGACTCAGGGTGTGTTGAGCTACTAGGGCGCCATTCAGCTGGTGGAACTGCTTGGGAATATCAGCACCAAAGCGCTGACCCAATCCAGCAGCGGGCACAATTGCCCAGTATTTTGGCGACCTATCTGTCATCACGAGCCCCCTGCTGGCTGGCATTAGACGCGCTATTCAAGACTTGATCGCTCTTATCAATGACCAGATAAAAAATCTCGCCCTGCTTGATCATGCCAAGATCCTTGCGAGCCTTTTCTTCAATAGAATCAAGATTGCTCTTGAGGCTTGCTACTTCTTCGGCAATAAGTTGATTGCGCTTTTCCAGCTGTTGGTTTTTTTCTTTTTGCAGATCGAGTTGCCTATTTAGCTCAGCCATATGAGCAAGACTACCCTCGCCAACCCACAGGCGAGCCTGAAGACCGGCGAAGAGTATAATCAGTAGTATAAGTAACCAACGCATATTGTCATTCTATTCGCTTTTACAAGGCATTGGCTAATCGCCTATGTTATAGCTTGAATTCAGCCTTTCCTCTATAGGGAGCAGCTTGATTACCCAGCTCTGCTTCAATTCGTAGCAGACGATTATATTTTGCCACACGATCTGAGCGGCACAGTGAGCCAGTCTTGATCTGACCGGCTGCAGTGGCCACGGCTAAATCTGCGATGGTGGTATCTTCAGTCTCACCGGAGCGGTGAGATATAACCACGCTGTAACCAGCCTGTTTGGCCATATTAATCGCGCCTAGGGTCTCAGTCAGGGTACCGATTTGATTGAACTTGATAAGAATCGAATTGGCCACACCCATTTCAATACCGCGGCTAAGGATGCTGGTATTGGTAACGAAAAGATCATCACCCACCAGCTGCAAACGATCGCCAAGTTTTTCAGTTTGATATTTCCAACCATCCCAGTCAGATTCGTCCAGACCGTCTTCGATAGAAATAATAGGATACTGATCGCTGAGTTCGGCCAAGAAGTCACTAAAGCCATTGGAACTGTATACTTTACCCTCACCAGACAGATTGTACTGGCCCTCTTTGTAGAACTCTGAGGCTGCACAATCGAGTGCTAAGGTCACGTCTTCACCCAGCTTGTAGCCAGCAGCTTCGACTGCTTCTTTAATAACAGCCAGCGCCTCTGCGTTGGACGCCAGATCTGGGGCAAATCCACCCTCATCACCCACGGCAGTATTCAAACCCTTGGCGCTGAGCACCTTCTTGAGCGCGTGAAATATTTCAGCACCCATTTGCAAGGCTTGAGCAAAGCTAGTGGCAGAAACCGGCTGAACCATAAACTCCTGAATATCTACGTTGTTGTCCGCATGTTCGCCACCATTGATAATATTCATCATTGGAACGGGCATGCTGTACTGGCCAGCAGTGCCATTTAACTCTGCTATATGAGCATAAAGCGGCAGGCCTTTGTCCTCTGCCGCAGCCTTAGCCGCTGCCAAAGATACCGCCAAAATAGCGTTGGCTCCCAAAACTGCTTTGTTCTCTGTACCGTCAGCATCGATCATCGCCTGATCCAGAGCCGCCTGATCTGAAGCATCTTTACCAACTAGAAGGTCTTTTATCGGGCCATTAATGTTTGCTACCGCTTTGAGTACACCTTTGCCCAAATACCGATCTTTGTCGCCATCACGCAGCTCGAGCGCTTCTCTTGATCCTGTTGAGGCTCCGGAGGGAGCACAGGCAGAACCCAGTTTGCCGTTCTCTAAAATAACATCGGCCTGCACTGTTGGGTTGCCTCTTGAATCCAGAACTTCAAAAGCTCGAATATCTGAAATTTTACTCATGGTTTAATGACTCCAATTTGGTGGTTAAGAAACATTTCACAGAAGGAAAAGGTAGCGCAAAAAATAGTTACAGCGGAAAATCTAGAATATGATCAGAGAATATTCAGATCCGGCTGCGACTTAATCAAATCATCAAAGGCTTTCATCTGAGCCAAAAATGGCTCTAATTTATCCAGTGGCAGTGCACTGGGGCCATCACAGAGAGCCTGGTCGGGCGCTGGATGAGCCTCCAAAAACAACCCGGCAATACCCACAGATATACCAGCACGCCCTAGTTCGGCAACCTGATGGCGACGGCCACCAGAGGCTGCACCCAGCGGGTCGCGGCACTGCAGCGCATGGGTTACATCAAAAATCAGCGGCAAACCGCCACTGACATCCTTCATAGTTCTAAACCCTAGCATATCAACTACTAGGTTATCGTAGCCCATGCAGGCCCCACGCTCACAGAGCATCACCTGATCGTTACCGCACTCGCGAAACTTATCAACAATATTGCCCATCTGACCGGGGCTTAAAAACTGTGGCTTTTTAACGTTGATCACTGCACCAGTCTCGGCCATGGCTTTGACCAGGTCGGTTTGACGGGCTAAAAATGCCGGCAGCTGAATCACATCACAGACTTCTGCAACTGGAGCAGCCTGGGCAATTTCATGAACATCTGTAATGAGGGGGATATTAAAAGTGCTCTTTATCTCCTGGAATATTTTCAGCCCTTCATCTATGCCAGGGCCGCGGAAAGAATGGATTGAAGAGCGATTGGCTTTATCGAAAGAGGCTTTAAAAACATAGGGGATACCTAACTTTTGCGTCACCTCCACATATGCCTCAGCAATTTGCATGGCCATATCTCTGGATTCAAGTACATTCATGCCGCCAAACAGGGTCATAGGTGCATCATTGCTTACACCAATATCTGCAACCTGAATACTTACTGAACCCATAACCTAGCTCCCTTAGCTATTTTTTTGAAAGGCTGTCGCAGCACTGACAAACCCTTGGAATAACGGATGACCATCTCTGGGCGTCGAGGTAAATTCCGGATGAAATTGACTGGCAAAAAACCAAGGGTGGTTGGGCAATTCAACGGTCTCTACAAGTGTTTTATCAAACGAAAGGCCGCCGATGACTAACCCCGCCTCTTCTATCTGCGGCAAGAAGTTATTATTTACCTCATAGCGATGACGATGGCGCTCTTCAATCTGCTCGCTACCATAAATCTCGTGAGCCTTAGACCCCGGGACCAAATGACAGACCTGAGAGCCCAAGCGCATAGTGCCACCAAGGTCACTATCTTCGCTGCGCCGCTCTTTGTTGCCTTCACTGTCGATCCATTCGGCAATCAGCCCAACCACTGGATACTGGGTGTCTGGATCGAACTCAGTACTGTTAGCCCCACTTAGGCCGCAGACATTGCGTGCATATTCGATCACGGCGATCTGCATACCTAGACAGATACCTAGATAGGGAATGTTGTTTTCGCGGGCAGTTTTGACCGCATAAATTTTACCTTCGGTACCTCTGGTACCAAAGCCGCCTGGGACCAATATGCCATCAACACCATCAATTAATGAGTGGTCAGTTTCCAGCACTTCTGAGTCAATATAGCGAATTTTAACTTTGGTTTTGTTATGAATACCTGCGTGAACCAACGCCTCAGTTAAGGACTTGTAGGCATCTAGCAGCTCCATATATTTACCAACCATGGCGATAACCACTTCGCCTTCAGCATTCAGCTGGTTATCAACCACAGAGTCCCACTCGGTAAGATCAGCGACTGGCTTGTCGAGATTAAACCGCTCTACCACATACTGATCCAGACCCCATTCGTGGAGCATGCGCGGCACCTGGTAAATAGTAGGAGCATCCATAACCGGAATCACAGCGCGCTCTTCAACATTGGTAAACAGGGAAATCTTTTTGCGCTGGGTCTCTTCCAAAGCTACCTCAGACCTGCACAGTAATACGTCCGGCTGCAAGCCAAGCGAGCGCATCTCTTTAACTGAGTGCTGAGTTGGCTTGGTCTTGGTTTCGCCAGCGGAGGCAATGTAGGGAACCAGTGTCAAATGCAGCAAGAGGGCGCGCTGATGGCCTAGCTCGCCTTTAAGTTGGCGCACTGCCTCTAGAAACGGCTGTGACTCGATATCACCGACAGTGCCGCCGATCTCAACAACCGCAACATCATGATCGCCAGCGCCAGCATAAACTCTGCGCTTGATCTCATCGGTCACGTGCGGAATCACCTGCACTGTGCCACCAAGATAATCACCACGACGTTCACGGCGTAAAATGGTCTCGTATACCTGCCCGCTGGTGAAATTATTATTCTGAGTCATTTTCGAGCGCAGGAAACGCTCATAGTGGCCAAGATCTAAATCAGTCTCCGCGCCATCCTGAGTTACATAGACTTCACCATGCTGATAGGGGCTCATTGTGCCCGGGTCAACGTTGAGATAGGGGTCGAGCTTGAGGATAGTTACACTTAGACCTCTGGCTTCGAGAACAGCACCCAGTGAAGCAGCGGCAATACCTTTGCCTAAAGAAGAAACAACACCGCCTGTAACAAAAATAAATCGCGTCATAATGACCCTGTAAAGATCGCAAATAGAATGGAAAAAAATTATCTTTGAAAGTGGTGTTGGCCAAGTTTCTGGTGTATTTCTGACCGGCGCCCATCCAACTCAAGATGGGGTAGCAGATTACCAGAAAGGATGGGGTTATTCTACTGCGATCTACAAAGAGTTGGGCTGCCAAAGAATTTTTTTACCCGGCTGTCCGGGCTTGGCTTGCCAGCCTTCACAGACCCAGTAATCTCCTACTGCCACAAGGGTTTCACCCCTGTATAAAAGGGGCAGACTGTCTCGCCACCAGGGCTCAACTCGGTATTCAAGCAATAATTTTTTTAAACTATTGGAATGACCTCTCCCCTCTGGCTTGCATCGCTCACCCCCCTGACGATAGCGCACAGTTAGAGGCTCTTTATCTACCACCGAGAGCCCCTCTCCTAACGACTGCTCAGCGATCAGATAGCTACCATCTGACAACTCAAGAGATTCGGCTAAATCCCACTGAAGGTCCTCTTTGGTCTCTGGACTTAGCGGCATGATACTGAGCAGATACAGTCGCTCATTAAAACGACGCCATTGCGCAGAAGGCTGGGTCACTAAAGGGTTGGCATCTTGGCGAGCAGTTAACAGAGAATCAGTAATCTCATCAATGGTTTTATAACCTGGCATCGGCAAGTTATGGAGTGCCGGCCAGTGACGCATGATATTTCTTTGCCGCCGCCCAGATAAAGCAGATAGCAAGCCGATATCGATTGACCAACCACCGCGCTCACGTCTGGGTTGCAACTGCGCTATATCAATATTGGCGAGCTCCTCGGCCAGCAACTCAGCATCACCGCTGAGCTGTGCCGACAGCTGAACAGAGCGATCATAATCAGGCCATCGTTGAGCTATGACTGGGATCACCTGATTGCGTAAAAAGTTGCGGTCATATTGATCCTGTGCATTGCTCTCATCCTCGACCCAACTGAGCCCCTGGGCCTCGGCATACAGCTTGAGGTCAGCCTTGCGCCATTGCAGTAGCGGACGGATTAGGCAGCCGCCCCCAAGACTGCGCTGCGCGGGCATACCGGACAGACCTTTGGTTCCAGAGCCTCTGAGTAGATGATAGAGCACAGTCTCAACCTGATCGTCCGCATGATGGCCCAGCACCAGCAGCCCACTCGGCTGGAGCATGCGTTCAAATACCTCATACCTCGCCTTGCGTGCTGCGGCCTCTAAACCTTCGCCTGATTCACGCACCTCGACCTGCTCGACATGCAACCGCACTCCTAGCTTCTCGCAGTGGCTGACAACAGCAGCCTGCCAATGATCTGCATTGGGCGACAATCCATGATGAATATGCAGGGCAGAGACCCGCTTGGCAGGTACAGTTTTAAGGAGCAGATTTAGCAGGACCACTGAATCTAGGCCTCCACTGAGGCCCACGAAAATTTCTGAGGCTTCGCGAAGCTGTGGTTGCCAAGCAGCTAATGCACTGCCAGCATCTATTCCCAGAGGCTTAGTCAATACGATTATCCGGATCCTGCGAATAGTCCTCATAGGCGGCAAGTGCCGTCTGGGATCTATCCTGGTCAATAGCGGGAGACGCTGCTACAGCTGTTTGCTCAGCAACAAAACGTTTAAATTGGTGGCGGGTCAGTAGAGTGCAGTTTTCAGTTGCCGGGTCAAAGGTGATCACCGTGTCACCGCGCGCCAACTGGCGCCGCACCTGTTGTATTTTGGTCTCTAATCCTGCTTCTTGGGCACCATAATCTGTGCCTTCACGCAGGATAAACTCCTGAATAACAGCCTCTAGGATCTCGGCATCCAGTCGCTCAGGAGGGATTTCAATCATTTTGCTGGCTTCCTGAAACGCAGGGTCATACGATCGCTCTCTCCGATTGCCAAGTAGCGATCGCGATCTTTATCACCAAGCCGCAAACTCGGAGGCAATGTCCACACACCTTTAGGGTGATCTGCGGTATCCGCAGAATTAGCATTGATTTCTGAAGAAGCCTCAAAGATAAAGCCAGCTTGCTCAGCCAGTTCGATCACGTATTTTTGCGTCACATAACCACTTTGAATCATAGTTTGTAGATCGGTATCGGGCTTGGCTCTATGCTCAACCACACCCAGCACCCCACCGGGCTTAAGGGTCGTAAAAAACAACTCGAATGCGCGACCCTCACTACCAGACCTCATCCAGTTGTGAACATTGCGAAAAGTCAGCACCGCGTCTGCACTATTGTCTGGCGTGCTTAGAAGTCCCGCACCCGCATCAAAGGTATGCAGCTCAAGGTTGCCATACAATGCTGGTTGACTAGCAATTTTTTCCTCAAACTTAGCCCTTGAGTTGCGGTAATAGGCACTTTTTGCCTCAGGATTAAAATGGGCCGCATACAACGTGCCCTGAACTTTTTCCGCCAATATCTCAGTGTACCAACCTCCTCCTGGAGATATCTCAACCACATCCATTACTGACTGAATGCCAAAAAAATCCAGTGTTGCAAACGGGTGGCGAAACTCGTCACGCGCCATGTTGGCAGCGCTGCGCTCTGCTAGAGCATTAGAAGTCATTAGTATTAAGAGACCAAACGCCAGCCATTTAGATAACCTTAAAATCTGCATTGCCTTTTCACCTGTCCAGAACATTTAAATTTTTTGATTTGCCAGCTGATACTAGCCGATCAGCCTACAACAGCGCCATAAATTAGTGCGATAATAATGGGCTTTCAAGTCGAGTTAGTAATTATGCTCAATATAGTGCTCTATCAGCCAGAGATTCCTCCAAACACGGGCAATATTATTCGTCTCTGTGCCAATACTGGTTTCCAGCTACATCTTATTGAACCTCTGGGTTTCGATCTGGATGATAAAAAGCTGCGCCGTGCCGGGCTTGATTATCGAGAATTCCAATCATTACAGGTACACAGTAGCTGGCCGACCTATCTACAAAACGTAGAATCTACTGCTGTGTACGCCCTTAGCACCAAGGGCACTCAATGTTACTCCAAAGCTACGTATAAGCCCGGGGATACCCTGCTGTTTGGCCCTGAAACCAGGGGCCTGCCCGAAGAAATTCGGACTCAGGTAGGTGTAACGAATGTTTTAAGACTGCCTATGCAGCCCAATAGCCGCAGCTTAAATCTCTCAAACACCGTCTCCATCGTAGCCTATGAGGCTTGGCGTCAGCTTGGCTTTACAGGTAGCTAATCGTGCCTAATGCCATATTTGTTATTTCTCCCAAGGACAGTGATAAACCATGACTGCAACCATCGGCTTATTTTACGGAAGCTCCACCTGCTACACAGAAATGGCGGGAGAAAAAATCCGCGATGTTATTGATGGCATCTTGGGCAATGGCAGTGTTCGGCTGCACAATATCGCCTCGGATCCAATCGAAACTATGACTGACTTCAGCTACCTAATTCTTGGTATTCCTACTTGGGACTATGGTGAACTTCAGGAGGACTGGGAGTCTCATTGGGAAAGTCTCGACGACCTAGACTTAACCCAGACTCAGGTTGCGATTTATGGCCTTGGCGACCAAATAGGTTATCCAGAGTGGTTTCAGGATGCGCTGGGCTATCTTTGGGTCAAGGTAGTGAATCAAGGTGCTCGTTCAGTGGGCGCCTGGCCCAATCAGGGTTATAGCTTCGAGCAGTCGAGAGCCCTAACTGAGGACGGTAGGTATTTTGTAGGCCTGCCTCTAGATGACGAAAACCAGCTAGACCTTAGTGAAGACTATATCAATCGCTGGTGCCATCAGATTTTAAGAGAATTCGGGTTGCTCTCAGATGGCTAGAAATCCACTGCAACACTGGCACTTCCATAAGTCACCCAGCCAGAGAATCAACAAGGATGTGCTTGTACTAGGTGCTGGTATAGCCGGCTGTACCACGGCTGCGGCCCTAAAAAAACGTGGGTTTCACGTAACCATTATTGATCGCCACAGCACGGCCGGCTGCGAAGGATCTGGTAACCGGCAAGCAATTGTCTATCCTAAATTATCACCCAGAGATGATCTATTGCCTCGAGTAAATCTTGCCGCCATGCAATTTGCCAGCACCTATTATCAACCTTTTTGGCAGCAAGGTTTTGGGGAGCAGTGCGGTGTTATGCTGCTGCCGGAGAACGCTCGAGCACAGAAGGATTTCAACGCCATTGGCCAGCGCTTTCAGAACCAACCAGAGCTGGTTCAGTTTTTGGAAAACAGCCAGCTTTGCGAATCGGCAGGCCTAGAGCTAAAGGCTGAAATTGGCTTGTTTTTCCCCAAACTAGGCTGGCTTCCCCCGGCGGAGATTTGCCAACAACTGCTTATGCAGCAGCAGATCCCATTGATCAGCGCTGATATTCATCAGTTAGAGTATCAAAACCAGTGCTGGCATTTACTCAACGCTCAAAGAGAGCTAATCAGCAGTGCCGAGACACTGATCATTGCCAATGCCTATGGCTGCCAACAGTTTTCGCAAACAGCGTTTTTGCCCGTAACTCAGCTGCGCGGACAGGTCACTGATCTGCCCGCCAGCCCCGCAAGCCGTTTTCTTAAAACAGTTATCTGTGGTCAGGGCTATATTACGCCAGAGCGAGAGGGCCGCCACAGCTGCGGCGCGACCTATAACAAAGGATTGTTTACCACTGAGGTAAGAGATGCAGACCATCAGAGTAATATAGACCAAATTGGTGCCACTGATGCAGCTCTAGGGGCCCTGTTGGGCGCTCAGACCTTGTCGCAAGTACAGGGCCGAGCTAACTATCGCTGTACCACTAAAGACTATTTGCCAATTGTAGGCGCGGTGCCAGAATTGGCGGAATTTATCCGCGACTTTGAGCAGTTGCGCAAAGATGCTCGCGCCGATATAACCTCTGGAGGGAGTTACCTGCCCAATCTCTATGTTAACTGCGGAATGGGCTCACGAGGCCTCAGCTATGCGCCACTAACCTCAGAGTTACTGGCTGCTGAAATCGCTGGCGAAGAGCCGCTTATAAATCAGGAATTGCGGCTAGCTATGCACCCCGCTCGATTTATTGTTCGTGACTTAAAAAAGAAACGTATTTAGATTGATTGCTCATCCGCGGACGCCAACCCGACCTCAAGCCCCCTGCGACAGGCATTTGCACTACCCTTATGGTCATCCATATCCCTAAGAATATCTGCCAGTTCAAGATAGCTCTGGGGGCAGGGTTCGAGGGCAACGGCGCTATTAAAATAGTCTCTGGCCTTGCCCTTAAAACCCAGGCGTCGACAGATGCGTCCAAGCGCCAATAGCAGGTCGGCATCATCCCCATGACTGGACAGCCACTTTTCGGCCGCAACCAGTTGCTTTTCTGGTGTGACTGTTTCTAGCAAGCCAAATCGCTCCACTAGATCAGGGTGCCAGGTATGATTGAGCGCCTTGCTTAGCAGGGGTTGTAATTTTTCTCTGGCATTAACTCTAGCTAGGGCATCTGCGTATCTAGCCACAATTTCAGGCCTCTTTCGCAGCGGGCGAGGCAACAGCTCCCAAAGCTCAGCCAACTGATTCTGCTGCTCGAACTGATTGAGCTCTGGATCGGCAACAAATCCAGCGATAAGTTGGCTGTATACCTCTGTTTCCAGCAGTAAAAAGTCATCTTTGTTAAGTGCGCCATAACGCCTAATATCGTACAGTAGCTTTTGCGCCGCCACCCAGTTTAGCTGCAGGCGATAGGTGTCGATCAAAAGACGTAACACAGCCGTATCGCTGGGCTTTTCGCGATGTAGCAACTGCAATAACTGTTTGGCCTGCTCGAATTCTTCTGTGATTATCCATAGTTCTGCCAGTGCTTTGTCGGCAAGAAACCGCGCCTTGGGGTAATTTAACTTAAGGCGTTCCAGCAACTTTCTTGCGGTATCAATTTCCTGATTCTCTGCGGCTGCCCGCGCGGCAAATATTAGGTTGACCATCGGCATGGACGAGCGATCGGCGGACTCCAGTAGCACTGCACTGGCTTTTTGCCAATCCTGATCAGCAAACAACAATAGCCCTTGGGCAGTTTTGTTGATGTGCTTATTGTTGCGGCGGTCGGCCCACCACTGACGAATACCTCCGGCCGCTAGCAGCCAGCGCAAAGCCAACAACAACCAAACCAGCAGGCCTGTTAACAGTAAATAAATCGCGGTAGCAACCCAGAGGCTCATCTCTACGCTGATATCCGCGAATGCAATAAGAACATAGCCACTGCCCTGCTGTAACAACCATATACTGGCTGCGCCAACCAACAATGCTAGAACCATTATTAGAAGGAGCTTTCTCACCGCTCGGACTCCGAACCATTAATATTGGTAAGGCGACTCTGGCGAACTAACAGATAATTTTCAAGCGCCTCAAGGGAACCGTTTATGGGAGGCAGTTGTTGGACTATCTTGGTTGCTGCCAGATCAGCAAGTTGCTCCTCGACCATCCGACCCTCAGCACTGTGCTGAAAGTAAACGGCCAACCATTCGCGCGCCTTGTTAAGACTGGCACTGTAAACAGCCTGCTGTTCACGCAGCAAAGCGGTCTGTGACTGCTCCAACATCAGGCGTAGGTTTTGTCGCACTAAAGTTTCTTCAGCAGGCTGAAGTAACGGCTCTATAGGTTGCTCTCGGTGTCTAATAGTAATCAACTGCCTGAGCTGTGAGGCAAACCCTGTGGCTAATTCTCCAAACTCTTTAGTCTGGAGCTGCTGTGCTTTCTTTTTGGCATTTTCAGAGGCTGGCAGCTCTGCTGTTTTACCATAGGCACTGTATATCTCTAGCTGGGCAATGGTTTTAATCAATGCATCCAGCGCCAAGAAGATTCCCTCATGATCTACCTGACCGGCGAGGCGCAGTGCATTCATATCAGCCATAATAGCGCTGCGCACTGGCAGTAACTCTTGATCATCAAGTTCGAGTAAGATCTTATCCACACTGGTTAACAGCGCCATTGGGTTTCTTGGGCTGCGCTCTGTTTGTAGACGATGATTAGCTAAGCGAGTTAGATTTAGAGCTTCGGCAAGCAGCCAATCACTGCGAGTCGTAGAGCCGAGTTCTGAGAGACGTCCACCAAAAGCGTTAAGACGCAACTGTGAACCCGCGAGGCTATGCTGCAGCTGCTGGATGGTTTTCAACTGCTCAGCCTGGCTGACCAAATTCTGGCGGTGCTGCTTCTCAAGGGTGGCGACTGAACTTTGCAATCTAGAGACCTGTTGGGCACTGGCGTTAACGCTGACCATGCTGTCTTGCCACTGCAGCCAACCAACCCAGCCTGCCGCAGATATAGCGACCAAACTAATTAATACCAGCAGTAACTTTAGAGTACCTTTCAGCCAACTAGAATGCTTTTGAGCAGGTGTAGCCACTGTGGCTTCCGGCTTAGCCTGCTGAGTGTTTTTTGGAGTCTTGGCTTGGGTCTTAGTATTGGCCTTATCTTCCGGCGTTGACTGAGTTTCCGTCTGCTTATTTTTTTCCGTCACTATCTGACCTCTACTGCGGTTGCCATTTGTAAGGCTTTTGTGCCTGGTGCCTAGCCTATTATGATCTTAGATTAAAAGACAGACTGGGCCAACGCAATTTGTACTGCTTTAAACATGGATTCAGGTAAGGCATTTTCAGCTACATAAATATTTTTATAATTTAAATTACGAGCCATCTCGGCGACTCGCGGACTGGGAACCACCAGGGTCGCAGTGGAACTATTTGCGTTGCCCAGAGCCTGCAAAAGCTCTCCACTATGGGCGACTATGCAGCTGATTTCTGGTAGCAGTGCTTTGGCTTCCAAAAGCCTCTCTGGGTCTATAATGCGTTGGTATAACTCGCAATAGCTCACCGAGGCACCGCGATTTTCAAGCGTTTCACCCAGAGTGGTCCGACCAGCGCCACCCCGAAAAATAATAACTGACTTATTGTGAAGATTTTTTAGCTGTGGCATTTCCTGCAACAGCCCTTCGGTGTTTTGCTGCTGTGGCGTTAATGCCTGACAGCCATATTGGCCAAGTATCTCGGCCGTTTGTTGGCCGACCGCAAAATACTCCATATCTGCAGGCAACATTGGCCAGTATTGATCCAACCAAGCTATTGCTAGTTCTGCTGCATTGGCACTGATAAAGATGGCCTGATCAAACTCTGCGAAACGCAGTATGAGATTTTTGATCTGCTCTGCCTGCGGTTCTCCCTGAACTATAGGCTGAATTCGCATAATAGGCCTGTATTGGTAATCAATCTGGGCCTGCTCGAGTAGCTGCAGAAATTTATCCTGTTGACGTAATGGCCTTACAACCAAGACAGATTTAGGACTAGCAAGATTAGCTTCCATAAACCTCAGCCAAAATTTCACCCGCCCCAGCCGCCAACAGCTGTTCGGCTAACTGCACACCCAATTGCTCGGCATTCTCTCGCGGGCCATGAATCTCAGCGCGCAGTATAGTTGAGCCATCTACACTTCCTACCAAACCACGCAGCTCTAGTGTTTTTCCGCTACCATCAAGCTCAGCGAAGCATGCTATAGGCACCTGACAGCCGCCCTGCAAATGGCGGTTGATAGCGCGCTCGGCAAGCACACAGCTAGCAGTATCTTGATGATGCAAAGGGGCTAGTAGCTCCTTAGTAGCCATGTCGTCTGAACGGCACTCGATGCCGACTGCCCCCTGACCACCAGCGGGAAGAGATAACTGAGACGATAGCTGGGCAGTAATTCTGTGCCCCATCTGCAACCTAATCAGGCCTGCGCTGGCAAGAATAATTGCATCGTATTCACCGGCGTCTAATTTACTCAGTCTAGTATTTACGTTACCGCGCAACTCCTTGATTTTCAGGCTCGGATAACTCGCATTTACCTGACATTGACGGCGCAGGCTGGAGGTCCCAACCACGGCACCCTGCGGCAATTGATCCAAATTTTCATAATGGTTAGAGACAAATGCATCCAGTGGATCTTCTCGTTCACAGATAATTGCCAATTCCAGCCCATCGGGAAACTCCATAGGCACATCCTTCATCGAGTGCACGGCAATATCTGCTCTCCCCTCTAACATTGCTATCTCTAGCTCTTTGACAAATAGACCTTTACCACCCACTTTGGCCAGAGGTGTATCTAACAACTTGTCACCTCTGGTACTCATGGCTATCAACTCAACATCCAGAGCAGGATGGTGACGCAATAGTTGCGCCTTAACGAACTCCGCCTGCCACAGGGCTAATGGGCTCTTTCTTGTTGCTATACGAATGGTTTGCGTCACTTTATTAACCTGAATTACTGTCTAATTCGGCATTATCGACGATTTGAACGCTATTGTCAGAGAAGCCTTAACAATTGTCGTAATTTTGATGCTCTACGACGGCTGACTGAGGGTTGGATAGATAGTCCGCTAACACTGATTCGTAGGGAGCCATCCATATTCACTAGGCCTTCAATCGCCTCCACAGCCACCAGAGTATTGCGGTGAATTCTAAAAAATCGCGGCTTAAATTCTTCTTCAAGGCTCTTTAGGCTATCGTTAATTGTGAAGGCAGAGCCTGACTCGTAGGCTTTGACATATTTTTCGTCTGCCTGAAACAATAAAATTTTTTCTACTGGAATTTTTTCGATTCCAAGGTAGGAGTAGGCATAAAGGTGTTGCCTAGGCTCGGTGCTCTGCTCTTGACGCATCTTGTGAATCAGCTTGCTCGCGGCTAAAAGCGCTCCTAATAAGTCTTCTGGACTAAGCAGTTTCATCCTAAAAGATGCCGAGCAGTTAGTCGTCACAGGCTTAGATTCAAAGTCTTTAAAAGAGGGGCAGAATATCAATACGGGTAAGCGGCCCGACTGCTGCAAAAGGTCCACTAACGGGATGCCATCTAGGAATGGGACAGGTAGTTTGATAAGCACAATGTCTGGCTGTTGTTGATTGGCCAACGCTATAGCATCACCACTGTTTGCAGCAGTGCCGACAATTCCAATATTTTTGATAGCTGCAATTAGCCCTTCTAGATGAGCCTCCATCATCAACTCGTCGTCAACGATCAATACCTTGATCATATTTACCCTCCTTGGGTTTTTCTCGAGCTAGGCCATAATACCTATTTTAAACATGAAGTTTTACCCCCCTGCAGGCTCTGATTAGCTATAATTCCAACCGCATTAAACAACTGAGTAGTCCTGTCCATGAGCAACTCTGACAATAATAGTCCTAAAACATCTGAAGTGGAGCATACCAACCAATCTTGGGGGGGGCGGTTCAACGAGCCGGTCGATGCCTTTGTAGCCCGCTTTACTGCATCGGTGAACTTTGACCAAAGGTTGGCCCATCAGGATATTCAGGGGTCCCTCGCTCATGCCAAGATGTTGGAATCGGCCGGCGTTTTGGATTCAAACGAACTAGCCCTGATTACCAGTGGCTTACAGGACATAGAACAACAGATTAAATCCGGTGACTTTGTTTGGTCGGTGGAACTCGAAGACGTCCATATGAATATCGAAGCGGCTCTTACAGAGCGCATCGGCATTGTCGGTAAAAAGCTTCATACCGGGCGCTCAAGGAACGATCAGGTGGCTACTGATATTCGTCTCTGGTTGCGCGATAAAATCGACGATATCCAACCCTTATTTACTCATCTTCAACAGGGCATGATTGAACTGGCAAGCACTGAGGCAGACACGATTATGCCGGGTTTCACACACCTGCAAACTGCTCAGCCCGTTACGTTTGGCCATCATTTACTAGCCTGGAATGAGATGCTGGAGCGTGACTACGGCCGCCTGCTGGACTGTAGAAAGCGTCTTAACCAAAGTCCCTTAGGCGCTGCGGCACTGGCCGGAACTACCTACCCCATCGATCGTGAGTTTACTGCAACTGAGCTAAAGTTCGACAGGCCAACAGAGAACTCTCTGGACTCAGTGAGTGACCGTGATTTCGCTATAGAGTTCTGCGCCTTTGCCAGCATACTAATGACGCATATGTCGCGCATGTCTGAAGAACTGATACTCTGGACATCAGCACAATTCCAGTTTATCAATCTACCCGATCGCTTTTGCACTGGCTCTTCAATAATGCCGCAGAAGAAAAACCCTGATGTACCAGAGCTGGTGCGTGGCAAAACCGGCCGGGTCAATGGCCACCTAATAGCATTATTGACGCTAATGAAATCTCAACCTCTGGCCTACAACAAAGATAACCAGGAGGACAAAGAGCCCCTGTTTGACGCTGTGGACACAGTGATGGACTGTCTTCGCGCCTTTGGGGATATGATCCCTGCTATTGAGGCCAATAGAGAATCCATGTACGAAGCGGCACGCCGAGGTTTTTCAACTGCAACTGATTTGGCAGATTATTTAGTCGGCAAAGGAATAGCTTTCCGCGACTCTCACGAAATTGTCGGTAAATCTGTTGCCTTCGGAATAGAGCAGAACAAAGATCTCTCAGAAATGACCCTCGCGGAGTTACAGCAGTTCTCCGATCAGATTGATGAGGATGTGTTCGAGGTTCTTACCTTGGAAGGATCAGTGGCTGCTCGCAACCATCTGGGAGGCACAGCGCCAGAGCAGGTTCGCGCTGCTGCCAGTAGAGCCTTACAGGGAATTAAAAGTCGAAGCTAGGAGACTCTCCGGACTGAGCATGGCAGGCCGCAGCTAACATGGCTGAAAGAAGCTCATCAGTGACTGTGTTTCGCCAGCGCCCGGCGACTAATTTAAAGTGAAATCCTCCTGAGCGCGCTGCCAGCCATATTTCGGACATGGCTGGCTGGCGCGAGAGAATGATTTGCGAGCCATTGCCCTCGCAGGTGATCGTCAGCATCCCAGCACTGTTTTCATAATCTAGGTCTGCGCCGCTATCATCGATCATCTCTTCGATAGAAAACATCAGTTCATCAACTATCTGGTTAAATTCCGCTTCATTCATTGGCTATCTTCCCTATTCAAGGTGCGCAGTATAATTGTTTGGTCGTGATCTGCCAGTCCAGCTATACTTACATTTTTTGCGGTGGTCCCCAATGTTTCGCCAATTTAGCTTGTTTATCGCCCTCTTACTGATGCTGACTAGTCTTGCCGGGTGCGGCAATACCGGAGATTTATATCTTCCTGAAGATCAAGGGACAACCCAGACAATTGATACAGATAGCTAGGATTTCATGTACAACACAGTTTCAACTCAAAATCACCGACTCTATCTCGAAGACGTTGCGCTCGAGCAGGTGGCGACCCAGTTTGGCACACCCTGTTATGTTTACAGTAAAGCTGCGCTGGTAAAAAACTATCAGGCCTATCAGGCTGCCTTGGGTGATCAAAAACACCTTATCTGTTATGCAGTAAAAGCCAACTCCAATATTGCAGTGTTACAAACATTGGCTGCTCTAGGCGCAGGCTTTGACATAGTTTCGGCAGGGGAGTTAGAGCGCGTGCTGATGGCCGGCGGTGATCCAGCCAAAATCGTGTTTTCGGGGGTAGCTAAAACAGCCGGTGAGATGCGCCGCGCGCTAGAAGTGGGTATTCACTGCTTTAATGTAGAGTCCGAGGCCGAACTGGATCTATTGAATAGAACAGCGGCAGAGGCGGGCTGTGTAGCCTCAGTGTCAATGCGCGTGAATCCAGACGTCGATGCCAAAACACATCCCTATATTTCCACAGGGCTCAAGGAGAACAAGTTTGGAGTAGATATAAATCTTGCTCCGGCGATCTATGAGCGGGCCGCGAAGATGACAAATATTTCTCTGGTCGGTGTGGACTGCCATATAGGATCGCAGATAACCGAAATAACACCTTTCATCGATGCTATGGATCGTCTTCTGCTGCTGGTCGATCAATTAAAAGATCATGGGATTCAGCTGCAACATATAGATATAGGTGGTGGACTGGGTGTGCACTACCAAAATGAAGATGTGCCCTCGGTCGACGATTATATGGCTCAGCTGCTTCCTCGCTTAGAAGGTCGGCAAGAGATGCTTGTTATGGAGCCAGGGCGTTCAATCACTGCTAACGCCGGATTGCTACTGACTCAGGTGCAATTTATAAAAAGTAATGGCGACAAAAATTTTGCCATAGTGGACGCGGCCATGAACGATATGCTGCGGCCGGCGCTCTACCAAGCCTGGATGGATATTCAACCACTTAACACTGATAGCTCCTCTGCCGAAAGACAATATGATGTGGTTGGACCTGTTTGTGAGACCGGTGATTTTTTGGGTAAGGATCGAAATTTAACAATTGCCGCAGGTGATTACCTCGCACTCTTTTCTGCCGGTGCCTATGGTTTTGTTATGAGTTCCAATTACAACAGCCGTGGTCGGGCCGCGGAGGTCATGATTGATGGTGCTGAGACCCATAAGATAAGAGCTCGCGAGACATTTGATGATCTGGTTCGCGGCGAGCAGCTCCTACCCGTAAGCACTGAGGGGCACTGATATGCTAATGAAATTCACCAAAATGCACGGCCTAGGCAATGACTTTGTGGTTATCGATGCCGTGACTCAAAATGTGCGGGTCTCGGCCTCAATGGTAAAGCGCCTCGCCAACCGCTCGATGGGGATTGGCTGCGATCAGGTGCTAGTGATAGAGCCACCTTCGGACAGCAATATCGACTTCAACTATCGCATCTTTAATCAGGACGGTGGTGAGGTTGAACAGTGCGGCAATGGAGCCAGGTGTCTGGCCAGATATGTTAAGGATCGTCAGTTAACAGGCAAAAACCCAATTCGGGTCAAAACCATGAATCGGGTGATGACCCTAGAATTAATGGATAATAAGCTGGTCAGGGTAGACATTGGAGTCCCTCAGTTTGAGCCGAGTGAAATTCCCTTTGAAACTGATCAGCGGGCGCTGCTGTATCCTATCGACGTGGACGGCAAAAGCTACGAGATCGCCGCTGTGTCCATCGGTAATCCTCATGCAGTTCTGCAGGTCGATGATATCGACAACGCGCCTGTATCTGAGCTGGGTGCCAAACTAGAAAGCCACCCAAGATTTCCAAATAAGGTCAACGTTGGGTTTATGCAAATTGTCGACCGCGAAAATATTAATTTGCGAGTCTTTGAACGGGGGGTTGGTGAAACTCGCGCCTGCGGTTCTGGCGCCTGTGCCGCTGCAGTGGCAGCCATGCAACAGGAACTGGTAGACTCATCAGTGACGGTTCATCTCACCGGTGGTGACCTGCGCATAAACTGGCGAGGTAGTAGCGAACCGATTTTAATGACTGGACCAGCAGTCAGTGTTTTTCATGGGCGAATACGAATATGAGTGAAGAAAAACAAATCGACTCAACGGAAGAAGTCGTGCGTGAATTCCTCCGCGACAACCCGGACTTTTTAGATCAAAATCCGGATGTACTTGAGTCACTAACACTGCCACACGATAGTGGGAGTGCCGTTTCTCTGGTTGAGCGTCAAGTAGGTGTGATGCGTGATCGTATTAAAGAGATGCGCGGTCGCCTAGACAATATGCTTACCACAGCCCATGATAATGATCTGCTGTTTGAAAAAACCAAACGTCTAGTATTAAATTTATTAGACGCAAAAACCCTACCTGCAATGATAGAAGTTCTCTACGATAGTCTGGGTAAAGACTTTGCTATAGATTTCTACAGCCTGACGCTTCTTGGCGATGAAAATGAAATTCCTCGTACCCTGGCCCGCGTCTCGAGCCTCGAAAAAGCTAATGACCAAGTGGGTACTTTGCTGAGCTCAAATCGTGCGGTTTGCGGTGTACTGCGCGAGGAAGAAATGACCTTTTTATTTGGTGAAAAAGGCCTTCAGGTTGGGTCTGTAGCTGCCGTGCCTCTCCGCTACAACAACCTGTATGGTATTCTAGCGCTAGGTAATGCCGACCCCAATTTTTACAAAAGCAGCATGGGTACGCTTTTCTTGAGTTATATCTCTGAGGTACTCAACCGAGTTTTACCCAAGCATCTTGCCTGAGTCTTAGCGGCGTTTCTTTTTCCCTTTGCTCGCAGAAGGCTTTCCAGCAGCACCTCTGGCGGGCCTAGCTTTGCGCTTTTTAGTGGTAGACTTTTTCTTGCCCTCAACAATCTTCTTTTTGCCAGTCTTAACCCGGCTACTGCGTTTCTTCTCGTGCTCTGAGGCGAGTTCGGCCGCTCTAGAAGAGACTCGAGCTCTGTCGCCATTACCTGCCTTTCCACGGCTTTTGAACGGTTTTCCCTGCGCCTCAATGTTAGAGCCATCCATAAGTTCAAAATCTATTTTACGCTCTTGTAAATTGACCGCTGCTACTTTGACCCGCAATTTTTGGCCCAGTCGAAATATTCTCCCAGTGCGTTCACCCACCATACGGTGGTGGGAGGCCTCATGATAATAGTAGTCTTTGGGTAGACCAGTGACGTGAATGAGCCCCTCCACATGGAGGTCATCGAGCATAACGAATAAGCCAAAGCCGGTCACCGCACTGACTACACCAGAGTACTGCTCGCCAACTCTATCCATTAAATATTCGCATTTAAGCCAGTTGACCACATCCCTGGTCGCCTCGTCAGCGCGGCGCTCAGTAACTGACAGATGCTCTCCAGTCTGGTCGAGGCGGCCTAGGTCATAGGGATATATAGTTTGTGGCTCTAGTAGCGTTGCTCCAGGTACTCGCTGTACCGCAGAGGTTTTTTTCTTACTTCTAATCAAACTGCGAATAGCTCGGTGAACCAGCAGATCTGCGTAGCGACGAATCGGCGAGGTGAAGTGGCTATAGGCGTCGAATGCCAATCCAAAATGTCCTAAATTTTCTGGCTGGTACACCGCTTGGCTCATCGAGCGCAGCATGACTGACTGAATAATTGCTGCATCATCGCGGCCTTTGACTGCCCGAAGAACCCGCTGGTAGTCCTCGGGCTGAGGATCATCACCGCCTCCAAGGCCAATACCCAACTCTCCCAGAAAATCACGAACCGATGTCAGTCTCTCCTCGCTTGGGCCCTCATGGACACGAAATAGAGCCGGAATCTTTACTTTGTCTAAAAATTCAGCGGCACAGACATTCGCGCAGAGCATACACTCTTCAATCAGACGGTGTGCCTCTGTGCGATCAACAGGAATAATCTGACTAATTTTGCGCTGACTATCAAAGAGAATGCGAGCTTCTTGACTATCGAAGTCAATAGCGCCACGTTTAGCTCTGCGTCTATGAAGCACCTTATAGAGATCATGTAGCGCATCAACCTCAGGTAAAATAGCTGCAAACTGCTTGCGGATGCCCGATCGACTTTCCTGATCACGCTCCGCGATGATTTGCGCTACCTGCGTGTAGGTGGTTCTGGCATGGGAGTGCATTATGCCTTCATAGAACTGGTAACGACTTACATCACCCTCAGCACTAATCTGCATCTCGCAGACCATGCAGAGGCGATCTTCTGCCGGGTTTAATGAACACAGACCATTCGATAGCTTCTCGGGCAACATGGGTACCACATGATTGGGGAAATAAACGGAGTTACCCCGCTCAAAGGCTTCGGTATCTAAAGCTGAGCCTACACTGACATAATGAGATACATCGGCAATCGCCACAATCAGTGTCCAGCCTCCCCGCGGCTTGGGCTGACAATACACTGCATCGTCGAAATCTCGAGCATCTTCTCCATCAATGGTGATCAACGGTGTCTTACGCAGATCCACCCGCAAACTACTGTCATCAACTTGGTCCGGAATCGCAGCTGTCTCTGCTAATACCTGTTCATTCCATTGGTGAGGAATGCCGTAGTTACGAATAGACATATCGATTTCTAAGCCAGGGTCCAAATGGTCGCCCAAAACCTCAGAAATATAACCAACAGGCAAGCTGTTACGAGACGGTGGCTCTGATATTTCAACCACCACAATCTGCCCCGAAGTGGCATTTAAGCGCCTATCGCCAGGGATTAGGACATCTTGACTGATGCGCGGATTATCTGGGCGAACAAAATTTATACCGCTCTCGCAGAAAAAACGGCCCACCAACTGAGTGGTTTTGCGCTCAACCACATCGACCAAGCTACCTTCGGGCCGACCGCGTCGATCCCAGCCAGCAATTCTAACCAGCACAATATCGCCATCAAAAACACGCCGCATCTGTGCACTTGATAGATAAATATCCTGTCCATCACCCTGGACTGGGGAGACAAAACCATAGCCTTCAGGATGACCTATGATCCTGCCCTTGACCAAATTAAGCTTATCTAGAGTGCCATAACCTCCACGCCTGTTGCGTGCCACCTGACCATCTCGCTCCATTGCTCTAAGGCGACGACGCATGGCTTCTATCTGATCTTCATCAGTCAGTTGAAGAGCTACGCAAATTTCTTCATGGGTTACAGGGCCAATACTTTCGCTGAGGTAATCGATCACAAACTCACGACTTGGGATGGGTCGCTGATAATTAGCGGCTTCTCGATTAGCAAAGGGATCATTCTGTTTGGATTTTTTTGACATAAATATTCTAGATAGTAAGGCTTCTTCACCACAGTCTATGGCCTAACGCCCTAGGAGTAAAAGCAATTCTGACCCGCATGGCGGTGTTTAACAGAGAGGAGCTGAGCCCTAGCAGAGAAACTAGCAGAGAAAGAAGCGGCAGAAACAAAGAAAGTAAGACAAAAAAAACCAAAGTCAAGGGGCTTCGGGAATTTACCAGATTACAACATGGGGAAACCAAAACACGCGAAAAGTGTTAATAATCTAAAGATTGACCCGCGCCCTCCGTGGCGCACGACATCCAAGTCGTCTATACCGCACAAACTGGTAGCAAACGAAACATAACAACTGATCAAGCTTCTATCCTTTGAAGTCAACTTCCTGTCAACCTAGCTCTCAAACTTCCTGTTTATCAGTGTTGTCTTTCTTACAGCAGTGTAGGTCTGTGTATTTTTACCAGTAAAGTCCCTGTCAAAGCTTCATGCCAAGGAGTCAATGCTAGGTAATAAGATAGAGGGTTTACCGAGATAAATAAATTACACTGACGAGTTAGTACTAAAGTACTAATTTTCAGCATTTCTTTCGAAGAAGTCTTGGATATGCTGGCGGATAAACTGCACCTTTTTAAGGTTCTCTTCCACTGCTGAAGAGCTGTAGGTCGCCCTAAACTCTAATACGAGTTCTCGCAACTCAGACATACCATAGAGCCCGCAAAGACCCATTAAGTCATGGATAATCTGCCTTAGACTCGTTTTCTCATCGACCGTCAATTGCTGTTCGAGCCGATTTAAATTGTCAAACAGTGCCTTTTTTAGTTCCTGAGCGGGGATAACCGAGGCCAATAAGCCGCCAGTTTGCTGTTCCGGTAGTTTACGCTGGTCCCTCAGGGCGCTGAGAATGGCGTTTACCAGATTGACTTCTTCTAAAGGCTTAGACTGGATGCTAACCGCACCTGCCGATAGCATTCTCTGGTGCTCTGCCTGAGTAATATCGGCAGTGAGCCCAATAATCGGAGGGCTTTCACCGGATTGCTGCATAATAGCCTCGCAGGCTGCTACACCGTCAACCACCGGCATATGGATGTCCATAAGAACAGCATCAACATGCAGTTCGTCTGCTAGGTCAATAGCCTCTTGGCCATTGTTAACCACCATACAGGTTGCCCCATAACCCTCCAGTAGTTTTAGAATTAGCTTTTGATTAAATGGGTTGTCTTCGGCAATCAATATAATTAACCCCGACAGTAGTGGCTCTGGCGCAAGGCCCTTGCTATCGGATGGTTTCTCGGAATTTTCCGGGTCAACCTCTGATAAACAGCAGGTAAAGCTAATTGTTGAACCATGATTTTCTCTGCTCTCAATACTCACATCACCACCCATGGTTTGGGCCAGGCGCTTACAAATCGACAGACCCAGACCTGTCCCTCCATAGCGTCGATTAATGGAAGTATCTTCCTGAGCAAATGGCTCAAATAGGCTGGGAATTTTATCTTTGGCAATACCTTTACCTGAATCAGATACAGAGCATTGCAAAGTAAGCACGCCGTTTTTTTGCGAGAGAGCCTCTATCTTAAGGCGCACAAAACCCTGATCGGTAAACTTAATTGCGTTATTGATTAGGTTGGCAACTATCTGAGAGAGACGCACAGGATCGCCACACAGAGCCTGCGGCTTTTACCGTGATATAACCAGAAAAATCTATGGATGAAAGCAGACTGGTGGTGTTCGCCGGGGAGTTTTCAAGCGTTTTATCTAGGCTGCCCAAAGCAATACCCTCAAAAGCGAGCATGTTTTGCATGTCTGGCGTCCGGTGATCATTAGCGCTGCCCCCCTGCCAAAATGCGACCGAGGTGATCTGCGCGATACTACCTGCAGTTACCTGACAACTGGGGACACAGACACCGTAATGTTGATCAATACTGCCATCTCCGTCGATATCTACCCCACCCAGACTGTTATTTTTGTCTGCCTCCCAAATACTCAGTAAATTGATGGTGTCAGACAGTGCTGAGTTGGCGGTAAATGAGCAGAGGGTAACAACAATAAGTACTAATACCTTTTTCATAGCTCATCCTTGAATGTCATTCGATGATAGGGGGCTAAACTATCAACTCCAGTATTCGGCCCTGCAAAAATCTCTGGTACCGAAAAATGTGAACCATTTCACATTTTACCGCTGGCAAAATTAAAGATAGACCATGGCAGCTGACAGTCAAGAATCGGAGGCAACAAAAAAGGCGATCCAACGGATCGCCTTTTTCGATATCTGGGAGCAAATATTGCTTAACCCAGTTTTTCCTTAATGCGCGCAGATCGGCCTGAACGCTCGCGCAGGTAGTACAGTTTGGCACGGCGCACAGCACCGCGGCGCTTAACTTCAATACTGTCAACTAGCGGGCTGTAGGTCTGAAAAGTACGCTCAACACCAATACCGTTAGAGATTTTACGCACGGTAAATGCAGAATTCAGTTGGCGGTTGCGCTTAGCCAAAACAACGCCTTCAAATGCCTGTAAACGCTCACGGGTGCCTTCTTTTACTTTTACCTGAACGACCACAGTATCACCAGGGCTAAACTCAGGGATTTCTTTACTCATCTGCTCTTTTTCAAGTGCAGCAATGATAGATGTTTTGTTACTCATTTCTTGCTCCTCAATTTTCATTGGTTGGTGGCATGCCACCTGTTTTAGAGCTCTGTACAGAGAGGATGAACATTATCCGTTGCCATCATCTGCCAGCGCATCACTCGCTTCCCTAAGTAAGGCCTGCTGCTCTTTATTAAGCCGCAGCCTGTCCATTAAGTCTGGTCTTCTCTGTTGGGTTCGCACAAGAGACTGCTGCAAACGCCAACGTCTTATTTTTTCATGGTTACCCGAAAGTAAAACTTCCGGAACCGATTGCCCCTGGTAGTCTTCTGGCCGCGTGTAGTGCGGGCAGTCCAACAGACCATCGGCAAACGAATCTTGGTCGGCCGAGTCTTGATGACCAAGAGCTCCTGGCAACTGGCGTATCAGTGCATCCACCAATACCATTGCAGGAAGTTCTCCGCCACTGAGAACATAGTCTCCTATTGACCATTCCTCGTCGACTTCCAGCTGAATCAATCTCTCGTCAATCCCTTCATATCGTCCTGCTATCAATATGAGAGACTTCTGATCGGCAAATCCATTTACGGCCTGTTGGTTCAATACTCTACCCTGCGGGGATAGATAGACCACCAGTGTATCTTGGCCTGCCCATTCTCTGGCGGCGGCTATGGCACAGCGCAGCGGCTCTACCATCATCACCATACCAGGACCGCCACCGTAGGGCCGGTCGTCGACCGTCTCATGACGATCTTGGGTATACTCTCTAGGGTTAAAGCTGGTTAATTCCACCAGACCCTGTTTTACAGCCCGACCACTGATTCCATAGTCGGCTACTGCAGTAAACATCTCTGGGAACAGGGTAATCAATGCAATTTTCATTCATCTCACCTCTGTGCCCACCACTATTTTTTGCCCGTGGAACCCTAAAATTCGGGATCCCAAATCACGTCAATCCTTTGCGCTTCTAGGTCTATCTTGGTAACAAACTGTTCTGCATAGGGGATTAATCGCTCTTCGCGATCTATACTCTGTGCATCTCCCTTTAGCACTAGAACGTCATTGGCGCCGGTCTCTAGCAAGGACTTAACCAGGCCCAAACGGATCTCTCGACCCTCAAAATGGCTATAGACAACCAAGCCTTCCAGCTGGTGCCAATAAAAATCTTCATTATCAAGGCTCGGCAGTAGAGACTTATCAACGCGTATGTCCTGTTGGCACCAGGCGCGCGCTAAGTCTCGGTCATCGATACCTTTAATATGGACAATCAGACCGTCGCCATGTCGCTTCCAGTCGTCTACAGTAACCTGCTTGAGACCTTGGGCAGTGGCAACCCACCAGGGTTGATAGTCCATCACTGCGTCCATCTGCTCGGTATACGAGAATACTTTTACCCATCCGCGAATACCAAATACTGCTGTAATACGCCCTACTACAAGTGTTTCCAAAGAACTACTCCCGGGCTACACAGTCTTAGGCTGCAGCTTTGGCGGCCTCTTTGAGCAACGCAGAAACGCGATCACTAACCTGAGCTCCCTGGCCCTGCCAGAATGTGGCACGCTCAAGGTCTACGCGCAGGCGCTCTTCGGCACCGCGGGCTACTGGGTTAAAAAAGCCAATGCGCTCAATGTATCGAGCGTCGCGTGCGTTACGCGAATCGGAAACTGTGATGTGGTAAAAGGGGCGTTTCTTGGCGCCACCACGAGCCAATCTAATTGTTACCATTTACTGTAATCCTGTGTTCAAGCGGCCTAATCGCCAGACTTGATGCATTTAAATTTCTAATTTCGCGAACGCTCGGCATTTATAGCCTGAGCCCCACGAAAGGCGCGGTATATTACGCCAAAAGGCGATGAAAGGAAACTACTTTTGCTGCTATTTACCTAGCTTTGCTAGACCGCAATTTGAGGCCAAAATAACTGACCTTTGGAGGCTGTCGCAGCAAGTTAGAACTTAGGAAAACCACCGGGGGGCAAACCACCACCGCCGGGCATCATACCACCCATGCCTCGCATCATGTTCTGCATGCCTTTTCCCTTCATTTTCTTCATCATTTTACCCATTTGCTTATGCTGCTTGAGTAGCCGATTAAGATCCTGAATGCTGGTGCCCGAGCCAGCCGTAATGCGTCTTTTACGCGAACCGTTCAGTATGTCTGGATTAGCTCGCTCTTTGGGGGTCATAGAGTCAATAATGCACTCCATGCGTGTGAATTGACTGGTTACATCATTTTGTTGAGCCATCTGCGCCATATTGCCCATGCCCGGTAGTTTTTCCATTAATCCAGACATACCGCCCATACTTTTCATTTGCTGGAGCTGTTCGCGCAGATCCTCTAGATCGAAACCTTTACCTTTGATGACCTTTTTCGCCAAACGCTCCGCTTTCTTTTTATCGACTTTGCGCTCTACTTCTTCGATTAGGCTAAGTACATCGCCCATACCCAAAATTCGCGATGCGATACGCTCCGGGTGGAAAGGCTCCAAGGCATCAGTTTTTTCGCCGACACCCAAGAATTTGATCGGTTTCCCAGTGATATGCCTGACTGATAAAGCGGCACCGCCACGGGCATCGCCATCAACTTTAGTTAGAACAACGCCTGTAAGCGGCAGCGCTTCGTTGAAGGCTTTAGCTGTATTGATGGCGTCCTGACCAATCATGGCATCAATAACAAACAGGGTTTCGACCGGGTTTGCTGCCTTATGGACATCTTTTATTTCGTCCATCATCTCGCCATCTATTGCGAGGCGACCAGCCGTATCCACAATCAGCACATCGACAAATTTAGTTTTCGCTACTGCGATGGCATCTTTAACAATGGCGACGGGTTTTTGGTTGGTTTCACTAGGGAAGAACTCGGCCCCTACCTCCGCTGCCAGAGTTTTTAGCTGCTCAATGGCCGCCGGGCGATACACATCGGCAGATACCACCATGACTTTTTTCTTTTCACGCTCCTGCAGATAGCGCGACAGCTTTGCCACAGAGGTCGTTTTACCTGCACCCTGCAAACCAGCCATCAAAATAACTGCTGGCGGCTGGGCGGCTAGATTGAGGGATTCATTATGCTCCCCCATCACCGCTTCGAGTTCTGCCTGAACAATCTTTAAGAATTGCTGACCAGGGTTGAGGCTACTACTAACCTCCTTACCAACCGCACGCTGTTTGACCTGCTCTACGAAGTCCTTGACTACCGGCAGTGCCACGTCTGCCTCGAGAAGAGCCATTCGCACTTCACGCAGGGTATCTTTAATATTACTTTCGCTGAGACTGGCTTTACCTGAGATCTTCTTCAAACTCAGGGAAAGGCGATCACTCAAATTTTCAAACATGGCCATGCAGATGACTTCCAGCTAATCAATTTAGGGGCTCATTATAGCAATAATTTTGTCATGCTCTTCACCCAGTGTTCCGAATATGCCAAACTCTTGTAAATTTCACTGCGTTTAAATTAAATGACAAGTTCAATACTGGGGTTAACTGCAATTATTGTCTATCTGGCCGGCTGGGTGCTGCACCAGAGTCAGTTGCGTCATGATCCCCAGTTTAAGCCTTTAAAGCTACAAGCCACTGCAGCTGTTGCGATTGTTATGCACGCTACTGCCACTGCAGATCTTATATTTGTAGGCGACAGTCTGGACTTGAGTTTGCTGAAGATTCTCGCCCTATTGGCCTTGGTGATAAACACGCTAGTATGGATTAGCGGCCTGAAAAAACCGCTCTACAGTCTCTACTTGTTTTTGTTTCCCATCTCTGCGGTTAGTTTACTGGGAGCCCTAATAAGCCATGGCTCTGTGCTTACTCCAATAATGTCGTTCAAACTGCAGGCACATGTGCTTATTTCTCTTCTCGCATACAGCTTACTTGCCATAGCCGCTCTCCAAGCATTACTGGCCGGCTATCAAGACTGGCAGCTTAAACACAAGCATCAGAATCTCCTAATGCGTACCTTCCCACCTGTGCAGACAATGGAAGCTCTGCTTTTTGAATTGATTTGGGCAGGGCAAATCTTACTGACTCTATCGCTATTTAGTGGCTTTCTTTTCTACGATGACTTCTTGGCACAAAAACTAGTTCACAAGGTGGTGTTTAGCATACTGGCCTGGCTAGTGTATGCCACACTGCTGTGGGGTAGGCACTACAGAGGCTGGCGCGGTAACAAGGCAATTCGGTGGACCTGGGCAGGTTTCAGCGCTATTTTACTCGGCTTTATTGGGAGTAAATTCGTCCTTGAGTTTGTTCTGTCCTAGGTAGCTTGCGGTCCGTTAAAAGCTGCACAGAGCTATTGCCAAAACCTGCAAACTGATTCAACATTGTCGGCCTTAAATTCAGAGGTCCTCTTTCATTGGACGGTTCCCACCCCCTAGTGTTGTGGTTGACACTAATTATTCTATTAATTATCTCCGCTTTTTTCTCTGGTTCGGAAACTGGCATGATGTCGCTCAACCGTTATCGCCTGCGACACCAGCGTAAGAAAAGTTCGGGGGCAAGGCGTGCAGCTAAGCTTCTGGCCATGCCCGACAGGCTTATTGGCTTGATTCTTATCGGCAATAATGCAGTCAATATCCTCGCTGCTATTATCGCCAATATGCTGGCTATTATTTATGTGGGAGAAACTGCCGCACCCTGGGTGGCAACTGCATCTCTCACTATTGCTGTGCTTGTTTTCTCTGAGGTAACCCCGAAAACCATCGCTGCGCAGAATCCGGAATGGTTTGCATTTAAAGCTAGCCATATTCTCAAACCATTGTTGCAATTAATGACCCCCCTAGTTTGGATGGTAAATAAATTGACCAATGCGGTAGTAGCACTACTCGGCTTTGATCCCAATAAAGATCGGGATGATGGGCTTGATACAGAGGAGCTCAAATCTCTGGTGGATGTCTCGGGTCACAAACTGTCTGACAGTAATCAGGGAATGTTAAGAGGTATTCTCGACCTTGAGAGCGTGACTGTGGAGGACATTATGATTCCCCGCAGCGAAATCAAGGGACTGGATTTGGAAGACAGTATAGACGAACTAATGAGTAGCATTATTTCGTCGGAGTACACTAGACAGCCTCTCTACGAGGGAGATATCAATAATATTGTGGGCATTTTCCATGTGCGCAAAGCCAATCATCTTTTACGCTCCGAAAACGTAACTCACAATGCAATTAAGCGCTTTGCAGAGGAAGCCTATTTTATTCCCGAAAGCACTACGCTAACCACCCAACTACTTAACTTTAAAAAGCATCGCAGTCGCTTTGCTGTGGTGGTCGACGAATATGGTGAAGTGCAGGGCCTGGTGACGTTGGAAGACATTCTCGAGGAAATCGTTGGTGATTTTACAACCAACACAGCAGATGAAATTGAGGAAGTCATTCCCAGAGGCGACGGCAGCTACGTTATTGATGGCGTCGCCACTATTCGAGAAATTAACAAGGCCACCGGCTGGTCACTACCTACTGATGGGCCCAAAACCCTCAATGGTCTAGCCCTTGAACAGTTAGAAAGCATTCCCGATGGCAATGTCAGCTTTAGGTTTGATGGCTATAGGTTTGAAACTCAGCAGATCAATGAAACCATGGTCAAAAAGGTAGTGGTAACCTGCATAAAACCCAAGAAAACTTCAGAGGAATAACCCTTAGTAAAATGGGTTATTCTTCTGGCTTCGCTCACCGCACCGCACCAGAACATCGAGACGCTGATCGCGATCCAGATAACTCCACTCGCGAATCTCGCGGCTAGTTCTATGGCAGCCCACACAGATATCGTCTTCGTTTAGCATACAGATGGAGGTGCAGGGGGAGGCTATTGGCTTTTCCGACATTAACGCTCTACCTCAACAAGGTCTGTGACCATTTTTCTGCTTTTTTCTTCATAATGCGCAACGGAGGTCAGTAGAGCTTCGCGAGTCTGTTCATCATTTTGGCGGACTACCTTACCCGGCGAACCAATCACCAGGGAGCCGTCTGGGATCACGGCACCAGCTTTAACTAGGGTATTGGCTCCGATAATACAGTCGGCACCCACCTTGGCCCCATCGAGAATCACCGCATTAATGCCAACAAGGGTGCGGTCGCCCACTTCCAGACCATGGATCATGGCATTGTGCCCAACCGTTACATCATTACCAATCACTAGGGGCTGCCCCGGGTCGCAGTGCAGTACAGCGCCGTCCTGAATGTTGCTGCGCTCACCTACTTCAATAAGGTCGCAGTCACCACGAATAACTGCATTAAACCAAACGCTGGAACCCTTCTTGAGGATTACCTTTCCCATAACATCCGCGCTCTCGGCGATAAAAACCGATGGGTGAATGTCAGGTATGTCACTGCCAATTCGATAGATCATTGTTGTCCTCGCTTGCGTAATTCCTCTATGCGGCTATCGCTGGGATATTTTAAGTCAATTCCCGCGTCCAAACAGCTGTTCAGCATATCGACTAATACCTTCAATGTGAAACCCCAGATTTTATAACCTTTATACGGGAGGTAGGGAAAGCTTAGTGAATCCCCCGCATTGGTTATCTGAAAGTACTGATAATTATCAGGAGTCAAAAATTCCCTGACCGGCGCGGAAAAAATGGAGGCGATTTCCGAGGGCTCTGCCGCAAGCTTGAGCTCAGCGTCCGCAACACCTACAAATGGCGTTACGCTGAGATTGCGTCGCTTAGGAGAGGCTACCGGCAACATGGCAATAGGTCGAACCATGCTGGGATGCAGCCCAATCTCCTCGTGCGTCTCGCGTAGTGCCGTGTCTAACAGGTGGCTATCAGACTTGTCCCACATGCCACCGGGAAAGGCCACTTCGCCGGCATGATTGTTTAGATGCATGGCTCGCTGGGTCAGAACTATCTCTGGATGATTGGCATCACCATGCAGCAACACGAGCACCGCAGCTGTCGCACCTGAGTCTTGTGGGCTAGGTGCAAACGGATCCAGAGGAAAATCATTTATCAATTGGGTTTTAATTGTTTCAAGCATTCGTGCATTATACTTAGCTATGTCAATTTTCTGAGCTTTTCATGAATTTTTGTTCTGACTGCGGCGAGTCCGTAATTAAAAAAATACCAGAGGGTGATAATCGTGAACGCCATGTATGCCCTGGCTGCGAAACAATTCACTACCAAAATCCCAAGGTTATCGCCGGAGTGCTGCCTGTATACGGCGAGAAAATTCTGCTGTGCAAACGTGCAATAGAACCACGTCATGGTTACTGGACACTGCCTGCAGGTTTTTTAGAAAATGGCGAATCCTCTATGGATGGTGCACTGAGAGAATGTATCGAAGAGGCTAATGCTCGGGTTATCAACCCAGAGCTTTACGCTCTTTTTGATATTCCACAAATTAATCAGGTATACGTTTTCTATCGCGCCAACTTAGCTGCACCAGATTTTGGACCCAGCCTAGAATCCTCAGAAGTCGCTCTTTTTGATGAAGCTGATATTCCTTGGGCAGAACTGGCTTTCCCTGTCGTGGAATTGGCGCTAGATCATTATCTGAGAGATAGAAAAAGCGGGCAGTTTGCGGTTAAGCACGAACAGATTTCACGCCCCTGGAAAAGCCGTCGCAATTAAAAAAGAGCCTCTGGCAATTCAGAGGCTCGAGCATTTTCTAAACAGTCACTAAAAGTGCAGCTGCAGGGCCACAAAGTAGCCTTCGAAGCGAGCATCAGACTGCAGCTCCTCAAAGTCATCTATTTCAACTTGCAGAGATCTGTAGCCAAGAACTAAACCGGCATCTACTGCTGGCGCTAAATCCATTTCAAAAGTCACCTCAGCCGACCAATCGATCAACCTGAAATCGTCCACATTGACCCAGTTAGCCACCAGCGCTCCCGAGATGATCGTAAACGGTATATCAATGCCTGCTTTTCCGTAGATCATGGGAACCGTGGCGCCTAAATCAATCGCTTCCTGCTGGCTTGGGCTCGCCAAACTAGCATCGCCGTCAAATACACGCGCGGTGATGCCGAGATCAAGATCAACCACATTATCGAGAATCTCATAATAAAATGTCGCATCGGTATGCGTGAGATTGAGCGTAACATCAGCCTGCTCTGTGGCCAAAAACGGGCTGCCGTTCAAATCGGTACCTGCACTAATCAGTGCATTACCCACCCAGTCCATCTCTGTATGCTGAAGACGGATATTAGGTATCAAAGGTATCGGATGCTCCAGAGCAATGTAGACAAAACGATTGCTCTCTTCGTCGAGATTTAGCGTCGAGTTCAGATTGATATTGCTGCGCCCTACTTCACCTTGAGGCTTAGCTTGCCAAGCGCCAACACCAGCATAAAGACCTAAAAAGTCAGCACTAGCTAATGGGGATATGATGGTCGCAAGTAACAGTGTGCTGAGGATGAGGGGTATTCGTAATAGTTGCATTATTCTTCCTTGTAAATTAGCCAACCGGTTGGCAGTCATGATACAAAATGTCTTCAGATAAAAGTGTGACACAGGTCGACATGACGCTGCCGAAAACAGTTAGGTTAAAATAAAAACCCCAAGCCTTTCAGCCTGGGGTTAAAAAATTGCCCAGCTGCTGAATTAGAGCGCGTCAGCATTCTCGGACAGATATTCCGCAACACCGGCAGTAGTATCTTTCATGCCTTTGTCACCGCGGTTCCAACCAGCTGGACACACTTCACCATGTTCTTGGTGGAAGCTCAACGCATCAACCATACGCAGCATCTCATCGACATTACGTCCCAGAGGTAGGTCATTGACTACCTGATGACGAACCATGCCCTGCTCATCGATTAAGAAAGAGCCGCGGAAGGCAACGCCATCAGCAGGATGCTCAACATCATAGGCCTTGCAGATTTCATGTTTAACATCTGCAACCAGTGTGTAGCGAACAGCACCAATACCACCATCATTGATGGCGGTGTTACGCCAAGCGTTGTGGGAGAACTGAGAGTCAATTGATACGCCAATCACCTCGACGCCTCGGCTTTGAAATTCTTCATAGCGGTGATCAAAGGCGATCAACTCTGAAGGACAAACGAAGGTGAAATCTAAAGGGTAAAAGAAAACAACCGCTTTCTTGCCTTTGATGGCTTCGCTGAGGGTAAAACTATCTACAATTTCGCCGCTTCCGGTTACTGCTGCTGCGGTAAAGTCAGGTGCTGACCGTCCTACTAAAACACCCATAAAGTGCTCCTTTTAAGTTATAAAAAATAAAAATTGATGTAAAGGTTAGATTGCGCGCGGATAGTTACACAGAGCCGTGCACCGAGCTAATAAATTGTTTTTATTATCCCGATAGCACCGAGTCTGGCAAAAGTAAATGCACCTGTTAACTGAAGGGCTTAAACATAGACCTAAGCCGAAAACAACTGTAAAACTATTGGTCACCAACCGATGAGTCGTCGCCCATGGCTTCGTCGATCAGTGGTTTAAGCTCGCCCTTCTCGTGCATCTCTGTGATGATATCGCAGCCACCAATCAGCTCACCATTAACCCATAGTTGAGGAAAGGTCGGCCAATTTCCGTAGGTGGGAAGATTTGATCGAATCTCAGGGTTAGACAGTACATCCACATAAGCGAAACGCTGACCACAACCCATCAATGCCTGAACAGTGCGCGCAGAGAACCCACATTGAGGCTGATTTGGCGAACCCTTCATATAAAGAAGTACTGGGTTATTTTCCACTTGATCGCGGATAGTTTCCATAATGTCCATTAAGACTGGCCTCAAAAGATTGATAACGATTTAGGGCGGCAAGTTTACCAATTTCACAGCGCCTCTTATAGGGCTGAGGGTGATTTATTTTGGCTTACGCAGCTCCGTTTTGGGCAGGACTATGAACCTCGCATTATTATTGAATGCAAATGAGAACGATTTGCATTTGCGTTAAAAAATAGCTATAGTTCCCGCCTCTTCAGAACATCTATCTGGGTTTTATTAAAGTTAAGGAGCAACACAGATGAACAAAAAGCTATTGGCGTTGGCCGCCGGCTTATGTCTTACCTCAACAGTTCAGGCTGAAACACCCAGTCTTGAACAACTGTGGCAGCTAGTGAAGGATCAACAGGCTGAGATCGAAGCCCTGAAAAGTCAGATTAAAGACAACGATATAAAAACAGAAGCGACAATCAGCGCTGTTGAGCAGTTTACTGTCACTCCCGTAAAGACCAGTAAAACAAAAATCGGTGGGTATGGTGAGGTGCATTACAACAACCTTGAGAATGACAATGCAACTGGCACTATAGACGCAGTCGATTTTCATCGCTTTGTGATGTTTACAGGTCATCAATTTACAGACAACATTCGATTTTTCTCGGAGCTAGAGTTAGAACACAGTATTGCCGGTGAAGGTAAAGCGGGTGAGATCGAGTTGGAGCAAGCCTATATTGAATGGGATGCAACGGAAAATCTCTCCGCAAAAGCTGGTCTTTTTCTAATGCCAGTTGGCATCCTAAACGAGACTCACGAGCCTGAAACCTTTTACGGAACCGAACGCAATAATGTTGAAAAAAATATTATCCCTGCCACCTGGTGGGAAGCTGGAGGCGCGGTTAGTGGCGAACTGCTGCAGGGCTTGAGTTTTGATGTCGCTGCCCATTCCGGGCTCTACATAGCGGAGGGGAAGTACAAACCCCGCGATGGTCGTCAGAAAGTTGGCAAGGCAAAAGCTGACAATATGGCATTTACTGGCCGACTGAAATATACCGCTATTCCAGGCTTAGAACTGGCGGCATCTGTCCAATATCAGGCTGACGTTCGTCAGGGCGAAGGCGCGTCAATCGATGGTACTCTTTTCGAAACTCATGTTGCCTGGCAGGCTGACGATTTCCAGTTGCGTGCACTATATGCCCAGTGGGAGTTTGATGAAGTTTTGAATGCTACCAAAGCCGGTGCGAGCGAACAGAATGGTTTTTACATTGAGCCTTCCTACAGGCTAAGTGAAAATTTTGGTTTATTTGCTCGCTACAGCCATTGGGATAACACCGCGGGGGCTCAGGTAGATTCCAAAATTAGTCAGATCGATCTTGGAGTAAATTACTGGCTACACCGCAATGTGGTCTTTAAATTCGATTATCAAAATCAAGATGCACCAAACGGCAATGGTTACGACGGAATCAATATGGGCGTCGGCTATTCTTTTTAAATCAGCAGCGCAATACAGCATAGGTTTGTATGCATAATTCAAGCTTAAAAGCCCTCTCTATTGTGGGCGCCCTTTTGATAGCCTCTTTGTTCTCACCCGCTGTGTTGAGCAAAGGGGTTTATCAGTCTGGGCCTGAGTTTATTGCACAGACTTTTGCACCTCAGCAACCTCAGGCAAAAGCGCTTTGGCTGACTCCAGAGATTCGCCAGAGGGCGGAATCTATTCTCGATCGGCAGGTGCCAGGATTGCGGGTCCGCTATCATATTTTGGACAATAAGAGCGCTTGGATCCTTGAAGAGATCGGTAAGGAAATGCCCATTACTATAGGTGTGGTGGTCACAGATCATAAAATTACCGAAGTAAAAATCTTAGCTTACCGCGAGAGTCGGGGAGGCGAAGTGCGCTATCCCGCATACACTGCACAGTACCGCGGTGCGTCGCTGCAGAGTAACAATAGGCTAGATCAGTCTATAGACGGTATCACAGGTGCCACACTTTCTGTTTGGGCAGTAAATAAGGTAGCTGGGCTGGCTTTGTATTATCATAGCCAGGTGGTTGAGCAGGCTGTTGCCACCAACTGAGGCTAACTGAGAAGTACTTTGAAAATTACCAAATCGATCGTTTTTAATTTGCGCTGGCACCGCCGTATCGGTCTGTCGCTTTTTTTTATGGTGATTTTTCTATCCATTAGTGGCTTTGCTCTAAACCATTCACCAGATCTTAAGCTCAGCAAGGTAAAGCTCACCAGTAGCTGGCTGCTGTCCTGGTATGGCCTGCCCCCAACCAAACAACAGGGTTATAACATTGCCGATAACTGGCTCTATAACAGGGGTACAGATCAACTTTTTTTCAATGATAAGACAGTTAGTCACTGTCCATCACCCATGCTGGCTGCTGCTGCGACGAAGCAACTAGTAGTGGCGCTCTGCAGCGGCACTTTGGTCATGCTTACACCGGACGGACAACTCATTGAATCCTTCAATCAGGTTCAGGGCCTACCTTTAGACAGCCAGAAGGTTGGCAGTGATGATGAGAACATTTATCTGATCACTAGCACTGACACAATGCTGCTTAATACCTTTAATCTGAGTCTCAGTAAGATCGAAAACCCTTCTAAATTGGTTATTAACAGCGTAGCAGCTACCAGGGTTCCTCCCGGTTTGATAAATGAAGAGAACCAAGAGGGAATTTCTCTAGAAACATTAATCATAGATCTGCACAGTGGTCGTTTTTTTGGTAATGCAGGCGTGATTTTTGTCGATATAGTGGGCTTGCTCATGTGTATTTTGGCGCTTACAGGCCTCTGGGCTTGGGTTAATCACCAGCGGTTGCGCAAGCAGAAGCGCCTTTAGCACCTATTGCCAGCTATAAAGAACCACTATATTATTCTTCGATTGGAAAATAATTATAAAAAAGGCAGCACAGCTGCCTTTTTTTATTGTGCTCAAATTCGATTTCAAAGGATCGAATTAAAGTTTGGAATAGTAGAGTCATGACAACAGATGCGTTAATGAACACCTACGGAGATAGAGCCGCCACACTGATTAAAGGTGAGGGCGCTTGGCTCTGGGATGCTAACGGTAATAAATATCTTGATGCACTGTCTGGTATAGCGGTTTGCGGGCTGGGACACTCCCATCCAGCAGTTGCCTCGGCCGTTGCTGAACAGGCTGCCAGCCTCACTCATTGCTCAAACTTTTTTGCCATCCCAAATCAAGAGAAGCTAGCTGACAAGTTGCGTGAAATCTCCGGAATGACCAATGTTTTTTTTGGGAACTCCGGCGCCGAAGCCAACGAAGCAGCCATAAAAATTGCGCGTCTATACGGCCATCAACAAGGGATCTCTCTCCCTACGATTTTAGTCATGGACAACGCTTTTCATGGCAGAACTCTGGCAACTCTGACAGCCTCAGGTAGCCGCAAAGTGCAGGCAGGTTTTGAGCCTCTGGTCAGAGGCTTTGCTCGCGGCCCCTACAATGACATTGCCGCACTACAAACCATCGGCGACAACAATCCTGATATCTGCGCAGTGTTTGTTGAGCCTATTCAGGGCGAGGGTGGTATAAGAATCGCTGCTGAAAATTATCTTCAGCAGTTGAGAGAGCTCTGTGATCAACGCGGATGGCTGTTAATGCTGGACGAGGTGCAAACCGGCAATGGTCGCACTGGAAAGTATTTTTGTTATCAGCACAGTGGCATCCTGCCTGATGTAGTTACCACGTCCAAGGGGCTTGGCAATGGTGTGCCTATAGGCGCCTGTCTCGCTGCCGGTAAAGCTTATAAACTCATGCGGCCGGGCAATCACGGCTCTACCTTTGGTGGCAATCCGCTTTCCTGTGCGGCCGCTCTAGCCTCCGTAACCACTATTGTAGATAGCGGCCTTGATACGCGTGCCACTGAGTTAGGTGATCGCATTATGGCTGGGTTTAAACAGGCACTGGCCGACTGTGGGCATGTAAAGGAAATTCGCGGCATGGGATGCATGATTGGTATTGAGTTAAACAGACCCTGCAAATCATTGTTCAAAACAGCGATGGATGCCGGGCTGATTATCAATGTCACTGCAGATTCAGTCATCCGGCTGTTACCGCCAATGATTATGAGCGATTGCGAAGCAGACCAGCTAGTGGCGATTTTGGCACCACTGATCAAAGATTTTGAACAGGATTAGAACATGGCTATAAGACATTTCTTAACTCTAAAAGACCTCAGTACGGCTGAACTCCACCAGGTCATTGAGCTTGCGATGGAGATGAAGGCCGCCAAGCGCGAGAATCGTCAAGAACCAATTTTTGCCGGTAAAGTGCTGGGCATGATCTTTGAGAAATCTTCCACCAGAACTCGGGTTTCATTTGAGGCCGGCATGGCACAGCTCGGTGGCGATGCCTTATTTTTGTCACCCAATGACACCCAGCTCGGGCGCGGCGAGCCAGTGGAAGATTCCGCTCGAGTGATCTCTCGCATGGTGGATATAGTGATGATCAGAACCTTTGACCACAGTACTGTAGAAACCTTTGCCCAATATTCCAAGGTACCGGTGATCAATGCTCTGACGGATGACTACCATCCGTGCCAGCTGCTGGCTGACATTCAGACATTTACCGAACACCGTGGATCGGTCCAAGGAAAAACTGTGGCCTGGATTGGTGACGGCAACAATATGTGTAACTCTTGGATCAACGCTGCCATGCAGTTTGACTTCAAACTGCATATCGCCTGCCCCGCCGGCTACGAACCCAGCGCTGAATTAGTCGCACAAGCCGGTGATCATGTGATGGTGACAAATAATCCAGTGATTGCTGCAACAGGTGCCGATCTGGTAACTACTGATGTATTTGCCTCGATGGGACAAGAAGATGAGCAGCAGGAGCGATTAGAAAAATTCGCAGGCTTTCAGGTCAATCACAAGCTGATGTCTCATGCAGCAGACAACGCGCTATTCATGCATTGCCTGCCCGCACACAGAGAGGAAGAAGTCTCTACGGAGCTTCTCGAAGACGAAACTATTTCTGTTGTCTGGGATGAAGCAGAAAATCGCTTGCATGCTCAGAAGGCCCTAATGGTATTTTTGCTGAAAAACAGCCATTAGGCTGTTTTAGGCTGAATAAACCACGTCGTCGATTTCGTACTCAACATCGCCGCCCGGGGTCTTAACAACTACAACGTCACCGATCTCTTTGCCTATAAGACCACGCGCTATTGGTGACTGATAGGATATTTTACCCTCTTTGACATTGGCTTCATCATCGCCAACGATGCGATAGGTCACCTGCTGGTCTGTCTCGACGTTGAGAATTGTCACCTTGGAGCCGAAGATAACGCGGTCTCCAGGGGGAATTTTCGAAATATCAATAATCTGAGCCGTAGAAAGCTTGCCTTCGATATCCTGAATGCGACCCTCGATAAAACCCTGCTGCTCACGGGCCGCATGGTATTCAGCATTCTCTTTTAAGTCACCGTGCTCGCGAGCCTCAGCGATCGCCTCAATAACCTTGGGGCGATCATGCTTTTTGAGGCTGTCTACCTCTGCGCGAAGGGCTGCTTCACCCTCAACTGTCATTGGATTCTTTTGCATTAGCCAATACCTTTGTGCAACGTTTGAAGATTGCGCACTTGGATGTCGCCACCAAACTGTAGTGCTTCACAGACCGCGCTGCCGCCAGCCATGGTGGTTGTGTAATAGACCCGGTGCTGTTCAGCACTGGATCTGATAGTTGAGGAATCAGATATGGCCTGTCGTCCCTCGGTGGTATTAATGATCAGGTTAATCTTATCACTCTTGATCATATCCACAATGTGAGGACGCCCCTCTTTCACCTTGTTAACCAGCTGTACTTTGATTCCAGCCTCTTCGATTATCGCGCCTGTCCCCGAAGTCGCCACCAACTTAAAGCCAAGGTCGCTAAGCTTACTCGCCAACGCTGGCAGCTGGGCCTTATCACGTTCGCGCACACTGATAAATGCAGTGCCCTTCGAAGGGATCTCGTCGCTGGCTCCCAACTCTGCTTTGCCATAGGCTTCGGCAAAGGTCTCACCCACACCCATTACCTCGCCCGTCGACTTCATCTCTGGCCCAAGAATCGGGTCTATGCCTGGGAATTTGTTGAATGGGAAGACCGCTTCTTTCACACTGAAGTAAGGCGGAATAATTTCGTCTGTAAAGCCCTGAGACTCAAGCGTCTGGCCCACCATACAGCGCGCGGCTATTTTTGCCAAACTGCTGCCGATACATTTGGACACAAAAGGCACTGTTCTAGAGGCGCGAGGGTTAACCTCGATAACATAGATCTTGCCGTCCTGAAGAGCCAGCTGGACATTCATCAGTCCACGTACCCCTAGCTCGCGAGCCATCTTTTTGCAGATTTCGCGCATCTCATCCTGAATTTCTTCGCTGAGACTATAGGGAGGCAGTGAACAGGCGCTGTCACCGGAGTGGATGCCGGCCTGTTCAATATGCTGCATGATGGCACCAATCACCACCTGATCGCCATCACTTACCGCATCGACATCCATCTCGATGGCGTTGGGTAGGAAGAAGTCTAGCAGCACGGGAGAATCTTCTGAGACCTCTACAGCTGTTTGCATATAGTGGCGCAGCTCGTCTTCTTTGTAGACAATTTCCATAGCACGGCCACCCAGAACATAGGAGGGCCGCACAACCAATGGATAACCAATTTGCCGAGCTAGCACAACAGCATCTTCGGCACTACGAGCCGTGCTGTTCGAAGGCTGCAGAAGACCGAGCTTTTCAATCATTTGCTGGAAACGCTCGCGGTCTTCGGCTCTATCGATGGCATCTGGGGTAGTACCTATAATAGGTACACCATGAGCTTCGAGGGCGCGCGCCAATTTGAGTGGCGTTTGGCCACCAAACTGTACAATGACACCTTTGGGCTTTTCTACACGAACAATTTCTAAAACATCTTCTAGGGTCACTGGTTCAAAGAACAGTCTGTCAGAAGTGTCATAGTCTGTGGATACTGTCTCCGGGTTACAGTTGACCATAATGGTTTCGTAACCGTCTTCGCGCATAGCCAGAGCCGCATGCACACAGCAGTAGTCAAATTCGATACCCTGACCAATTCGGTTGGGACCGCCTCCCAGAACAAGAATCTTATCTTTGTTACTGGGGCGCGCCTCGCACTCATCTTCATAGGTCGAATACATATAGGCCGTTTCTGTGCTGAACTCTGCTGCACAGGTATCCACTCGTTTGTAAACTGGATGCAGCTCATACTTATAGCGCAGTGTGCGAACATCGGCTTCAGCACAGCCAAGAATATCGGCAATACGACGATCGGCAAAACCTTTGCGCTTAAGGCGATACAGAGACTGCTTATCCAAGTCGGATAATTGAGTACCAACCAGACGTTGCTCATCTTTAATAAGATCTTGGATCTGTATCAGGAACCAGGGATCAATTTTGGTAATAGCGAACATCTCTTCGAGGCTAATCCCTTGGCGGAAACCATCGGCTAGATACCAAATGCGATCTGGGCCAGCCTCGGCTAGCTCATTGCGAAGGATGGCTGAGGAAGTCGCGTCATTCAGGTCTAGCTGCGGATCAAAGCCAGCGACCCCCACCTCTAGGCCTCGCAATGCCTTTTGCATGGATTCTTGGAAAGTTCGACCAATGGCCATCACCTCACCCACGGATTTCATCTGGGTGGTTAACTTGGCATCGGCCTGATTGAATTTCTCAAACGCAAAACGCGGAATCTTGGTCACTACATAGTCAATACTTGGCTCGAATGATGCAGGCGTGGCGCCACTAGTGATTTCATTTTGCAGCTCATCTAAGGTGTAGCCCACTGCAAGCTTAGCCGCGACCTTGGCAATTGGGAATCCAGTTGCTTTGGATGCCAGTGCTGAAGAGCGAGAAACTCGCGGGTTCATCTCAATAACGATCAGCCGACCATCTTCAGGATTGACAGCAAACTGTACATTGGATCCACCAGTTTCGACACCGATCTCACGCAACACCTTAATCGAGGCGTTGCGCATGATTTGATATTCTTTGTCAGTCAAAGTCTGGGCGGGCGCCACAGTAATAGAGTCACCTGTATGTATGCCCATAGGGTCGAGATTTTCAATCGAACAGACAATGATGCAGTTATCATTGCGGTCTCGCACCACTTCCATTTCAAACTCTTTCCACCCAATCAGAGACTCGTCAATTAACAGCTCACTGGTGGGAGAAAGGTCCAGACCGCGTCGGCAAATTTCTTCAAACTCTTCGCGATTATAAGCGATACCGCCACCGGAACCGCCCATGGTAAATGAGGGGCGAATGATGCAGGGGAAACCAAAGCGGTCGGCGACCTGGTAGGCCTCCTCCAAACTATGGGCGATACCTGAGTTGGGCGTATCCAAATCGATGGCCTTCATGGCCTTGTCAAAGCGCTCTCGGTCTTCGGCTTTATCAATGGCATCTGCATTGGCACCAATCATCTCAACGCCAAATTTATCCAAAACACCATGCTTGGCTAAATCCAGTGCGCAGTTAAGCGCGGTTTGACCGCCCATAGTAGGCAATAGAGCATCTGGACGTTCGTCTTCAATAATTTTCGCAACGGTTCGCCACTCTACGGGTTCTATGTAGGTGGCATCGGCCATGGCCGGGTCAGTCATAATGGTGGCGGGATTAGAGTTGACCAAAATAACCCTAAAACCCTCTTCGCGCAAAGCCTTACAGGCCTGTGCTCCGGAGTAATCAAACTCACAGGCCTGACCAATAATAATAGGCCCCGCCCCAAGGATAAGAATACTTTTTATATCAGTTCTTTTTGGCATAGAGGATTAACCGCGCTCTTCCATTAATTCAATAAAGTGGTCAAATAATGATGCTGCATCATGGGGGCCAGGGCTGGCTTCGGGGTGGCCCTGAAAGCTGAAGGCTGGCTTATCTGTGCGATGAATACCCTGCAAAGAGCCATCAAACAACGAGCGATGGGTGGCGCGCAGGCAGTCTGGCAGAGTTTCCTCATCGACAGCAAAGCCGTGGTTCTGGCTAGTAATCATGACAACATTGTTGTCTATATCTTCTACCGGATGATTGGCACCATGGTGACCGAACTTCATCTTCACTGTCTTGGCACCGGAGGCTAGTGCTAGTAGCTGATGCCCTAGGCAGATGCCAAAAACGGGGATATTGGTTGCGAGAATATCGCTGATAGCCTGAATAGCGTAGTCACAGGGTTCTGGATCACCTGGCCCATTTGAAAGAAATACACCGTCCGGATTCATTGCCAGCACTTCACTAGCAGGAGTCTGGGCAGGCACTACCGTAAGGTCACAGCCGCGATCAACCAGCATGCGCAGGATATTGCGCTTTACTCCATAGTCGTAGGCGACAACTTTAAACTTACCGCCGGTGGACTCTGGGTGGCCTACGCCAAGTTGCCAGCTGTGTTCAGTCCACTTGTAGGCACTGGAGGCTGTCACCTCTTTTGCTAGATCCATTCCCTTGAGGCCTGCAAATCCTCGAGCCGCAGCGAGGGCCTGCTCATCATTAATATCCCCCGCCATAATGCAACCACTTTGGGCACCACTTTCACGGAGAATTCTGGTTAATTTGCGGGTGTCGATATCAGCAATACCGAGAATGTTTTTTTCTTTTAGATAGTCATCTAAGGACTGCTGACTGCGGAAATTAGAGGCCATTAGAGGTAGATCGCGAATCACTAATCCGGCTGCCCAGATCTGGGATGACTCTTCGTCTTCTGTGTTAACCCCTGTGTTGCCGATATGAGGATAGGTTAGGGTTACAATCTGCCTGGCGTAAGAGGGATCAGTTAAGATCTCCTGATACCCTGTGAGGGCTGTGTTAAAGACTACTTCCCCAACAGAGGAACCCTCTGCACCAATGGCAGTTCCTCTGAAAATTGTTCCGTCTGCAAGCGCAAGTACGGCTTCCCGGTGAGTCTGGGAATTCACACAACCTCCTAAATTAGTCACATGGACCTGAAATAAGGTATCTCCGAAATGCGCATCAGACATTTGCAAAAAAACGAGATGAAACTCTGCGTCTCATCTCGTTTAATTAAATAATATTCTGTGCTCTAACCTCTCGGAACGAGACCGCTGAAAGTATCGCGGTGTTAGAACAGTATTGTATTGAAGGAGGGGTATTTTGTCTATCACTGTCGGCGCTAAATTAACCCCTTTGGTGGCGGTTTATTTTAGGCCAAGCACATCCTGCATATCGAAGAGTCCAGACTCTTTTTCCATCAACCATTTACCAGCACGCACAGCCCCGCGCGCAAAGGCCATTCTGCTGGAGGCTTTGTGGGTAATCTCTACCCGTTCTCCATCAGCGGCAAATAACACTGTGTGATCGCCAACAATATCCCCGGCGCGCACTGTAGCGAAGCCAATGGTCTGCGAGTCACGAGCACCGGTTTGGCCCTCTCGGCCATAGACAGCAACTTCCTTGAGATCGCGGCCCAAAGCCCCTGCAACAGACTCGCCCAGAGACAGAGCGGTACCAGACGGAGCGTCAATTTTATAGCGGTGATGAGCTTCGCTAATCTCAATATCAGCCTCGTCGCCCAACACCTGAGCAGCCAACTCAGCCAATTTAAAACACAGATTAACGCCCGTGGCGTAGTTGGAGGCCATACAGATCGCATTATTGCGGCTAGCATCAATTACCGACTGCAATTGTTTCTCGTTAAGACCAGTGGTGCCGATAACCATCTTCTTGCCATGAGCCGCGCAAAATTCTGCATTGGCCGCAGTCACCGCGGGAATACTAAAGTCGATCAGTAGGTCAAAATCGTCAGCCACGTCATCCAGTGACGCAGCCACTAAAATATTATTGCGCCCAATCCCAGCCAACTCACCCGAGTCAACACCGACCAGTGAACTATCAGGACGTTCCAGAGCGGCACTCAGCTGCACTCCTTCGGCGGCTGCAATAGTTTCAATCAGAGCTTTACCCATGCGGCCGCCAGCACCGATTACTGCAATATTACCCATGGTTTTTGCTCCTGATTTACTAATTAGATTAAATGTAACCCTAACCGGTCAAATTATCGAAGAATTTCTTCACTCCATCAAACCAGCTAGTAGTCCTTGGAGAATGTTTGCTGTTGCCTGCCAGACTATTTTCAAAGCTTTCCAATAGCTTGCGTTGCTCGGAGTTAAGGTTGACCGGCGTTTCCAACACAACCCTGCACAGCAGGTCTCCGGTTGCGCCACCGCGAACCGGGGCTACGCCTTTACCACGCAGACGGAACAGCTTACCACTCTGAGTTTCTGCGGGAACTTTTAATTTAACCTTACCTGACAAGGTTGGGACTTCGATTTCACCACCAAGAGCTGCCTGAGCAAAGCTAATCGGCACCTCACAGTGAAGATTGCTACCATCGCGGACAAAGATACTGTGATCCCGCACATGCATCTGTACATAGAGATCTCCAGTAGGGCCTCCCTGGGGTCCGGCCTCACCTTTACCGGCAAGACGAATTCTATCGCCAGTATCCACACCTGCAGGAATTTTAACCGACAGGGTTTTACGCTCTTCTTTGACGCCCTGCCCATGGCAGTCGCCACAGGGATCAGAAATCATCTGCCCGCGACCACGGCACTGTGGGCAGGTCTGCTGCACTGAGAAAAAGCCCTGAGACATGCGTACCTGCCCAGCACCACCACAGGTGTCACAGGTTACAGGTGATGAGCCTTTACGAGCGCCTGAACCATCACAGGTATCACAGTGGCTCATAGTAGGAACATCAATCTGTACAGTTTTACCCTTTACTGCATCTTCAAGATCTAACTGAAGGTCATAACGCAAATCTGAGCCACGTTGCGGCCCGCTGCGACCTCGACCGCCACCACCAAAAATATCGCCAAAGACGTCGCCGAAAACATCGCCAAAGCCGGCGCCACCACCAAAACCACCACCGCCAGAATTTCCATCAACACCGGCGTGGCCAAATCGGTCATAGGCTGACTTTTTCTCTTGGTCGCCGAGGATTTCATAGGCTTCTTGAGCCTCTTTAAATTTATCCTCAGCATCTTTGTTGTCTGGATTGCGGTCTGGGTGATATTTCATCGCAATGCGACGAAATGCCTTCTTGATCTCTGAATCAGAGGCATTTTTTTCTACACCCAGTACTTCATAGTAATCGCGCTTAGCCATAAACTGTGTCTTTAACCCTAAATATCGCTGATATGATTAGGCGCGGAACCTGCCCGCGCCTAATATTGAGTTGTGAAAGCTAGAAGCAATCTCGATAAGCTTACTTATCTTCCTTTGCCTCTTCCTCTTTAACTTCTTCAAACTCGGCATCCATGGCATCGTCACCAGTGGACTTTTGACCACCCTCTGGTTGCCCCTCTTGAGCCTGCTCTGCATACATCTTTTGAGCCAGACCTGAAGAGGCTTCAGAAAGCACCTTCGCAGCTTCGTCAATAGCTTCCTTGTCATCCGACTGCACTGCCTCTTCAACCTTGGCAATGGCAGCTTCAATGGCTGCCTTCTCTTCGTCACTGGCTTTATCGCCTGCTTCTTCGAGGGTTTTCTTGGCAGCATGAGCCAAGCCATCAGCCGTGTTGCGGGCCTGCACCAGCTCTTCAAACTTCTTATCATCTGCTGCATTAGCTTCTGCGTCTTTGACCATTGCATCGATCTCTTCATCAGACAAACCTGATGAGGCTTTGATGATAATCGACTGCTCTTTGCCTGTGGCTTTGTCTTTAGCGCCGACATGCAAAATACCATTGGCATCAATATCAAAAGTCACTTCAATCTGAGGCATACCACGAGGTGCTGGCGGGATGTCTGCTAGGTCAAACCGGCCCAGAGACTTATTGCCTGTGGCCTGCTTGCGCTCACCCTGAACCACGTGAATAGTTACCGCGGTCTGGTTGTCTTCGGCCGTAGAGAAAATCTGCGACTTCTTAGTCGGAATCGTAGTATTTTTCTCGATAACCGGAGTAGCTACACCACCCATGGTTTCGATGCCCAGGCTCAGAGGAGTAACATCTAGCAGTAGAACATCAGTAACGTCCCCCGCTAAAACAGCACCCTGGAGTGCGGCTCCAACAGCCACAGCTTCGTCTGGGTTGACATCTTTGCGCGGCTCTTTACCAAAGAACTCGGATACTTTGCTCTGAACCAGAGGCATACGAGTCTGACCACCAACCAAAATAATCTCATCGATCTCTGATGTAGATTTGCCTGCGTCCTTCAACGCAACCTTTAGTGGTGCCAGTGAACGTTCAACTAGGTCTTCAACTAATGACTCTAATTTGGCACGAGTCAGTTTGACGACCAGGTGCTTAGGACCGGTGGCGTCTGCAGTAATATAGGGCAGATTCACTTCAGTCTGCGAGCTTGAAGACAGTTCGATTTTGGCTTTTTCTGCTGCTTCTTTAAGACGCTGCATGGCCAGTGGATCACCGTGAATATCAATTCCGCTATCGGCTTTGAATTCTGCCGAAAAATATTCGATCAATCGCATGTCGAAGTCTTCACCACCGAGGAATGTGTCACCGTTAGTGGCCAGCACTTCAAACTGCTTTTCACCGTCAACATCAGCAATTTCAATAATCGAGATATCGAATGTACCACCGCCAAGGTCATATACAGCAACCACACTGTCACCAGCAGTTTTATCAATACCGTACGCCAGTGCCGCAGCTGTTGGCTCGTTAATAATGCGCTTAACATCTAGACCTGCAATACGGCCCGCGTCTTTAGTAGCCTGACGCTGAGAATCGTTAAAGTATGCAGGTACAGTAATCACTGCTTCTGATACAGTCTCACCCAGATAGTCTTCGGCAGTTTTTTTCATTTTCTTTAAAACTTCAGCAGAAATCTGCGGCGCAGCTTTACTCTCGCCTTTAATCTCTACCCAGGCATCACCATTGTCTGCTTTGACGATTTTGTAGGGCACCATCTTGATGTCTTTCTGCACTACGTCATCTTCAAATCGACGGCCGATCAGGCGCTTAACTGCATACACTGTGTTGTGTGGATTGGTTACTGCCTGACGCTTGGCCGACTGTCCAACCAGAATTTCACCTTCTTCTGTGAACGCGACAACAGATGGCGTGGTTCTTGCGCCCTCTGCGTTTTCAATGACTTTGGGCTTATCGCCTTCGAGTACAGCAACACATGAGTTGGTGGTACCCAAATCTATTCCGATAATCTTTCCCATTTTTTGCTTCTCCGTTACTTAACTGTAAATGTTTACTTGCTTGCTCTGTATGTGGGTGCGCTTTCTAGTATTTCAAGGGTCGCAACCATGAATTCGATGTTTTTATCCCTGCGACACCACGACCATTGCGGGGCGCACCAGCCGGCCATTCAATGTGTAGCCTTTTTGGAATACATCCATTACCGTGTTTGGCTCTAGATCGGGGTTAGGCACCATACTTACCGCTTGGTGCAGCTCAGCATCAAAAGGCTGCCCCGCCGGGTCAATCGCTTGGATCTTGAAGCGTGCCAGTACTTCTATAAACGATTTCAAGGTGAGCTCCAGCCCCTCGGCAACAGCTTTTTGCCCTTCATCTGAACTGTCAATGGCAGCTAATGCGCGCTCCAGATTGTCCACGACGGGCAACAGGTCGGCGGCAAATTTATCGAGGGCAAATTTATGAGCATTTTCCACATCGCGCTCTGCGCGGCGGCGGACATTCTGCATTTCTGCTTGCACTCGCAAAACCTGATCATTGGCTTTGGCAACCTGCTCCAAAAGCTCTTCTGAGGCGGGGGGTTGCTCCTGTGCTGAATCCATTTCATCCAAAAGCTCGGCTTCGATCTCAGCATTGATTTCTTCTTTGCTGGGCTCAGCACTGCCCTGGGTTTCAGTTGCCAGGTTTTCTTCGTTTTCAATTTCTTTTGACACGCCAATTCCTTACTCTGTGACCAATTAATTAGCCCGTTGGGCTGCTACACGTTCTCTGATTCTAGATATGGGGACAAACTTATAAGTTTCAAGCGATTGCGTAACAGCAATCTGTTCTGTATAAACCTAGGATCAATTAAGGGTAATAAAAACGTTGCTTCAATCCATCAATATTAAGAATTACACCCTTGTGGAAAGCTTGGAAATCGAGTTCTCCGCTGGTGCTACGGCTATCACGGGAGAAACCGGCGCAGGCAAGTCTCTAGTGCTTGATGCGCTGGGTATGGCGCTTGGTGATCGAGCAGACACAGGCACCATTCGCCACGGCAAAGACCGCGCTGAGATTACTGCGATCTTTGAAATCGATGACATTGCTGCGGCCAAAGCCTGGCTGCGCGACAATGACTTTGATGACGACCAATGTATTTTACGCCGCCTGTATACCACAGAGGGTCGGTCTCGCGGTTATATCAATGGTCAAAGCTGCACCATGCAGCAGCTTCAGCAACTAGGGGAAATGCTAACTGACATCCATAGTCAGCATGAGCATCAATCACTATTGCGTCGCGGCACCCATCGCCAATTACTAGATGAATATAGTAATGCCACCGACTTGGCGAAGCAGGTCAGCGAGCAATACGGTGCCTGGAATGCGGTACACCGCAAGCTTGATAGCCTAATGGCTCGCTCTGACGAGTTGATAGCGCGCAAGGATTTACTAAGTTTTCAGGTCAATGAGCTGCAACAGTTAGACCTAAATCCTACTACCATCGAGAAACTTGAAATAGAGCAGCAAACTCTGGCAAACGCTGAGCAAATTTTGCAGGACAGTTATGCAGTTGTTGCCATTTGCGACCAGACCGAAGGCTTTAATATACGCGATGGATTAAACCGCGCCCTATCCACATTAGGCAGCCTAAAACATAAACCTCAGGCTCTGAGTAATGCTGAGGAGATGCTGCAGACGGCTCTGATTCAAGTGGAAGAGGCAACCAGTGAAATAGAAGGTCATATAGACCGCTTCGAGGCTGATCCTCAGCGCTTGCAACAGGTCGAGGAGGAGCTCGGTGTTATTTTCCAGCTGGCTCGCAAGCACCGTGTCAATGGTGATCAGCTTGGTGAAACTCTCCAAGCGCTGGAATCTGAGCTGCAGGATTTGGAAACTGGTGGCGAGAGTATTGAAGCCTTGCAGCTTCAGCTGGACGAGCTGGCGGCCGTCTATGAAGCCTCAGCGAGTAAGCTGAGTAAACTGCGTAACAAAGGCGCAACCACCATGGCGGCTGAAATTAATCAACAGCTGCAGCTGCTATCCATGGAGGGTGCCGAGCTTTTGGTTCAACTGACTGCCCTGCCCGCTGGCGACTATCGCGCTAATGGCCTAGAGGAGATCGAGTTTCTAATTGCTACCAATCCAGGGCAACCCCACAAGCCTCTCAAAAAAATTGCGTCTGGCGGTGAGCTCTCTAGAGTCAGTCTCGCGATCCAGGTAGTGGCTGCGGCACATTCTAAGACACCCACATTGGTCTTCGATGAGGTTGATGTAGGCATTGGAGGCAGCACCGCAAATAACGTTGGCCTACTGTTAAAGAAACTGGGCGATCGAGGACAGGTGATCAGCGTGACCCATCAACCTCAGGTAGCGGCCCATGCCCATCATCATTATCGTGCCAGCAAAATAGTAGAGGCTAATAATGCCGAGTCATTGATGGTTGCACTGGATCGTCAGCAACGGATGAATGAATTGGCTCGGATGCTGGGTGGGGCCCAGGTAACCGATCAGACTCTTTCTCATGCTGCTGAATTGCTGTCCTTGGCATCAAACTAAGGTTAGGCCGCTCTATAGTCTTCATCTAAAACTGTTTTACTGCTGAGAACGGGCAGTGCAGCAAAAAATATTGGGGTCAGCAACAGGTACTTTTATAGGGTCAAACTGCGCCTTTTCATTACAATCTCGCCCCTTTAGATTAATCTAACCCCATAAACTTTAACCATCCTGTGCGCTATTTTGGTTTTTAAAACAAAAAAATCCCCGGCTGCAGTGCAGACGGGGATTTTTTATTGCGACTGAGGGTTAGGCTTCTGGAGCTTCTTCCTCAGTAGACTCAGCGGCAGCTGGTGCTTCTGGGGCTGTGCCCTCTTCCAGCTGAGCTTCTTTGATGGACAGCTTTACGCGGCCGCGGTTGTCGATTTCGAGAACCTTAACGCGCACGTCCTGACCTTCGCTCAGGTAATCGGTTACCTTGGCAACACGCTCCTGGGCGATTTGGCTGATATGTACCAGTCCGTCTGTTCCAGGCATAAAGTTTACAAAGGCACCAAAGTCTACGATGCGAACCACTTTACCGTCATAGATGGTGCCTGGCTCTGGATCAGCAACAATGGCAGTTACCGCGTCGATGGCAGCCTGTAGGCTATCGTTGTCTTCTGAGTAGATTTTAACTGCGCCATCATCAGTAATGTCGATGGTTGAGTTGTGCTCTTCACAGAGTGCACGGATGGTTGCGCCACCTTTACCAATAACGTCGCGGATCTTGTCTGGGTCGATTTGCATCATACCCATACGAGGTGCTGACTCGGCAACTTCATCACGGCCTGCAGAGATTACCTTGTTCATTTCGCCAAGAATATGTAATCGAGCTTCCATAGCCTGCTCAAGAGCGATTTCCATGATCTCTTCGGTGATGCCTTCGATTTTGATATCCATCTGCAGTGCAGTGATACCGTCAGCTGTACCAGCCACTTTAAAGTCCATATCACCCAGGTGATCTTCATCACCCAGAATATCAGTCAGTACAGCATAGCCTTCGTCTTCTTTAACCAGACCCATGGCGATACCAGCAACTGGTGCCTTAAGAGGTACACCTGCATCCATAAGCGCAAGGCTTGATCCACAGACAGACGCCATCGAGCTTGAACCGTTAGATTCAGTGATTTCGGATACTACGCGCATCGCATAGGGGAAATCTTCTACAGATGGCAGTACTGCGTTAATACCGCGACGAGCTAAGCGACCGTGACCTACTTCACGGCGGCTAGTAAAGCCGATACGACCACATTCACCTACAGAGTAGGGAGGGAAGTTGTAGTGCAGCATAAACGGATCGTCTTTTTTCCCTTCTAGGGCGTCGATCATCTGTGCATCACGGGTTGAACCCAGAGTCGCAGCAACAATGGCCTGCGTTTCACCACGAGTAAATAGTGATGAACCATGAACTTTGTCGAGAATGCCTACTTCTACATTGATAGCGCGGACTTTCTTGGTGTCACGACCATCAATGCGCGGCTCACCGCGGATGATGCGACCGCGAACGATACTTTTCTCAAGCTTTTTGAAAGCATCTTTTAGATCTTCTTCTGAGTAGCCGTCTTCACTGGCTAGATCAGCAATAGCGCGGTCGCGAAGAGTATTAACTGAAGCAACACGAGCCTGCTTGTCTACAACCTGGTAGGCTTCGTCCAGCTCTGCGCCAACTGCTGCTTTAAGGGCATCTTTCAGCGCTACATTTTCTTCTTCTGGCTGCCAATCCCAACGTGGCTTACCTGCCTCAGCAGCCAGCTCTTCGATTACGCTGATCACAGTTTGCATTTCTTGGTGAGCGAACAGAACGCCGCCAAGCATAGTGTCTTCTGATAGCTCGCTGGCTTCAGACTCAACCATCAGTACCGCATCTTTAGTACCGGCAACAACCATGTCCAGCAATGAACCTTCTAGCTCTGAGTAGGTTGGGTTCAGCAGGTAGCCTTGCTCTTCGGTGTAACCAACGCGAGCGCCGCCAACTGGGCCGTTAAATGGAATACCTGAGATAGACAGTGCCGCAGAGGTACCGATCATTGCTGCGATATCTGGATCAATATTTTTCTCGGCTGACATAACAGTACAGACTACCTGCACTTCGTTTTTAAAGCCGTTGGGGAACAGAGGGCGGATTGGGCGATCAATCAGACGTGAGGTAAGCGTCTCTTTTTCATTGGGGCGACCTTCGCGCTTGAAGAAACCACCAGGGATTTTACCTGCGGCATAGGCCTTCTCAATGTAGTGAACACCCAGCGGGAAGAAATCCATACCCGGCTTGGCTTCGCGTGCACCAACAACAGTACAGAGTACTGAGGTATTGTCGATTGAACATAAAACTGCACCAGTTGCCTGACGGGCAATACGGCCAGTTTCAAGTGTTACGGTATGGTTACCGTATTGAAACTTCTTTATTACAGGAGTCATATTTTTACCTTTGTTTTTTTACCAATTAGCGCCGGTTCTGCATGCCCTGTGCGCTGCTCGGGTTACTTATAGCTACCAGTTATGACAGCCATAAGTAACTCGATCAGCAAAAATAGGGACATAGCATAGGGGCGATGAAATTACGTGTTCTTAGAAATGAATGCGGCCCCTATTTTAACAGGAGCCGCACCGAGAACACTTATCGACGTAAACCAAGCTTCTTGATTAACGCAGTATAACGCTCAGAATCTTTGCTCTTTAGGTAGTCGAGCAACTTGCGACGCTGATTAACCATCCGAATCAGACCACGACGTGAGTGGTGATCTTTTTTGTGATCACCGAAGTGACCCTGTAGCTTGTTGATATTTACGGTTAGCAGTGCAACCTGTACTTCGGGTGAACCTGTGTCATTTTCGCAGGTTGCGTGTTCAGTAACGATTGCTGCTTTTTCTTCTGCACTCAGTGCCATGATATTTTCTCCAATATGCGGGTTAGTTAAATTCGGGTTGCCCGCGCATATTTACAGGCAACCTAACGTGGTTTTCCGGCAGTTATCTTTCAACTACCAATCTTTTCGGGGCCAATTTACCGTCTTCGGTAACTGTTGCTACGCCTAAAAAGGCGCCGCCCTCGCGAAAGACGCGCACTATATCGCCTTCTTGTCCATTGCGAAAGGCCTGTGTTGACATTACTTCCTGACCCATTTGGAAGTATTGGGCCACATTTTCGCTTAATTCCACCGCCATTCGGTCAGCAACGGCTATATCCATGGGCTTCAGCAGATAGTCTAGATCGCTTGGTTCGGTGCATCCTTCTCGAAGGTTTTCAAGCTCCGTCAGGCTAATCGTCTCATCTTCGCTAAATGGGCCAGCAATATGGCGATGTAGCGCGCTAACATGGGCTCCACAACCCAGCATGCGGCCTAAATCTTCTGCCAGACTGCGCACATAGGTGCCCTTGCTGACATGCACTTCGACGTCCAATTCGGCCTGCTGGCCTGGGCGAAAATCCAGAATGTCGTATTTGTGAACACTGATATCCCTTGCTTGGCGCTCTACTTCTATACCCTGGCGCGCCAACTTATAGAGAGGCTGGCCATTGTGCTTTAGCGCAGAATACATCGATGGTATTTGCTGAATATCACCGCGAAAATTTGCGACTGCCGCTTCAATTTTTTTAAGGCATAGTTCAGACGCGTCTGTGTTACTGAGAATTTCACCATCGCAGTCGCCAGTGTCTGTGGCTACTCCTAGTACAAATGTACTGCGATAATGCTTATCAGACTCCAGCAAAAATTGACTAAATTTGGTCGCTTCTCCCAGGCAAATTGGCAATACGCCAGTGGCCAGTGGATCGAGAGCACCGGTATGCCCTGCTTTATTAGCATCAAATAAATTTTTGACTCGCTGTAGGGCCTGATTAGATGAACGATCTAAGGGTTTGTTGAGTAAGAAAATGCCGTTGACGAAACGACCTCGATTACGCCTGCGAGCCAAGCTTAGCCTTCCTCGCTCTCAGTGGCATCGGACGCCGCGTCCTGAGAAACTGCTAAATCAATCAGCGCAGAGAGATGCTGCCCGCGACGCCCGCTCTCATCATAAAAGAAATTTAGCTTAGGGGTTATGCGTAGTTTGATACTGGACGCCAGCAGCTTACGCAGATAACCTGAGGCGCCGTTGAGCGCAGCCAACCCAGCATCTATCTGGTCCTGACTGCGCTCTCCAACAAAGCTGACATGAACTTTGGCATAGGCCAAATCGCGACTGATTTCTACATCTGTCACGCTGATCATGCCGACCCGAGGGTCGCGCACATTATCTCTTATCAGTACTGCCAACTCCTGTTGCACAGCATCTGACACCCGTTCGGCTCTGGTAAATTCTCTTGGCATTTAACTAATGTGCTCTGTTACAGCGAGCGCTGTACCTGGGTGACATCGTAAACTTCAATCAGGTCGCCGGCTTTAACATCGTTATAGTCCTTAACCCCGATACCACATTCCATGCCATTGCGAACCTCGGAGGCTTCATCTTTGAAGCGGCGCAGTGACTCAAGCTCGCCCTGATAGATCACAACGTCATCCCGCAGTACACGGATTGGCTTGCTGCGGTAGACCGTACCCTCAACCACCATACAGCCGGCAATAGCGCCAAACTTGGGTGAGCGGAATACATCTCTAACTTCGGCAATACCAACAATTTCCTCTTTGGTCTCAGGGGCCAACATACCAGACAGCGCCTGTTTAACTTCATCGAGAAGGTTGTAGATCACGCTGTAATAGCGAACTTCAATTTCTTCTTTCTCTGCCAATGCACGGGCAGCTCCACCGGCACGCACATTAAAGCCAAGTACAATCGCGCCAGTAGTCAGTGCTAAGTTAATATCGGATTCGGTAATACCGCCCACGCCAGATGCAACTATGTCTACAGCAACTTCATCGGTAGCAAAATCGTGAAGCGCGCTATTAATCGCTTCAAGTGAGCCGCGCACATCAGTCTTCACAATAAGGTTAAGCTTATTGACCTGCTCGCTGCCCATATCTGTAAACATGTTCTCTAATTTCGCGGCCTGCTGACGAGACATGCGCTCTTGGCGGGCCTTGGTGATGCGCAAATCAGCAATTTCTTTGGCCTTGCGCTCGTCGGCAACCACAAAGAATTCATCGCCAGCATTTGGCGCCTCGTCCAAACCCAATATTTCTACCGGTATCGACGGCCCAGCTTCCAATGCAGGTCGCTTGGCTTCGTCAGTCATCGCGCGAATTTTACCCACAGTCTCACCAGCTAGCATAAAGTCACCTTTACGCAACGTACCCTGCTGCACCAATGCAGTGGCAACCACACCACGGCCTTTATCAACACGGGACTCAACAATTACACCGCGCGCCGGCACATTGACGGGGGCTGTTAGCTCCAGAAGTTCTGACTGTAACAACACAGCTTCTAGTAGCTCATCGATCCCCTCACCAGTGTGAGCAGACACCTTAATAAACTGTGTATCACCGCCCCACTCTTCGGGAATTACATCCTTGGCGCCCAGTTCACTGGTAACGCGCTCGGGATCGGCACCCTCTTTGTCCATCTTGTTGATGGCAATAACAATAGGAACGCCAGCGGCGCGGGCATGCTGGATAGCTTCTTCTGTCTGCGGCATGACTCCGTCGTCTGCCGCAACTACCAGAATAACAACATCTGTACTCTGAGCACCTCGAGCACGCATAGCAGTGAACGCAGCATGTCCAGGTGTGTCCAGGAAGGTAATCATGCCCTTGGGCGTATCCACATGGTAAGCACCAATATGCTGAGTAATACCACCGGCTTCACCAGAGGCAACTCGCGACTTGCGGATATAATCCAGCAATGAGGTCTTACCATGGTCAACATGGCCCATAACAGTCACTATCGGGGCGCGTGGGGACTCGTCCCCCTCGGCCTGAATAGCCTCAAACTGCTTGGTTAGTTCGTCTTCGACGGATTCATCCTGAGCTGCAATCGGGGTATGACCTAGTTCTTCAACGACCAAAAAGGCAGTTTCCTGATCTATAACCTGATTGATGTTCGCCATTACGCCCAACTTCATCAACTCTTTAATGACCACAGCAGACTTGATTGCCATACTCTGAGCTAAATCAGCAACACTGAGCTCTTCTGGAATAGCAACTTCTAATACTTTCTTCTCAACAGGCTTTTTGAAGGTGTGTTTATTATCTACCTTCAACACCACACTAGAGCGCAAACGACCAGAAGAACCTCGTTCATCTAAGCTATCGTCCAGCTGCAAGCGACCTTTTTTCTTGCCGCCTTTAGCCAAGCTCTTCTTAGAGATCTTTTTGCCGGGCTTATCGTCATCATCATTGGGTTTGCCATGACGACGACCCTTATCATGGACGGGCTCACTAATTGGGGCAGCCACTTTAGTAGGCTTCGCTGCTTTTTTAGCTTCACCGCTTTCTAAAGCAGATGCAGCTTCTGCAGCCTTGCGAGCTTCCTCTTCTAGCTTAGCCGCAGCTGCAGCTTCCGCTGCTTGCTTAGCTTCAGCTTCCGCTTTGCGACGATTCTGGATAGCGTTTTGTCGCTTCTCTTCGATATCGTCAATACCAGAGCTTCTTACCACAGGGCGCTGCACAACGGTCTCACTGTCGGCGGTATCTTCAGCAGCCTTTTCGTCAGCAGCCTGTGCTTCGGCTTGCGCTGCCTCAGCGGCGGCTTCGGCCTGAGCCGCAGCCTCTCGCTCTAGGCGAGCTTTTTCTTCTGCCTCAGCAGCAGCCTGAGTTTCTAACTCTTCATCGCTGCGTTTTACGTAGGTACGTTTCTTACGCACCTCGATATTTACGGTTTTTCGATTACCAGATTTTAAAGTGCTGACAGTCTTGCGACGCAAGGTTATTTTCTTTGGCTCACCACTGCTCGCCCCATGCAGGCTCTTTAAATAAGCCAACAGGGTTTGTTTTTCGTCGTCAGACACTGTTGCCTCTGCAGAGGTGTGAGTCAGCCCCGCCTCTTTCATTTGCATGAGCAAACGATCGACGGACGCGCCTACGGTTTTTGCTAATTCACTTACTGTAACTTCAGCCATCTGTTTTCCTCTATTACCGCTCGATTATTTACTCGCCCTGCTCTTCAGCAAACCAGGGTGCACGAGCAGTCATAATTAATGCTGCTGCTTTTTCTTCATCCATATCATCGATGTCCATCAGGTCATCGACTGCCTGCTCAGCAAGGTCTTCCATGGTGATAATACCTTTTGCCGTTAGCTGATAAGCCAATGATGGATCCATACCATCCATTGTTAGCAAATCTTCAGCAGGCTCTGTCTTGGTTAGCTGCTCTTCAGTAGCCAGAGCCATAGTCAAGAGTGCATCTTTAGCTCGCGCGCGAAGCTCTTCAGCAATATCTTCATCGAAGCCATCAATCGCACTCATTTCCTCCAGAGGGACATAGGCAACTTCTTCAATACTGGTAAAGCCTTCTTCTACAAGAACTACAGCGACATCTTCATCTACATCGAGGGCAGTCATCAGGCTCTCTACGAAGTTAGATGATTCAGCTTGTTGTTTTTCCTGAGCGTCTTCAATGGTCATCACGTTGATATTCCAACCTGTCAACTCAGAGGCAAGGCGCACGTTCTGACCACCTTTACCAATCGCCTGGGCGAGATTCTCTTCGTTAACTGCAACGTCCATGGTGTTAGTGTCTTCATCAACCACGATGGACTCCACCTCAGCGGGTGCCATTGCATTGATAACTAGCTGTGCGGGATTGTCATCCCAAAGCACTATGTCGACTCGCTCGTCATCAAGATCGTTGGACACTGCCTGAACTCGAGCTCCACGCATGCCTACACAGGCGCCAACTGGGTCTATACGAGCATCTTTACTCTTAACTGCAATCTTAGCGCGCTGGCCCGGATCACGAGCCGCACCTTTGATTTCAATAATACCCTCGGCGATTTCCGGTACTTCGATCTGGAATAGCTGGATGAGCATTTCTGGTGCCGCACGGGAAACCAGTAACTGAGGTCCTCGAGTCTCCTCGCGAATTGCAGTGAGAATTACGCGGGTGCGATCGTTAATACGGAAAATTTCACGTCCGACTAGCTCTTCTCTCGGTAGCAGGCCTTCTGCGTTATCGCCAAAATCAACCACGATATGATCACGGGTCACTTTTTTGACTGTACCCCCGAGCAACTCACCAACGCGGTGACGGAAACGATTGATGATCAACTCGCGCTCTGCGTCTTTTACACGCTGCACAATGACCTGCTTGGCAGTTTGCGCTGCAATGCGGCCGAAGGCGATGTTTTCTACGGTCTCTTCAAAGGTGTCACCCACTTTTAATGTCGGGTCCTTTTCGGCGGCCTCTTCAGTGGTGAACTGAGTACCCAGCTCCGCTAATACGTCGTCGGCAACCACATCCCAAAATCGATATGACTTGTAATCGCCTGTAGCACGATCAATCACTACGCGAATATTAGCACCCTCTTCGTAGCGCTTTTTAGTGGCCATCGCCAGTGCTTGCTCAATTGCCTCGAAAATAATACCTCTATCCACACCTTTTTCGTTGGATACGGCTTCAGCAACCATTAATATTTCTTTACTCATCTTTCAAACTCCACATGCCTCAGAATCGAGGGACCACGTTAGCCTTCTCTATACCTTCTACTGGAAACAGAAATTCATGATCTGTAACCACCACCACAATTTCGTCGCCATCTACTGCAGATAGTCGACCTTTGAAGTTACGCCGGCCCTCATAGGGGAACCTCAGGCGCAACGAAATATCCTCTCCAATGTACTGCTCGTATTGACTGAGCTCATACAGCGGTCTATCCATACCTGGCGAAGAAACTTCTAAAATGTATTCGCCATTAATAGCATCTTCTACATCCAATACTGCGCTGGCTTGTCGGCTGACTTTTTCACAGTCTTCAATACCAACGCCATCATCTGCATTATCAATGTAAATGCGTAGCAGTTTTGTTTTGCCACCAGCTTGTAGTTCCAGCCCCCAGAGCTGGCAACCCAACGCTTCGACCACGGGCTGCAATAACTGCCTTAACTTTATATCGGCCACAGCCATGACTATCTCCTGACAAACAAAAAATGGGCCACAGGCCCATTTTTTTAACTTCTAAAGAAAAGCCCCAAAATGGGGCTCCTCGATTTGCGCCGGACCCGACGCGAATTTTTATAGCGAGGACACCTGACTCAATCAGCCTGACACAGCCTGTGCCTGAACTGATGAGTGGCGAGATCCTTTCTTCGCTCTGCCAGTGCAAGCATAGACAACTTTAGTCTATTACACTAGCCACTACATCCAATGGTGTCGAACCCAATCTAAACCTCAGTTTAAATTGGTAGCGGGAGCTGGATTTGAACCAACGACCTTCGGGTTATGAGCCCGACGAGCTACCAGACTGCTCCATCCCGCACCGACACAGTGATTTAAACAACAATCACCCTCTCTCAGAGAGGACGCGCATTATAGGTAGCGGGCACAGTGAGGTCAACAAGAGTCTCGGAAACTTACTATTTATTTAAGCTCGGCTAGCAACAATAAGATCGTAGGCGGTTTGAACTGACTGGGTGCGTTCAGTCGCGAGTTTTACCATATCTTCAGGCATACCTTGACCGATTAATTTATCTGGATGATTTTGACTGATTAATTTTCGATAGGCTTTTTTAATCTCCGCATCAGAGTCAGATACCTTGACTCCCAGGGCAAGATACGCCGAGTCCAACTCGCTTGCTGTCACTGGCTTTTGGGTTCTATTACCAGAACCTCGAAACTGCGACTGACCTTTGACCATCTCGATAAACTGCGCAAATAGGGCCGCAGAAAACCCTAGGTGCTCGGCAACAAGCTGCAGAACCTGCTGCTCGGCGGGGTGCATTTCACCATCCGCCATAGCCAGAGAGATCAAATGATTAAGCAGTTGGCGCTTGAGATTAGTCTGTCCGCCGCAGGTTTGCATAAATTTGGTCATAGCAGCTTTCACCGAAAACTCCGGCGCGGCACCTAACTTGAATATCTCTATTGCTTGGCGACGTCGGTCAGTATCCAGCCCCATATTGGCCATAAGCGACTCGGCCTGAGAAATCTCTACCTGGGAGATGCGGCCATCTGATTTTGCAAGATGCCCCATCATGCTAAAGACAGCTTCAAAGAAACTATTGCTTATTAGCTGTTGCTGCTCAGTGGACATGGGTGACAACACTCCGCCCAGGCCACGATCGAATTGGTGGCCAACAAATAGACCTAAAAGCCCGGTAAATGGACCGCCGGCAACAAGGCCAATTAAACCGCCAATAATTTTCCCTGTAATCAAATCCCTTTTTCCTCTGCTGTTTGCGCCGCTTTTTGGCGCAGCACGAACTTTTGCACCTTGCCTGTGGACGTTTTAGCGATCTCTTCAAAAATAAAATGTTGAGGAACCTTATATCGCGCCAAATGCTGCTGACACCACTGAATTAGGTCGTCTGAGGAAACCTCTGCGTCTTCACTCAACTCGACAAAGGCGCAGGGGGTCTCACCCCATTTTTTGTGAGGCATAGCCACTACTGCAACGGCAGCTACCTGCGGGTGTTTATGGAGAACCTCTTCAATTTCAATTGACGAAATATTCTCCCCACCAGAAATAATAATATCCTTGGACCGGTCTTTTAGTTGAATGTAGCCGTCAGGGTAAATCACCCCCAAATCACCAGAATGAAACCAGCCACCTTTTAGAGCAGCCTCTGTTGCCTGTTTGTTTTTTAGGTAACCCTTCATCACCACATTACCGCGGAACATCACCTCGCCCATGGTCTTACCATCCCGGGGCACTGGCAGCATTGTCTCTGGATCAAGTACATCCAGCTCCTCGAGAGCATGGTAACGAACTCCTTGACGGGCTTTTAGTGAGGCCTGTTGATCAGCCGGAAGTTCATCCCAACTGCTGTGCCAGTCATTGACTACCGCAGGGCCATATACCTCTGTTAGCCCATAGAGATGGGTCACATTAAATCCAGCCTCTCGCATCGCCGTCAATACGGATTCTGGTGGGGGTGCCGCGGCTGTAAAAAATTCTACAGCCTTGGTCAGCTCTCGCTTGTGCTCATGCGCAGCCAGAATAGTTGACATAACCACTGGGGCGCCACAGAGGTGAGTAACCTGATGCTCTGTCAATGCTGACCAAATTGCGTCGGCGCGAACCTCACGCAGACAGATATGGGTGCCGGTCACTACAGACAGCGTCCAAGGAAAACACCAGCCATTGCAATGAAACATTGGTAGAGTCCATAGATAGACTGCATGCTTTGGTAATGATGCCGTAATCGCATTGCCCTGCGCCAGCAGACAGGCACCGCGATGGTGATAAACAACTCCTTTGGGATCACCAGTGGTACCAGATGTGTAGTTAACCGTAATCGCGTCCCACTCAGTCTCAGGCATCAGCCAACGGTAATTAGCATCTCCAGAATTGAGCAGTGACTCATAGTCATGGTCGCCCAACCTCTCTCCAATCTGCGGACAAACCGGATCTACGTAGTCAATTACTAAGGGGGAGACCTTCGCCAGTGCAAGTGCCGAGACCATAGTGTCGGAAAAGCCGCTATCTGTAATCAATACCTGGGCTTCTGCATGATCTAGCTGGAAGGCAATTACCTGAGCATCCAATCTGGTGTTCATAGAGTGCAGCACTGCGCCACACATGGGTACAGCATAATGCGCTTCAAGCATGGCTGGTGTATTGGCCAACATCACCGATACCGTATCGCCACGACCTATGCCACGGGACGCCAATACCGAGGCAAACTGTCGGCAGCGACGATAAAAGTCAGCATAGGTAACCTGCACATCACCATAGATAATTGCAATATGGTTTGGGAAAACCTGAGCGGCTCGCTCGAGGAATGTCAACGGCGTTAGTGGCTGGTAGTTGGCCTCATTTTGATCTAGATCGCGGTTATAGATGTGCGCCATGGGGTTATTTGTCTTGCCAGTTGGGCTTGCGCTTTTCGATAAAAGCGCCTATCCCCTCTTCGGCATCCTGTTTCAACATATTGTCGACCATAACCTGTGAGGTATAGCTGTAGGCCTCCGACAGTGACATCTCTGCTTGCGTGTAGAATGCCTGCTTGCCCACAGCCATGGTCATGGCCGATTTGCTAGCGATTTTAGACGCCATGGCCAGAGTTTTTTCTTGAAGCTGCTCTGCAGGTAACGCTTGGTTTATGAGGCCGATTTCCTGAGCTTTCTGGGCACTGATCATGTCGCCGGTCAGCAGCATTTCCATCGCCTGTTTGTTGGATACATTGCGCGATAGAGCCACCATAGGTGTAGAACAGAAGAGGCCTATATTAACGCCTGGAGTAGCAAATAATGCTGAGTCAGAAGCGAGTGCTAAGTCACAGCTGGCGACTAATTGGCAGCCAGCTGCAGTAGCCACACCAGCTACTTCAGCAATCACTGGTTTTGGGTTGCGGACAATAAGTTGCATCAGGGATGCGCAGGCATCAAACAACGCTTTGAAGTAAGCCTGACCATTGTCAGCCTGTGCGCGCGCCGCCGTAATTTCCTTGAGATCGTGACCAGCGCAGAATGCAGGACCTGAGGCAGCGAGAATTATCACTCGCACAGATTCATCTATGGCAGCAGTGGTGAAGGCTTCAGACAATGTGGCTAACATAGTTTCTGACAGGGCATTACGGCGCTTTTGATCATTTAAGGTTAGCCTTAGAATGCCGCCACTATTTTCGCTAAGTAAGATACCTTCCATTTGATCTGCCATCGTCGCCTCGCCGGTTTAATCGATCAGTCTGGGTGCAGCTAGCCTACAATACCAGTCCAATAGGGTTTTTCTAATTCTATCTTTGGGCAGCGGTTCATCACAACTTTTATGCCGGCAGCCTCCGCCATGTTGGCTGCCTCCTGGTTGCGAATCTCCAACTGCATCCAAATCACCTTGGCACCAATATCGATGGCCTCCTCAGTAACGGCAAGGGCCGCCTCTGACGAGCGAAAAATATCCACCATATCCACAGGCTGCTCTAGATCGGCCAATGATGCATAACAGCGCTGCCCAAGAATTAACTCGCCGGCCTCCCTCGGATTTATCGGGATCACGGTATAGCCCTCTCTAAGCAAAGCCTCCATGCAGAGATAGCTGTCTCGGTGAGGACGGGGACTAGCGCCGACCAGTGCGATGGTTTGCACCTCAGTCAGTATCTGCTTGAGGTAGTCATCTGAATAATTATCGTGGTTAATTGACCCACCTCTTATATTCATTTGCCTTTTAGGCTTTGCCTGTAGTGGCCAAACTTTTCTTGGGATCGTAGAACGGCTTTGGCACAACTTTAACAGAGCGACGGCCAAATGGGGTGACTATCTCTGCCTCAGTGCCGACTGCGCTGTGTCCAACAGCGACCATCGCCAAAGCAATATTCGCACCCAGTCGCGGCGAATAGATGGCCGAGGTAATAGAGCCTATCTGTTCAGAGCCATTCAAAACCGGCCAAAATTCGTTGTTAGCACCTGTAAGTGGCTCGCCAGCAATCTCTAAGCCTACCTGAATTCGACTAACACCCTGGGCCGCGATCTTTTTGAGTGCATCTTTACCCACAAAGTCAGCCTCCATCTCCAGATCGACCAAGCGATCTAATCCAAGCTCAAAGGGATTCGTATAGCTATCCATATCAGCGTGATAGGACAGCATACCAGCCTCTATGCGCCGAATAGCTGAGGTATGACCAGGCTGTAAGCCAAAGGATTTACCAGCAGCCATGACTTTTTCCCAGAGCTCATCACCACGACTGCCGTCGCGCAAATATATTTCATAACCTAACTCGCTTGACCAGCCAGTGCGCGAAATAATCAATGGGATACCGTCCAGCTCAAATTCACCAAACCAATAGTAGCGCAAGTCGCTAATGGCATCGCCGAACAGAACCTGCATAATTTCTCCGGACTTGGGGCCCTGAAGCTGCAGGGGAGACACATCTGGCTCAGAGACATTGACGTCAAGACCTGCACTCAATGCAATACCCTGGGCCCATAACAGAATATCGCTATCTGCCAGTGACAACCAAAAGTGGTTTTCAGCCAATCGCAATAGAATCGGGTCGTTTAAAATCCCACCGCTGGCGTTGGTAATTAATACATATTTACACTGGCCCACAGCACAGCTGGATAGATTGCGGGGCGTTAACATCTGCACAAATTTTGCAGCGTCTGGACCAATAATCTCAACTTGCCGCTCAACAGCCACATCACTGAGAGTCGCGTGGTTTACCAAATTCCAAAAGTTTTGTTCTGGATCACCAAAATCGCGCGGGATATACATATGGTTATAGACAGAAAAGTCTTTGGCACCCCACCGCAGGGTAGCGTCAAAATAGGGTGATTTGCGAATCTGGGTACCAAAACCAAAGGCTTTGGGCTCAACAAATTTTTGTGTTGTTGTCATGTCGGATAGTCCTGCTTCGCAGCATACTAATTTCCGGCAGTTTGTTCCTAACATTGAGTTGCCGCTTGCTGTCCTACGACTGCCATATATTGGCAGACGACATGCGGCAAAAGCTTAATTTGGCAGAGCTTAGGGCCTGGTTTCTGTTATTAGAATCGAGATCTGGTGGGCGCAAAAGCGCTGCACTAACGAGCAATAGAATTGAGTTAATAGATTGGCGAGACCTCAGATCTCGGCAAAAAAAAAGCCCCAAAACGGGGCTTTCTTTGTCCAGTAGAGGCTACTGGTCTCTATGTTGGTGCCCAAGGCCGGACTTGAACCGGCACGGCTTTCGCCACTACCCCCTCAAGATAGCGTGTCTACCAATTCCACCACTTGGGCTATAAACTTCATTAATTCTGCGGGACTTCAGGAAGATCGTCAGAGGAGTCATCTTCACTGGACTGCAACGCAGGAATATCTGTCTCGATAAGCGCTTCGGCCGGAACCGACTGCAGTTCAGGCAGCAGCTCATCATCAACCACTGATTTGTTTTTGGCAACCAGCGCTAAACTGACGCTAGTGACAAAAAATATTGTAGCCAAGATGGCTGTGGTTTTGCTGAAAAAGTTCCAGCCCCCACTGCTACCAAAAACAGTTTGTGAGGCACCAGAGCCAAATGAAGCACCAGCTTCCGCACCCTTGCCCTGTTGCAGCAGAATTAACCCAATCAGGGCGACTGCAACCACAAAGTGAAAAATTAAAATAATCTGTTCCATTAGTCTTGCTCGATCAGTTGTTGTGCAATATTTAAAAATTCTTGGGCCTCTAAGGAGGCACCCCCCACCAGACCACCATCTATGTCTGGCTGGATAAATAAGTCTGCGGCATTTTCCGCCTTCACGCTGCCACCATAAAGTAGCGTTGTGGTCTTACCTGCGTCACCAAGTTGAGCACGTATTGCCCTGTGAACCTGCTGCGCCTGCTCTGGACTCGCTGTCTCGCCTTTTCCTATAGCCCACACAGGCTCATAGGCGATCACAGCGCGACATACATTCTCTTGCCCTGCTCGCTCAACCACAGCCGCGATCTGCTGTGCCACAACTTGCAAAGTTTTTTGCTGCTGTCGCTGCTGCAACGTCTCACCAACACAGAGTATTGGCATCAACCCACAGCCCTGAGCCGCAACAAACTTTTCGGCTACTGTTTCGTTACTTTCAGCAAACACCGCGCGGCGCTCTGAATGTCCAACTAACACATAATCACAGCCCAGATCTCGAAGCATCTGCGCCGACACCTCTCCGGTATAGGCACCATTTGCGTATTGCGAAAGGTTCTGGGCGCCCAGCGCAATGTCGCTGCCACTCAGCGCTCGCTTCACATCAGCAAGATGCACAAACGGCGGAAAAACGACCATTTGCGGCGTGGCCGAAGCATTCCAATGCTGAGCTAAATGGCTGGCTAATGCAGTTGCCGACGCAGCACTACCATGCATTTTCCAATTGCCCGCTATCAACGGTTTTGCCATCCTAGTCACTCCTCGTGGAGGGGCCTTTCAAAAGGGCGCAAATCCTACCCGACAAACTTCGAAGTTACAACTGGGGAATCAAGCTTTTAAGCTGGTTGTGTCTCGGAAAGCTGCTGTTCTACCGTCGCTGCGATGCTAGCCACTAACCTGTCGACTAATTTCTGGTCTTCACCCTCGACCATCACCCGTATCAGAGGCTCAGTGCCTGAAGGACGCAACAGCACCCGCCCACGACCAGCCAACTCCTGCTCAGCGTCAGTAACTGCATGATTGATCACCGCGTTGTCACTGACGTCAATCTTTTTAGGCAGGCGCACATTGATCATAGTCTGAGGAAATTTATTCATGCCTTTCTTTAATTCTGAAAGGGTCTTGCCACTTTCAGCAAGCGCCAGAAGAACCTGCAGAGCGGCTACAATTCCATCGCCAGTGCTATTGAGATCACTACACAGCACATGGCCTGAGCCTTCACCGCCGAGACTCCAATTATTTTCTTTTAGGGCCTCCACCACATATCGGTCACCGACCTTGGTTCGCTGAAAAGGAATACCTAGGTCTGCAAGAGCAAGCTCGAGGCCTAGGTTGCTCATCAGTGTTCCGGCGACTCCATTGCAGTTTCCCGCCGCCTTGCGATGCTGGGCAATGATATAAATCAGCTCATCACCATCCACAACCTCACCGTCGCCATCGACAAACAAAACGCGATCTCCATCACCATCAAAGGCAATACCAAGATCGGCTTTTTCATCAATCACAGCTTGCTGCAGACCCTCCATATGGGTAGAGCCACACTGATCATTGATATTGAAACCGTTGGGCTCATTGCCAATGGTAAGGGTGTAGGCGCCTAACTCTTTGAATACCCAGGGGGCCGCAACATAGGTGGCGCCGTGAGCACAGTCCAGCACCACCTTGAGACCCTCCAAGTCAAAGCCCGCCGGCAATGTGCCTTTACAGAATTCAATATAACGACCTGTCGCATCGCTGATCCTACGCGCCTTGCCAAGACTTTGGCTGCCATTGGTAATCAGCGGCTGACTCATCAGCGCCTCAATTTCAAGTTCGACCTCGTCGGGTAACTTATAGCCATCAGCCGCAAAAAACTTGATACCGTTGTCTTCGACCGGATTATGGGAGGCGCTGATCACAATGCCAGCAGCAGCGCGGAAGGTTCTGGTCAGATAGGCGACTGCAGGGGTCGGCATAGGACCCAACATATCCACATCAACACCAGCAGCGATAAGCCCTGATTCAAGCGCAGCTTCAAACATATAGCCCGACACCCTGGTGTCTTTGCCGATAAGTACTCGCTTTTTGCCAACTGTGTTGCGGGTTAATACGATGCCTGCAGCCCATCCCAGTTTAAGCATAAAGTCAGCAGTAATTGGATGTTCACCAACGCGACCACGAATACCATCTGTACCAAAATATTTTCTTGTCATTATCTGCCTAATTTCCTTTTCTACACTGCTGCCAAACTCTCAGAGTCTGGACGGTTTCCTTAACATCATGCACTCGAAGTATTAATGAGCCCTGCGCAGCGGCTATTTTTTGAGCCGCCAAAAGTGCCATGGTAACACTTCCCAACAACCGGTTATTCACATCTGCATCGAACAACTGGCCAATCATCGTTTTTCTTGAAACACCTACCAGAACAGGAGAGCCAACAGCCATCTGCTCTAAACCATTAAACAGGGCCATATTATGCGCCAGAGTTTTCCCAAACCCAAACCCGGGATCCAGAATAAGTTGATCTGCCATAATACCAGCGGCCATACAGTCTTTTTTACGCTGCTCTAAAAACTTTTTGACCTCTGAGACAACGTCGTCATATTGCGGATTGTGCTGCATGCTGTCTGGTTGATTTTGCATGTGCATTAGACACACAGGCAGGCCTGAATCAGCGGCTGCCTGCATTGCGCCCTCGCGGCTCAGCGCTCGCACATCATTTATGATATGAGCGCCGGCAGCAGCGGCTGCACTCATCACCTTCGCCGTACTTGTGTCCACGGAGATAATCGTATCGAATCGGTTGGCAACAGCCTCTAAAATCGGCATTACCCGCTGCAATTCCTGCTCTTCAGAAACCGGCTGCGCTCCTGGTCGGGTAGATTCGCCACCTATATCAATAATATCCGCACCCTCCGCCAGCATGGCTTCGACGGCGAACAGCGTTTTACTTTGATCTAGCTGATCGCCAGAGTAGAGCTGGCCACCGTCGGAAAATGAATCTGGAGTGATATTTAGAATGCCCATCACCGCGGGACGGGATAGGTCTAGTAGCTTACTGCCACATTTTAGCTGTGGAATAAGGTTTCTGACTGATGATTTTAATTGCGTCATATAAACAAAAAAACCTCGAAGCTATAGAAGCTTCGAGGCTGTAATCTAGAGTGAGTGTTAAATATCCTCGACTGGGCCACCTATAGGGCCTTCGTCCTTGGTAGCAGACTCTTTTTCCGCCCGACCGCCACCAGATTTACTGTCAAAGTCGTTGTCATCCCACTGCTTAGGTGGACGCACCTTCCGTCGATTCATCAGATCATCTACCTGATCTGCATCAATGGTTTCATACTCCATCAACGCGTCTTTCATTGCCTCGAGAATATCGCGATTGTCTTCAAGTAGCTTTTTGGCATGGCCATAGGCTTCATTCAAGATGCCGCGCACTTCCTGATCAATTTCTCTTGAGGTGTCTTCAGAATAATGAGTGTTGCCGCCACCAGGTGCCTGCGACTCGTCTTCACCGTAAAGAACTGGACCCATTTTTTCGTTAAGACCCCATTTGGTCACCATATTGCGTGCCATTTGAGTGGCCCGCTCAATGTCATTGGACGCGCCGGTAGTCACCCCATCAATGCCGCCGATCAATTCTTCCGCAATCCGCCCACCAAAAAGGCTACATAGCTGGCTGTTGAGCTGACGACGATTCATGCTGTAACGATCTTCCTCCGGCAGATACTGGGTAACACCTAGCGCACGGCCACGGGGAATAATTGTTACTTTATGCACTGGATCATGTTCTGGGACTAGACGACCAATAATGGCATGGCCAGCTTCATGATAGGCAGTATTGGCTTTTTCTTTTTCTGACATCACCATGGAGCGCCGCTCTGCACCCATCATAATTTTGTCGCGAGCCTTTTCAAATTCTTCCATAGTCACAACACGGCGATTAGCCCGTGCTGAGAACAGCGCGGCTTCGTTAACCAGGTTGGCTAGGTCAGCTCCAGAGAATCCTGGAGTACCACGGGCTAATACGCTTAGCTCCACAGATTCGTCCAATGGCACTTTGCGAGCATGGACCTTAAGAATCTGCTCGCGACCACGGATATCTGGCAGGCCAACATAGACCTGTCGATCGAAGCGGCCGGGGCGCAGCAGAGCTTTGTCTAACACATCTGGTCTGTTGGTAGCCGCAATTACAATCACACCCTCATTGCCTTCAAATCCGTCCATCTCGACCAGCAATTGGTTGAGGGTTTGCTCGCGCTCGTCATTACCGCCACCATAACCGCCGCCGCGATGGCGACCTACCGCATCAATTTCATCGATAAAGATAATGCAGGGGGCCTGTTTTTTGGCCTGTTCAAACATATCTCGCACTCGAGATGCACCCACGCCCACGAACATTTCAACAAAGTCAGAACCAGAGATCGAGAAAAACGGTACCTTGGCCTCACCAGCGATAGCCTTGGCTAGTAATGTTTTACCAGTGCCCGGAGGGCCCACCATCAATACGCCCTTGGGTATACGCCCACCGAGACGCTGAAACTTGCTCGGGTCGCTTAAAAACTCTACAAGCTCACCCACATCTTCTTTGGCTTCGTCCACTCCGGCTACGTCGGCAAAGGTCGTGTTAATTTGATCGCCAGTCAGCAGCTTTGCTTTGCTTTTACCAAAGCTCATGGGGCCGCCTTTGCCGCCTCCACCGCCCTGCATCTGGCGCATAAAGAACACAAAAATTGCCAGAATCAATAGTATGGGAAAGGCAGCAACCAACAGCTGAGAGATTAAACTCGGGGTCTCTGGCTCTTTACCAACAACTTTTACATTGTGGTTGAGTAGATCGTCCATCAAGCCGGGATCCTGAACATTGGGGCGCACAGTTCTAAACTTGCTGCCATCGCGGCGCTCACCTTCGATAATAAGCCCGTCAATTGAAATGCTCGAGACTCGCTCGTTCTGCACTTCGACAACAAACTCAGAGTAGTCCAAGTTATTATCGACAGGCTGCGGGGTGAAACTATTAAATACCGACATCAAGATGGCGGCCAATATCACCCACACAATCAAATTCTTTGCCAAATCGTTCAAAACACAATCCTCTTTAGTTGGCCTTCAGGCCTTTAGCTACCATATATACTTCCCGAGACTTAGCTCTGGATGCATCTGGCTTCTTTAGACTTACGCTATTAAACACAGTTCTAACATGGCGTACAAACTGGTCGAACCCCTCACCTTGAAATAGTTTGGCGATAAACACGCCCTGCGGTCTCATTACCTGTACAGTCAAATCGATTGCCAGCTCGGCTAAGTACATCATAGCAGGCTGATCAACGGCTTTGGTTCCTGTTAAATTGGGGGCCATATCTGAAATTACAAGGTCTACCGGACGATTTCCTATAAGAGCTAGCAGCTGGTCAAAAACTTCCTGCTCAGTAAAGTCCCCCTGAATAAAGTCAACGCCTGCCACCGGATCCATAGGCAGTATGTCCAGCGCATGAACGCGCCCCTCATGGCCGACCAACTTAGCTGCTACCTGAGACCAGCCCCCCGGAGCAGAACCTAGATCCACCACAGTCATGCCGGGGCGAATCATGCGCTCTTTTTCAACAATTTCGAGTAACTTATAGCTGGCACGTGAACGATAGCCATCGCGCTGCGATTGCAGCACATAGGGATCATTAACATGTTGTTTTATCCAACTACGATTTTTAGATTTCGCCATGGAGATGTTTTCGCTAGAATAGCCGGCTCACTGAATTAGGCCTAGCATTATGACAAGTTCCAACGAAGATAAAAAATATTTGCGTCGATTGGGGCACAATCTTAAACCTGTAGTCACTATCGCAGGCAAGGGTCTGACAGAAAACGTCGCCACTGAAATCGATCGTGCCCTGAGTGATCATGAGCTGATTAAAATAAAATTAGCGGTGGGCGACCGTGACGCTAAAAAAGTGCTAACTGACGAGATTTGCGAAAAATTTAATGCGCAATTGGTGCAGTCTATAGGGCATATCTTATTGTTATTCCGAAAAGCCAAAACCCCCAACCCCAAGCTGTCAAATTTACTGCGTCAGTAAGCGTCAGAGAATGGAGCCGCATATTCTCCTCGACTGTGCCATAATCTGAGGCGGTAACAGGGGACTTATTGTGTTGGACCGACAGAAAACAGACTGGCTATTTAACTTTATCGGCAAACCTGTGTTGATGGGGCTGTTTGTTGCGGCAATGTTGATGCTGGTATTTCCAGAGTTCCGTATCTCCCCTGACAGCAGAGATTTAATCGACGAGCAGGAACAAAGTAGTCGCCTCGATAAATGGTCTGGCCCAGTTTCTTATGCCAGCGCAGTCAGCCGAGCTGCCCCCTCAGTGGTTAATATTTACACTCGCAAGGTCAACCGCGCCAGTCAACATCCGCTGCTGAAGGACCCCTTCTTTAGACGTCTCTACAACTATCAACAACAGCGCATTCAGTCCTCATTGGGCTCTGGCGTCATTATGCAAGAAGATGGTTTTGTGGTAACCAACAACCATGTGGTTGATGACGTCGATGAAATTTTAGTCCTGCTATACGATGGTCGAGAGGTGCCAGCAGTAATCGTCGGCACAGATCCAGAAACCGATCTTGCAGTTCTGAAGTTACAGGTTGATCAGGTGCAACCCATCTCCGTTGGTGAACCAGCTCAAGCCAAGATTGGTGATGTGGTGTTAGCCATTGGCAACCCCTATGGCGTGGGTCAGACAGTGACTCAGGGAATTGTCAGCGCCACAGGGCGCAACGGGCTCGGGCTCAACACCTTTGAAAATTTTATTCAAACCGATGCCGATATTAACCCTGGTAACTCAGGCGGTGCGCTCATAGATGCCTATGGCAATCTGCTAGGAATTAATACTGCAACATTAACCCGCAGCGGGTCTGCGGGCATCGGCTTCGCGATACCCGCGGATGCTGTAGAAAAAGTACTCAACGATATTATCCAATACGGGCGTGTTATTCGTGGCTGGCTGGGTATGGATGCGTTTCCCCTAACCCCCCAGATAGCCAACCAGCTAAAACTCGGGGTCAGTCAGGGGCTCTGGGTGCAATCAGTAGTCAATGGCGGTCCAGCTTTTAGGGCTAACATTAGACCTAGGGATATAGTGATCTCTATTAATGGCATGCCAGTCACTGACCGCCACAGCAGTGTGAGTCAGATCGCTGAGGTAATGCCCGGCAGACTGATAGAGCTGGAAATTCTGCGTGAAACTGAGACGTTTACTGTCACTGCAGTAGCCGGATCGAGACCGCCCAGCCAATAGCGCCCAAGCATAGACCTAGCTAAGCGAGAATTCGGGCAAGACTTTCAGTTAACAGTAAGTTCTGCTCAGCTGTTCCCACCGTAATGCGTAAAAACTGATCAATGCGATCTGTTTTAAAATGCCGCACTATCAATCCCTGCTGCCTCAGCTGCAACGCTAGATCCTCTGAATCGCGAGCGCTGTGGCGAGCAAAGACGAAGTTAGCAGCAGATGGTAGAACCTCAAACCCCAGCGATTGTAGCTCCACAGTCAAACTGTCGCGGCTGCTGATCACCTGAGCACAGGTACTGCGGAAATAACTGTCGTCTTTAAACGAGGCAATGGCCGCAGCGATTTGCAAATGCCCTAGGGGGTATGAGTTAAAGCTGTTTTTGACACGCTCCAAACCCTCAATAATAGCGGCCGAGGCCATGGCATAACCAATGCGCATACCGGCGAGAGATCTCGACTTAGATAGGGTGTGCACAACCACTAGATTCTCATAGCGGCCCAGGAGAGAGACAGCACTGGTGCCACCAAAATCAATATAGGCTTCATCGACCACTACAACGGAGTCACGATTTACCTCAAGTAACTGTGCGATGTCGTCTAAGGCTAACAGTCGGCCAGTGGGTGCATTGGGATTGGGGAAAATAATCCCGCCATTGGGCCGCTGGTAATCCTGCAGCACTATGGAAAACTCCCCATCAAGAGGAACCCTACTGTACTGAATATCGTAGAGCTGACAGAACACCGGGTAAAAGCTGTAGCTGATATCAGGAAAAAGTAGCGGCAACTGTTGCTTTAACAAGCCATTAAAAATATGAGCTAGGACCTCATCGGATCCGTTGCCTACAAATATCTGATCAGCACTAAGACTGTGATAGTCAGCTATACACTGCTTTAAATCCTCCGCATTGGGTGGCGGATAGAGACGCAAATCATCATTGAGCAGGCGCTGCATAGCCGCCAGTGCATCAGGTGATGGGCCATAGGGATTTTCATTGGTGTTCAGCTTGGTGAGATTGCTTATTTTTGGCTGCTCTCCCGGTGTATAGGGTTGCAGCTGTGTTACAAAATCACTCCAGTATCTGCTCATGGTAATAGTTGCTCTGTAGCCTATTTTTTAATGCGATATTCAGCCGACCTAGCGTGAGCGGTCAGCGACTCGCCTCGGCCTAGCACGGAAGCCAGCTTGCCGAGATCTGATGCCCCTTTTTCGGAGCAGTAAATCAGCGAGCTGCGCTTCTGAAAGTCATAGACCCCAAGCGGTGATGAAAATCTTGAGGTCGCCGATGTTGGCAAAACATGATTTGGGCCAGCACAGTAATCCCCAAGCGCCTCAGCAGTGTGGCGACCCATAAAAATTGCGCCAGCGTGGCGTATCCCGGGCAACCAGGCCTGAGGGTCGGCTACGGACAGCTCAAGATGCTCTGGTGCAATCCGGTTACATAGACTTACAGCGGCTTCTTTATCTGCCACCTTAATTAGCGCACCGCGGTTGGCAAGGGATTGTGTGATAATGTCACGCCTCTCCATGTCTGGCAGCAGCTTTTCGATACTTTGATAGACAGCGTCCAGATAACTCTCGTCCCAAGCAATCAGTATCGACTGCGCATTTTCGTCATGCTCAGCCTGAGAAAATAAATCCATGGCAATCCAGTCGGGATCTGTCTGTCCATCACAAACCACCAGAATCTCGCTGGGACCAGCCACCATATCAAGACCAACTGTTCCAAAAACCATCCGCTTTGCCGTTGCGACAAAAATATTGCCCGGCCCAACAATTTTATCCACAGCGGGCACAGTTTCTGTTCCAAAGGCCAGCGCTGCTATCGCTTGAGCGCCGCCAATGGTAAATACCTTATCAACCCCAGCGATAGCAGCAGCAGCCAAGACAATTGGGCTCAGCTGATTGTCTGGTGCCGGTACCATCATAATGACTTCTTCAACACCAGCCACACGCGCTGGAATGCAGTTCATCAGTACTGAAGAGGGATAACTGGCTTTTCCTCCGGGCACATAGATGCCTACTCGCTGCAGCGGAGTTACCTGCTGACCCAGCACTGTGCCATCGGCCTCTTGGTACTGCCAAGACTCCTGACGCTGGTGACTGTGGTAATCACGTATTCTTTTTGCCGCCTGTTCTAAGGCATGACGCGTCTTCTGATCTATAGACACAAGAGCGCTTTGGAGCTGCTGAGTGTTTACACAGAACTCTTTCATGCTCTGGCAATTACGGCGATCAAAGTGATTGCTATACTCGATCAGGGCTGCATCGCCACGACTGCGCACCTGCTGCAAAATATTAGCAACCGTTGCCTCTACGTCAGGCTTAGAGACACCATCCCAAGCGATCAGGTTATCCAGTACCTGCGAAAAATCTTCGTCGCTGGCATTCAGTCGTTTGACGAGTAGTTCACTCATGGTTTTCCGCCACGACCTTAGCAAGGGCATCAACCACTGTTTGGATTTCTTTGTATTTAGTTTTCATTGCCGCTTTATTAACGATGAGCCTCGAACTGATCTCGGCGATTGTTTCTCTCGCTTCCAAGCCGTTGGCTTTAAGCGTGTTTCCGGTATCCACTATATCGACAATCTCGTGGGCGAGATCCAGAATTGGAGCCAACTCCATAGCACCATAGAGCTTAATCAAATCAGCCTGACGCCCCTGCTCAGCATAAAATTGGCGAGCCACATTTATAAATTTCGTGGCCACTCGCAGCCGCCCTTTTTGTGGCTGTGCACCCACCGGAACCGCTGTCATCAGTTTGCAGCGCGCTATTCCCAGATCCAGGGGCTCGTAGTAGCCATCCCCCTGATGCTCTAATAAACCGTCCTTGCCAGCCACGCCAATATCTGCTGCGCCAAACTGCACATAGGTGGCAACATCGGAACCGCGCAATATCAGTAACCTTAGGTGCCTATGATTCGTCTCAAAGACAAGTTTGCGACTGGCAAAAATATCTTCGACAGGCTCAATCCCCGCTGCCGCAAGCAGTGGTAGGGTTTCCTTTAAGATGCGACCCTTGGTAAGGGCCAGAGTTATCTGAGTCATAACGGTTATCTAATCTCTCGGCTTGATATGTCTAGCCTGGTACGCGTTTTATTTTGCAGCCCAGTTGCTGCAATTTCTCTTCAATACATTCATAGCCTCGGTCAATATGATAGATGCGATCTACCACAGTTTCACCCTCGGCTACCATTCCGGCGATAACGAGCGCTGCTGAGGCGCGCAGATCAGAGGCCATGACAGGCGCCCCCTTGAGCTTATCAACGCCGGTAACTACAGCTGTATTGCCCTCGACCGTGATGTTTGCGCCCATTCGATTAAGTTCTTGGACCTGCATCAAGCGGTTTTCAAAAATCGTCTCTGTGATGGTTCCTACACCTTCAGCTACCGCATTAACAGCAGTTAATTGTGCCTGCATATCTGTGGGAAACGCTGGATAAGGCGCAGTCTTTAAGCTCACTGCTCGAGGGCGTTTACCCTCCATATCAAGCTCAATCCAGTCTTTGCCCTTGGTGATTTTTGCACCTGTCTCCTCAAGCTTTAACAACACTGCCTCAAGGGTTGAAGGGTCTGTTTGCACCACCTTAACTCTGCCCCTAGTAGCCGCCGCAGCCGCAAGATAAGTGCCAGTTTCAATTCGATCAGGCATAACACTAAAGAAGCCACCTGTGAGTTTTTCGACGCCATTAATAGTCATTGTGCTTGAGCCTGCTCCCTGAACATCAGCACCCCAAGCATTCATGCAGTTAGCTAAATCAACAATCTCTGGCTCGCGAGCCGCATTTTCAATGATGGTTGTACCCTCGGCGAGGGCCGCGGCCATCATGAGGTTTTCTGTAGCGCCTACTGAAACCATTTCCATCAGAATATTGGCGCCTTTGAGCCGGCCATTGCTGCGAGCCCTAATATAGCCCTCATCGATTTCTATTTGCGCCCCCATAGCTTCGAGGCCGCGTAGATGCAGATCAACAGGCCGGCTGCCAATAGCACAGCCACCGGGGAAAGAGACATTGGCCTCACCGTAGCGGGCGAGCATAGGTCCCAACACTAAAATAGAGGCGCGCATGGTTTTTACCAGATCATAGGGCGCTGTCAAACTATTGAGAGTCGAGGTATCAACTTCTAGGCGCATCTTTTCATCAATGCTAACGGTAATGCCCAAGGCACCTAGCAGTTCAATAGTAGTGGTAACGTCCTGCAGATGTGGCAAATTACCAATGGTTACTAGGCCCTCTGAGAGCAGTGCTGCCGAGAGTATGGGCAGAGCTGCATTCTTAGACCCAGAAATCCACACATCGCCACGGAGCACGGCGCCGCCTTGAATAATTAGTTTATCCACTGGATAACCTCAATTTGAAAAATGGTATGACAGAAAAATGACCGAGGGCTGGCATAGTTAGCTGCCCCCTCAATGGAGATCAGGATCGATGCTCCCACTCTTGGACAGTAAAAATTTTCATATTGACCGCATGAATCGCGCCGGAGGAAATCTGCGTTTTTAGGGCGGCGTAAATAAGCTGCTGTCGCTGAACAGCGCGCTTGCCCTCAAAAATATTCCCAACCGCGACTATATTAAAGTGGCTGCCATCGCTCTCCACCTGAATTTTACAATCAGTTAGGGTGCTCTCTAGCAAAGTTTTGACGTCTTCAGGATTCATTTATATAACTCTTAGCCATTAATTTTTTAGGATTCTGACGCCCAACTGGCAATCACTGAATCAAGATCACCATCGGCTCGCTGAGCCGCATTGACGAACTGACTGGTAAACACCTTGCGCAGATTGATCCCGTTGATAATTACATTGATTACCATCCACTCGCCGGTTTTTTTGCGCGCCACATGGTATTCCAGAGGATAAATAACACCAGAGCCTCGTATTTCTTGCTTTACAGCCACCTTGCGCTCTTCATCTTCCAGAACCTGCCTGTTCACTAAAACTATTTCTTCATCACCGTAGCCAATTAAGCCGCGACCATAGGTCTCAACCAGCCCGCCACGAAACTTCTGAATAAACAATTCCCGTTGCGCTTCACTAGCCGCGTTTCTGTATGGGCCCATCACTGCTGTGGAGATATATTTGAAATCGACATGCGCATCCAACAGCTGATTAAGCTGAGCAAAATAAGCGACTTCATTATCCGGATATCCGTCTTTGTGGTTTTTTATAATTACCAGCAAATCACGAGTTACATTTTCAATTTTTTGAAAGGGGTCCACCTCAGCAGCTTTAGCACCACTGACAAATACCGCCATAAACAATACAGCGACAAAAACGTCTTTTAGGCCCTTACCTAGACCTGTTTTTACTCTACCCATTATTTCCATCCTTTGATAAGCACTAAGCTTTGACCATAGATTAATATTCTAGTGCATGTTTGCTGACAACTGAGCCCGCGCACTATACCATTCCCGCTTTATTGAATAAACAAAGGCTACCACTGGAGACTCTATGTCCGCGATCTATCTGCCTTCGCTTGCTCTACTGATCGGCGTTCTGGGACTCCTTTGGGGAGCCGACCGATTTGTGGCTGGCAGTGCAGCCGCTGCGCGCAACTTTGGCTTGTCGCCAATGATTATTGGTCTGACTCTGGTTTCCGTGGGCACCTCAGCCCCTGAGATTATCGTCTCCATCAATGCCGCTATAAACAACGTTGGCGAGCTGGCGGTTGGTAATGCGTTGGGGTCTAACCTAGCTAATATTGGCCTAGTATTAGGGATCACCGCTCTGGTGGCTCCTCTGCCTGTGCAGGGGCACCTTCTTCGCGAGGAGAGCCCAGCTCTTTTACTGATTACCGCTCTTGCTGGATTATGTCTCTACGACGGTTTTTTAAATCGTGGAGAAAGCATTGGTCTGGCACTTTTGGTGATCCCGCTGCTGGTTTTAGTGGTCAAATATAAGCGGCAACATCCCAATCCAGAGAATATAGACGAAGTCGACGAGATTCCCGATTTATCCATGCCCACCGCATTCCTTTGGTTTATGGTAGGGCTGGCCGTGCTGCTAATTGGCGCAGAGACTACTGTTTGGGGCGCTACAGAAATAGCAGTGCACTTTGGTGTTAGCGAGTTAATTATTGGCCTGACGGTCGTCGCTATAGGAACTAGTCTGCCAGAACTGGCGGCCTCAGTGATAAGCGCACTAAAAGGACATCATGATATTGCGCTTGGCAATGTATTTGGCTCTAATCTGTTTAATCTGATGTTGGTAATGACTGCTGCCGGGGCGATCTCTCCTGTCGCATTGAGCAGCGAAGTGTTTAGCCGAGACTTTGTCTCTATGGCTGTGATAACCGTGTTAATGATTGCATTAGTAGCCTTGGCACTGCGAAAAAATCCAGCCAAGGCACAGATTTCACGGGGTCTTGGAGTGATCTTACTAATGAGCTATGGCTTTTATTATGTCTTGCTTTGGCCTGCCATAAGCGGCTCCTAAGCAACAACACGCCATCTTATTTTTGCCCTATAATGGGGCACTCTCTGCTGTTTCGAGCAGCAGATTAACTATTGAAAAATTAATTACGGGCAATCAGCTTACCTATGGCGACACAAGACTTTATTTCATCAGGACTGCGCACTATCGAGATGGAAGCAGAGGCCGTCAGTCAGCTGGCGCATTGCATTGACAGCAATTTTGAACTCGCCTGCAAGACAATTCTAGCCTGTCGGGGCCGAGTGGTAGTCACCGGTATGGGCAAATCTGGTCATATAGGTAATAAGATTGCCGCCACCTTGGCTAGCACAGGTACGCCTGCATTCTTTGTGCATCCAGGCGAAGCCAGTCACGGCGACCTGGGCATGATTACCAAAGACGACGTGGTTATCGCCATATCAAACTCAGGCAGTACCGCCGAGGTGGTTACTATTTTGCCGCTGATTAAACGTCTGGGCATCCCGCTGATCAGTATGACGGGTGATTCGGACTCAGTGCTGTCTCAGGCTGCATGTGCAAACCTCAATGTCAGCGTTAGCACCGAAGCCTGCCCGCTAAATCTAGCACCTACCACCAGCACTACTGTGACTCTGGTGATGGGTGACGCTCTATCTATTGCCCTTCTTGAATCCCGAGGCTTTACCGCCGAGGACTTTGCATTTTCTCATCCGGGAGGTGCGCTGGGCCGCAAACTGCTACTGAGAGTCGGCGACATTATGCACAAAGATGGTGAAGTCCCTAAGGTGGGCGCTGACCAGCTATTACAAGATGCACTGCTGGTAATGACAGAAAAAGGCTTTGGCATGACCACTGTAGTCGATAGCCAGAATAAATTACTCGGCGTATTTACAGATGGTGATTTGCGCCGCGTGATTGATCAAAAAATCGATATCAGCTCGGCAAGCATGGCAGACGTTATGTCAGCTAACCCCAAAACCATCAGTAGTGATATTCTCGCTGCCGAAGCGCTAAATATTATGGAGTCTGCCAGTATCACCGCACTGATTGTCGAAGATGATCAACAGCACCCGCTTGGCGTTCTGCATATGCATGATATTTTGCGCGCAGGGGTAGTCTAATGACTGACTCTGCTCCAGACACAGTTATTGAGGCGGCAAAGAAGATCAAGCTGTTGCTTTTGGACGTGGATGGCGTGCTTACCGATGGCAGGCTCTACTACGGCAACAGTGGCGAAGAAATGAAAGCGTTCAATATTCAGGATGGCCTGGGTATTAAACTGCTGCAAAAAGCTGGCGTGCAGGTGGGAATTATAACCGGTCGGGTATCGGCTCTATTGCAGCGCCGCGCCGATGAACTTTCTATAAGCCCTGTAGTGCAGGGCCGAGAAGATAAGCTGACCGCCCTCAATGAACTGCTGCAAACCATGGATATTGCAATGGATGAAATCGCCTTTGTGGGTGACGACCTCCCAGACCTTGCAGTGATATTGCGCGTTGGCCTTGGCATTACTCCAGCTAATGGAAGTACCACTTTAGCTAAGCAGGCTAGCTGGCAGACTAATCGGCGCGGCGGCGATGGCGCTGTGCGAGAAGTCGCCGAAATGATCCTTGAAGCTCAGGGAAAGCTTGATACTCTGTTGGCTAGTTATCAATGATTCGACAGGTTTTTTTAGTATCAGGCCTGCTGATACTTATCAGCGGTTTTCTACTGGTCTGGGATAGCCCCCCAGAGTCATTTATGCGCCAACAGCCCGATCAAGTTGAAGCAATTCCCAGCGCTGATAGCTATATGACCATGGTCACTAGCCGCAGATTTGCTACGAATGGCGCGGAACAGCTTGCTATATCTGCGCCTAAAATGGAGTTTTTCACCACCAGCTCCAGATTGACGTTCACCCAGCCTAATATCCTCTCCAGAGACCAGAAATCTGACAAAAACGTCACACTAAAAGCTGATCGCGGAGCGCTCTCAGACAACGGTGGTCTACTGAGCTTAAATGGCAGTGTTGTCGCTGTGATTGAGAGTGCTCAGGGGGCGACTCGGTTAAGCGCCCCTAACATGACCTATGCGCCAGACAGTCAAATTGCCGCTACCAATGGCCGCTTTAAACTACAAACACCAGAGGTTACACTCTCAGGAAAAGGGTTGGACGCAAATCTTGCCAATGAAGTCTTCAGTATTAAATCAAAGGTTCGCGCTATCCATGAACCACTCTAAACTCATTGCCGGTGGGCTACAGTTTCTCGTCAGTCTCAGCCTGCTGTGTTCAGTAACAGCCAACGCACTTCCCGACGACCGCAAGCAGCAGATTACCATAGAGTCCGATTCTGCCGAACGCAACGAGAAATCAGGTCTCACTGAATATAAGGGCAACGTTATTATCCGCCAGGGTTCTGTGCTCATAGACGCAGACAGAGTGACCATTCACTACAAAGATAAAAAGGTTAGTCGAATCATCTCCGAGGGCTCACCAGCAAGTTATCAGCAGCAACCAGATACAGAGGGCGGCCTAGTGATTGCCCGTGGCGAGGTTATCGAATACCTGCTGGCAACTGACAAAATCAATTTGCAGCACAATGCCTCATTGGCTCGCAATGGCACGTTGATTAAAGGCGATAGAATTAGCTACGACCTTAAAAACGAAACTTGGAAGGCCAAGGGGGGCGACCGCGGCGAACAACAGAGAATTCAGCTGGTTATTCCACCCTCAACTCAAGACGACTCCAGTATCGAAGCAGAAGAAGAGACCGAACAGTAATGGCAGTTTTAGAAGCGCGAAATCTGGCTAAAGCCTACGGCAAAAGACCGGTGGTAAAAGATGTATCTCTCTCGGTCAAACAGGGAGAAATCGTCGGCTTACTGGGGCCAAATGGAGCAGGCAAAACCACCTGCTTCTACATGATTATTGGCCTGGTTGGTCAGGACGGCGGCACTGTCACTGTAGACAACATAGACATTACCGCTCTGCCTATGCATGGTCGTGCCAGACGCGGGCTGGGCTATCTTCCTCAGGAGCCCTCGATTTTTAGAAAACTAAGTGTCGAGGATAATATCCTAGCTATCCTTGAAACGCGCTCTGAGCTTACTCGCCAGCAGCGCACTCAAAAGCTCGATGAGCTTTTGCATGAGTTTCATATTTCTCATCTAGCCAAAAACAGTGGCATCAGTCTGTCTGGCGGGGAGCGACGACGTGTGGAAATAGCTCGAGCGCTGGCAGCAAACCCACAGTTTATTCTGCTCGATGAACCCTTCGCTGGCGTTGACCCTATATCGGTGACTGATATTAAGAATATTATCCGCCACCTGCGCGATAAAGGTATTGGCGTGCTTATCACCGACCACAATGTTCGTGAGACCCTAGATATCTGTGAGCATGCCTACATCATTGGTGAGGGCCATGTCATAGCAGAAGGCTCTACAGAGCACATACTAAGTGACGAGAAAGTACGTAAAACCTACCTTGGAGAGCACTTTACCCTGTAATAGCTGGGTATTTGGTAAATGGGTCATTGCCAGCCGCTATAAGTCGGCACTAAACTTGCATCTCGTTTCTAAGTAAATAGATCATTATCTATGCGCCCAGGCTTACAGCTAAAGATTGGCCAACAGCTTACGATGACGCCACAGCTTCAGCAGGCCATCAAACTGCTGCAGCTGTCTACCTTAGAATTGCGCCAGGAAGTAATAGAGCAGCTATACAACAATCCTCTGCTTGAAATCGACGAAGACCAGGGGGCTTCTGAAAACCAGGAACCTACTGATACCAATTCTGCGGTCAACCAAGACCTAGATGTCGACCTTAACTCGGATGACCCCAACCTCCATGCTGCTGCCGCGGATGCTACTGAAGTTACCCTTACACAGGCTGAAATAGATAGCTCGTGGGATGATCAAACGTCTCAGGATTTGCCGGTTGATGCCAATTGGGATGAGGTCTACAACGCCTCGTCGTCCTCAGGGAGTGGCGGTGAAGTGAATCTAGAGCAGGTATACCAGGTGACCGAGTCACTGCAGGATCATTTACACTGGCAACTCAATCTAACCCCTTTTTCAGATCGTGACCGTGAAATTGCTGAGGCCTATATTGACGCAATTAATGACAGCGGCACCATCAGTGGCAACCTGCAAGAAATTACCGCTCACATTCAGTACCAAGAGCCAGATGATGCTCTGGAGGAAGACGAGCTGATCGCTGTATTGCGGCGCCTTCAACAGTTTGACCCACCTGGGGTTTTTGGTCGAGATATCAAAGAATGCCTGCTGATCCAGCTCAATCAATTGAGCACTGATACGCCCCATTTAGCCCAGGCAAAACGTCTAACCAATGAGTTTCTTGAGGATATCACCAGCGTTGATATAACCAAACTGAGCAAAAAGACTGGTTATTCAAATACAGATATACAGGCGGCGCTGGGGCTTATTCGCAGCCTAAATCCGCGTCCCGGCGAAATACTCGCTGCAAATAATGCCGAATATATAGTCCCAGATGTCTATGTTGAGAAAGTCTCCGGACGCTGGCGAGTGCAACTCAACAACGGCAATATGCCGCGCCTGCGCATCAATGACACTTACAGCAACTTGATTAAGCGATCAGATAACAGCAACGAAAATCAATTTCTCAAAGACAATCTTGCAGAGGCACGCTGGTTCTTGCGGAGCCTAGAAAGTCGCAATGAAACTCTTATGCGCGTCGCCATGACAATCATTGATTTGCAGCAGGGCTTCCTCGATCATGGTCCTGTGGCAATGAAGCCTATGGTGCTCTCAGATATAGCCGCTAAACTAGACCTCCACGAGTCCACCATATCCCGAGTAACTACCACCAAGTATATGGCTACACCTCAGGGTATTTTCGAACTGAAATATTTCTTTTCAAGTCATGTGGGCACGGCTAGCGGAGGAGAGTGTTCATCGACTGCAGTTTGCGCTATCCTAAAAACAATGATCGGAGCAGAAAATCCCAGCAAGCCACTGAGTGATAGCAAGCTCACCTCTTTACTAGAGGAGCAGGGGATTCACGTCGCCCGGCGTACCGTGGCCAAATACCGTGAGAGTATGGGAATCCAGTCATCGAGCCAACGAAAACGATTTGATAACGCTAAGTAAAAGGAGAAGTGCATGCAAATGACCATCAGTGGGCACCATTTAGATATCACCGACCCAATTCGCAACTATGTGACTAACAAACTTTCCAAACTAGAAAGACATTACGACCACATCACCAGCACTGCTGTTATTCTGACCGTAGATAAATTAGCCCAAAAAGCCGAAGCCACCATTCATGTATCAGGGGGCGAAATATTTGCCAATGCTCAACACGAAGATCTATACGCAGCTATCGATGCTCTAACGGATAAGCTTGATCGACAACTGATAAAGCATAAAGAGAAACACAGAGGCCATTAGTTTCACCAATGAAAATCACCGATGTACTGACCCCGGCAATGACCCAATGCGATTTGCCTGGGGGCAGCAAAAAAAGAGTCTTGGAAAATCTTTCCATCTTTATCACCGAACAACTTGGGGGAGATAAAGAACAGACCGATAAACTTTTTCACAGCCTAGTGGCCCGCGAACGGCTCGGAAGCACTGGCATTGGGGAAGGCGTCGCCATACCCCACTGTCGAGCATCTGGGTTTAACCGCATCCATGGCTGCCTAATTAAGCTGCATCAACCCATAGATTTTGATGCACTGGATGATCAGCCTGTGGATTTAATTTTTGCGCTGGTGGTGCCAGAAGAAAGAAATGATGAACACTTAGCCACGCTGGCGCGAATTGCTCAGATGATGCAAGATGAGACATCGCGGCAGTCACTCAGGCAGTGCCGCAGCGACCAAGAACTTTATTCCACCGCCATCCAATTGGAGCGCACTAACTAATCATGCGTTTAGTCGTTATCAGCGGCCGCTCAGGGTCCGGTAAAACCTCTGCTCTCAATATTCTCGAAGACGTTGGCTTTACCTGTATCGATAATTTACCTGCAGCGCTGCTCCCAGAGCTTATCCATCAGCTCGAAGAAGAGCATTCTAGTAGCTCGGATCTAAAGCTAGCAGTGGGCATAGACGCTCGCAACCTGGTTGGAGATCTCAATAAAATCCCACAGATTCTAAAGTTGATAGAAGACAGCGGTGTGGAGGTCAGTGTGATCTTCCTGCAGGCCCATGGAAGCGACTTGCTGCGCCGCTACAGTGAAACAAGGCGCAAACACCCACTGAGCAACGACAGTATCAGTCTAAAAGAAGCGATTAATCTAGAAAAAGACATGCTGGCGCCGATATCAGATATTTCTGATCGTAACATAGACACATCTGGGCTCTCTCTTCATCAGTTGCGCGATTTAATCAAAAATACTGTTGTGCCGCACAGTGCAGAGCACATGTCGATTCTTTTTCAGAGCTTTGGTTTTAAGCGGGGAACTCCTGAGGATTCAGACTTTATTTTTGATGTCCGCTGTTTACCCAATCCCTATTGGAAGCCCGAGCTGCGCACCATGACAGGTAAAGATCCAGACGTTATACAATTCCTAGAGAGTCAGGTGGATGTGGCCTCCATGTTGGCGGATATCATTGGCTACCTGACCCGCTGGATACCCAAATTTCAAGCCAACAATCGCAGTTACCTAGCTATTTCTATCGGCTGTACAGGGGGCCAACACCGCTCGGTATATCTAGCCAATCGTCTCTGCGAGCACTTTGCCAAAGAACAGCCCTTTGTGCAGGTGGTGCACAAAGAACTTAACTCGTGAAGTGCAGAGCCCTCCTATGATTCACAGACAGCTAACAATTATTAACAAGCTGGGGCTGCATGCCCGAGCAGCTACCAAACTCGCCAACGCCGCAGGACATCACCAATGTAAAATTCGCATCGGCAGAGGAGAACAACTGGTAGATGCTAAAAGCATCATGTCGCTGATGCTGCTGGCCGCGAATAAAGGCACAGAGCTAACATTTCAATTCGACGGGCCGGACGAGCAGGCGGCCTGCGATGAAATTACCCAGTTACTGGCGGACTATTTTGGTGAAGGTGAATAACGCTACTTTATCGTTGGTATTGTTGCAGTAAAACCTATCCGTTGGGGTCATAGCCCGCTAAAATGCAACCTTCTAACCTAGCATCTGGGTTAAGTAAGGGAAGCGAGATGACCAACATTACCGAAGATAACCTATTAGCAAAGCTTGGTACTACTATCGATTCAGTGACACTGAATCAGGTTCGCCACACCCTGAATAATCTCTCGCCACCTGATGTTGCTCACCAGCTGGAAACAGCGCCACCAAAATTTCGACATATTCTCTGGGAGCTAGTGGATCCGGAAATATCCGGGGAAGTCTTGCAGGAGCTATCCGACGAAATTCAGCTGGAATTTCTCAATGAGATGGATGGTGCCGAAGTTGCGTCTCTGACCGAAGGTCTAGATGTCGACGATATTGTGGATATTCTTCAGCAGCTGCCGGACCGTGTTATTCCGGAAGTGCTTCAGGCAATGTCGGTACAGGACAGGCTTCGCGTAGAGTCAGTGCTCACTTACGATGAAAACACCGCCGGTGGACTAATGGACACCGAGGTTATCACTGTGCGGCCAGATATTACGGTGGATGTAGTGCTGCGTTATCTGCGCCGATTTGAAGAAATACCTGATACTACTGACAATTTATTTGTCGTTAGCCGCAGAGACGTTTTTCTCGGCAACCTACCTCTGGGCAGGCTACTCACATCCAGCCCCACTACCACGGTGCGAGAGGTGATGAATACCGAAGTACAGGCTATTCATGTCAATCTTATCAGCTCCGACGTGGCCCAGCTCTTCCAGCGACAGGATCTGGTCTCGGCACCAGTGGTGGACGACCAAAATCAGTTGCTGGGGCGCATCACCATTGATGATGTGGTAGATGTTATTGTCGAAGACGCAGATCACTCGCTACTGGCAATGGCCGGTCTAAGCGATACCGAGGACACTTTCTCCTCTATTAATCGCACCGCCCCAAGGCGTGCGCTGTGGTTGGGCGTCAATCTGCTCACTGCTATTCTCGCCTCGTCGGCCATCAGTCTGTTTGAAGAGACCTTGGACAAGGTAGTTGCCTTGGCAATTTTGATGCCAATTGTTGCCAGCATGGGCGGTGTAGCTGGCAGTCAGACACTGACCGTAGTTATTCGTGGTATGGCCCTAGGTCAGGTTGAGCGTGGCAATCTATCCTGGCTACTAAGCAAAGAATTTACCGTGGGCGCCATTAATGGTCTGCTATATGCATTGGTGGTTGGCGCAGTAGTGTCTCTATGGTTTGGGGATATCACCATGGCTGTGGTTATAGGTTTAGCCATGGCAATAAACCTAATGGCTGCGGCAGTCTCCGGCACTCTGCTACCGGTTATGCTACGATCAATGAACATTGACCCAGCCCTAGCAGGCTCTGTGATTCTCACCACGGTTACAGATATTGTGGGCTTTGTCTCCTTTCTTGGGCTAGCTGTGGTATTTTTAACCTAATGAGTGAAGAAATAGATCACCCCGACTATGATGGCCCCAGTAAGTCCCAGCTCAAACGGGATAGTCAGGCTCTACAGGAAATGGGTAGACAGCTGGTAGAAATGCCCGAGGGCAAACTGTGTAAATTCGACTTACCTGAAGCCCTAAAAGAAGCTATTCAGGTTGCCCGCAAATTAAAAAGCCGAGAAGCCAAACGGCGGCAACTGCAATATATTGGCAAACTAATGCGCTCGCTAGATATGGATGTTATCAAGGATACATTGGATAGCATGGATCATCAGTCCCAAACCTACAGGCAGCATTTTGCCAAATTGGAAAACTGGCGCGACCAAATAATCAGTCAGGGCGCTCCTGCAATTGAGGACTTTGTTGCGCTCTACCCCCACACTGAGCGCCAACAGCTGCGAAACCTGCAGCGCCAGGCCAATAGAGAAGCTGAATTAAAAAAACCGCCAGCAGCTGCCCGCAAGCTATTTGCCTATCTGCGAGAAGTAACTGAGTAACTGCCTCTGCTAAAGCTTTCGATGCTGGAAAACCGGCATCTTAGCGCGCGTCGCTGCGATTGCCTGAGTATCTATTTCCACCGCCACAACGCCGGGCTGATCATCTACAGAAGCCAGTACATTACCCCAGGGATCAATAATTGCGCTGCCACCCCACAAACCGCGCACTGCATGATCGCGATCGACCATATTGGCACCAATTACAAAGACCTGATTCTCGACCGCTCGAGCCCTGAGCAATAATTGCCAGTGATCTCTGCCAGTAACTGTTGTAAACGCAGCTGGCACGGCAATTATCTCGGCGTCCCTATCAGCTAACTGTCGATATAATTCGGCAAATCTCAGGTCGTAACAGACACTCAGACCCAGTGTTGCTAACTCTGTGGGAACAACGGCAACTCGCTGTCCCGGCAAATAGTCATTGGATTCTTTATAACTAGTCTGGCCTGCACCAGACCTTACATCTGCATCAAACAGATGAATTTTATCGTAAACACCCATTACCTCACCCAGAGGATTAAACAGATAGGACCTGGCATAGGGCTTCGCGTGCTTATCAGCCACTGGCAACGTGCCCGCCACTAACCAGATCGCCAATTTCTTTGCCTGTTCAGCCAAGAATTGCCGCACAGGGCCGCAAGGGTTGGCTTCAAGTTGTCCTATGTGGGCAATATTGGACTGCCCGTAATAGGCAAAATTTTCAGGTAGTACCACCAGCTGTGCGCCGCGATCGACCGCCTGTTGTAAGAGCTTGGCAGCACTGTCCAAGTTAGCCTCAATAGAGGCTAATGGTTTTAACTGGATTGCGGCAACAGTTATTTTCATGTGATCGACTATGGTTGCTGCTCAGTTCCCTGAGGTTTGGAGTTCAGCTGCTGAGTGTCTTCCTTTGCAGCTGTCTCGGCAGTTTCAGCCGCGGTAGCCTTGAGCTCTGCCGCAAAAATTCGGTCGACAGAAATCTTAATATCATCCCAGGGGCCTGTGACCTCGTAGCTAATACTCGACAGTCTATCCACCTGCTTCTCCACCAGTTTACTGGTCAGATAGACGCCCGCAGCCGCAGGCAGACCGCCAACCAGAGCCACAACCCAGGGTAAGTTTGTGGCCACCGGCAATGTTGCCAACAATCTGGTATCTACGGTTTCGTTAATCAGGTCAAAATTACCGGCCATACTCATACGTCCTGAAGGCATCTGCATCTTGAGCGGGTCTCGCAAACTGGCCAACCCATTTTCAAACTCAATAGTGCCCGCCAGACTGTTGTAGGAAAGGTTTTGCCCGACCACATCTGAAAAATCCAACTGAAGACGCCTTAACCAATTCGCAAAATTTAGCAGGCTGACCAGTTTGAGTGTAGCGTTAGCGCCACCAGAGGATTTATAAAAACTGCCGTCCCTCAGTTCTATCTGAAACTGACCATTAAGGTTTTCTCTACTTATGGCCCAGGGTTTATCTTGCCAAGCCAGATCGAAGACAAGCTTTCCAGACCCGCTATCCGCGACAGGCTCTGTGTCAAAGCCAGTAAAAATATCGCCTATATTGTCCACCCCCACTGGGCCCACAACTCGGCTGCCGTGTTCAGTACCATCGTAGCTCCAAAAGAACTCTGTTGGCGGCTCCTGGTCGAACATGCCCGGCCTCAGGCCGAATAAATTACCCCGAATCTTGTTAAACGCGGCACCAGAAATTTCTGGTCGCAACTCAAATCCCAGCGAACCCCATTTTTTAGCGCCAACAAAGAGACTTTCAATAGCCAGATCTACCGCAACAAAGCGTCTCGGATCTACGGTCTGTAGACCAATTTTTTGCTGCAACACCGCACTCGGCAAGCTCAACCGTGAAAGCTCAACCCAGGGAACCTGCGTCTTATTTGCCGACAGGCGTATCAATCCATCGGCAAGGTCACTGTTAAAACGGATAGCGGTGTCCTCAGGATTAATATCAACTCGGGCTTGGATATCCTTTATCTTGAAGGTCGCCACATCCAGCTGATCAAAATGTAAATCAAATATTGGCAGCCTGCGATTGGCAGAGCGGTCCATCGGCTGATTTGCTGGGCTAGGGGTGAATAAATCCACCACAGGTTGCCAGGCCTCTAAATTAGTGGTCGGCAAATGGGCTGCTATTAAAAGCTTATCTGGTTCAGGGATAATTTCGTCGCGATCGAAGGTCAGTATGCCCTCGACAAGGGCACCATCGGAAAAGGTGAGGTCCGTAACAAGCTGCTTCCCAAAGCGGCCGCTTAGACGCTCGAACTGAGGGCTGAAATAAAGAGTTACATCCAAAGCTCTAGGCTCGGTTGCCGTCTTCCCCAGAGGCTTGGGTAGCATTACTCTGGTACCAGCCATCTGAGTTTGTAGCTGCAAGGTTGCAAACTCATTGGCATCAATGTTGGGTAGACTCAATGTCGCCTCAACAGGGAAGCGACCCGAAAGTACTTCACCCCAGGGGAAATCGACAAGCCTAGTAAGACTCTGTGGCTCGATTTGAGTGTCAAAGACAATTTTCTGTAGGCCGTCAGTTTTGAATAACTTTGCGGTTAGAGGCTGCTGCCAAAACGAAGCCGTAATGGCGTCTGACTGCATTCCGCCCTCAATAGAGAAATCTATCTGTCCGGCAATATTCTCCAGCAATATTGGCGATTCGGGGATATCTATCAGGGCATTATTTAGCTGGGTCCTAACCCAATAGTCACCCTGCTGCTCGAGGCCTAACTTTTTACCGGCCCTGCCCGCCATAGGAATTTTTAGTTGCATCTGACTACTGGTTTGGCCGCCAAAATCCCACCCTCGCAGAGCGCCAAGATTACTCTTGAGAGGTGATTGCGCCAAAAGACTTATCATTGCTGGTAGCTCAGCTGCAACTTCAGCCTCAACCATCATAAAACGCTGCGCCTCGTCTAAGTCAGCGTCATAGGTGACTTTGGCGTTGACAATATTGGCTTGACCGACGGTGCCTTTTGTCACTGTGGATTCTAGATATCCATCGTCTATCAACGCCAGAGACTCTGAGTTGCGGAGCCCCAACCAATCTGGGTGATAATTTAGATCACTGTTTTCAATATCAAACAAAAGCTGCGTGGTTCTGCTATTGCGATCATTGCGCGGAGGACCACTGCGAAACAGCATACCCATTTCTCTTACATTGCCTGCAAGAATTGCCTCTGTGAGCCAGGTAGAGAGATCAGCTGGCGTATTGTAGGAAAGATACTGCTCAGTGTAGGTGGCATCTATATTCTTGCCACCAATAAGCATGCTAAATTCTGGCGGCTGCCCATTAGACGGCAGTGACTGCTCGGTGGAAAATACGATTTGTAGTGTTCCAGCTTCGACCTTGGTCATTATTGGGTCACTGCGCACAAGTAAGCGTTCACTAGCAGCAGCCCAATCCACGTAGACCGTACCCAGAGCCTCTTCTATGTGCAGATAGTCTCGGTAAACCTTAGGGAAGAAAACATCAAAGCCATTGGTATCAGCCAAATGGAAGAGCCCTGCGTTCTGCTGTACTTCAAGATAACCGCTGAGACCTTTTACCCCGGGCGCACCTTTGTAGGGGCGCATATCCACAGAGTCCAAGTTAGCGGAGGTATAGTAACCAGCTTCATTGTGCCCAAGGGTTAGCTCGCTGAGGCTTCCCTGAGGTCGCAGAGCATCCATCACAGTTAAAATTTGCTCTGTGGATATTCTAGTTTTACGCACTAGGTCTGTGAGTATGCTCAGATCTATATGGTTAACCGAAACATCAAAATCGCGCCAATGCGATCCCAAACGCTGAGAGTAAACCAGATCTAGTGGTTCTATCTCCGCATCAGACCAGCTCAAGCCAAAACCTTGAAGTCGCAAACCCCAATCTAGGCCAGGCGTAAACCAACCGGTCAGTTGAGTGCTGATATCCTTGACTGGCGGCACATCCACTAGCCAATCCAGTGGCACCTCAGAAATTGCCAGATTGCCCTCGAAATCCAATGCCCCGCCGGGATGTATATCAAACCAGACTTCACCGCTGGCATTAGCTTGGAAATCAGTTAGATTGGCAAATAATTCTGGCAAAACAGACTTAGCAATATCAACCACTGGGTGGGAAACATTAAACCCCTGTAGCTGCAGATAGCCATTGGCATGGAAAGACTCTAAATCGGCTGGGTCGCCCTCGCCTTCCAACAAAAGATAAGCAGGTACCCTTTGATCTGACAGGCGCAGCGAAAGCTCGGCGCGGTGAAAATCTGTGTCATTTTCAAGTTGCAGGTTATCGCCATAAACCTGCATTAGCTTACCGGAGAAAAATTCCAGATTAACTTCAACCTGTTTCAACCTAATGAGACGGCTGTAAAACAGCGGATCCAGAATTGGCTGTAGATCATCCTGAGAACCACCTTCGAAGCCTTTTAGCGCCCAGCGACCATTGGCATTTTCAGCAAAGCTAAGAGCGAGATTTTCGACAACTAGTTCACGCCAGACCGTAGTGCGATATTTTAGGCTGTTTAATAGATCTAGATTGGCGCGACCATGGTCCATAACAACTGCGGCTGTTTGATCGTCGGCGATGATTCTAACTTTCTCAATATCTAGGATGGGGACAAGCCTTGGCCACTCGCCCTGCAACTTGCCTAATTCCACTTGCATACCAATGCGGTTTGAAATAAATGCCTGAACATCGGGACGCAGGCTGTCCACATTGGCAATAGTCTGGCGCCCAACCACAACAAAAATAACAGTACCTATGACGAGCAGTGCAGCACTCAGCCAGAACCATCGGTTCAGGGTTTTTACTGCATTGTATAGGGTGCTTATCATCATTCAGGCTCAGACCGGGATAATATCGAACTGTTCACGGGCAAATAATGCCTCGGCACGAAACTGAATGGTGCGACCTATAAATTCCTCTAAATCAGCGACCTGCGCACTGTCCTCATCCAACAGCCTTTCTATCACTGCTGTAGACGCTAGCACTCTGAGCTGGTCGCATTCATAGGCTCTCGCCACCCTTAAAATCTCGCGCAGAACTTCGTAACTCACAGTCTCAGCCGACTTGATAGATCCCCGGCCATGACAGGTGGGGCATCCATCACAGAGTAACTGCTCTAAACTTTCGCTGGTGCGTTTTCGGGTTACTTGCACCAGCCCAAGCTCAGTCACGCCAGATAGCTTGGTTTTTGCCGGATCACGGTCCAACGCTTTTCCCAGCGTGCGCAGCACCTGACGGCGATGCTCAAGATTTTGCATATCAATAAAGTCGACGATAATAATTCCACCTAGGTTGCGCATACGGATCTGTCGCGCTGTGGTGGCCGCCGCTTCTAGATTGGTTTTATAAATTGTTTCTTCAAGGTTGCGGTGCCCCACAAAGGCCCCAGTATTAACATCTACAGTGGTCATAGCCTCGGTGGGATCAATCACTAGGTGCCCACCAGACTTGAGGGGTACAGATCGCTGCAGCGCTTTAGCTATTTCATCTTCGATACCATGCAGGTAGAACAGCGGCCTCTCGCCCGGATAATGCTCTATCAATCGCGCGATCTCCGGGCTAAATTTATTGCCAAAGTGTACCAGCTCAGCAAGTATCTCCCTGGAATCAACCAGAATCTTCTCGACCTGGGTACAGGCCATGTCTCGCAGTACCCGCTTGTAGAGTGGCAGCTCTTCATAGATGCAGCTAGGTACCGAGGCCTCTGCCTGACTCTGCTCGATGTGTCGCCAAAGCCGCTGCAAAAAACGCATGTCCGAGTGCAATTCGGTAGCCGTCACAGCCTCAGCTGCTGTGCGTACAATATAGCCGCCGCTGCTGTCTTCTGGGTCTTGAGTTTCATCAATCACGGCTGCAATAACATCGCGCAGGCGTTCGCGCTCCTGCTCGTCTTCAATGCGCTGGGACACACCTATATGGGTGCTCTTGTCCATATAAACCAGATAGCGCGCAGCCACCGAGAGCTGCGCCGTTAACCTTGCACCCTTGCTGTTAATTGGATCTTTGATGACCTGAACCAGTATCTTTTGACCCTCGCGAAGCAGTGTTCTTATATCCGGGCTTTTGTTATCCGAACTTTTGGTATCCAGAGCAGCTGCATCTTTATCCTGATTCTGACTTTTTGTATCCGCATGAAGGTCATCGACATGGAGAAAGGCGGTGCGCTCGACGCCAATATCGACAAATGCCGCCTGCATACCAGGCAATACACGTACGACCTTACCAAGATAAATATTACCTACAAGGCCGCGCTTCTGATTGCGTTCGATAGAAATTTCTTGCGGCACACCATTTTCTACCAAGGCTACGCGAGTTTCCATCGGCGTAATATTGATAAGAATTTCTCTGCTCATAATGTTTTCCGCAAAAGATAAATAATGTAGCGACTACAGCATTGTAACCACTAAAATATAACGTCCTATAACCTAGTAGGGCGCAGCCAAAATCAATGGGATGCTACTAGGGTGATACTGTTTGCCACAGGGGCACTGCAAAGTGCTTTAATAGTTGTTCGGTCTCCGCCAAAGGCAGCCCCACTACCCCACTATAACTGCCTTCGAGGTGTGTCACAAAGAGTGCTGCCTTACCCTGAATGGCATAGGCGCCTGCCTTTCCGAGAGGCTCCTGAGTCTGCCAGTAGTTAAGACACTCCTGTTGAGAGATTGTGCGAAATGTCACTGCAGTTGTTGATAGCCTGACCTTAGTATCCACTCCTGTAGTCATGGCAACAGCGGAAAGTACTTGATGAGTTCTTCCCGAAAGTTGGTCGAGCATATACAGAGCATTATCTTTGCAGCTTGGCTTACCAAAAATCTGCTCTCCGCAAACAACTGCAGTATCAGCTCCCATAAAGGGCAAATCGCTAGCCTGCCGGCTGTAACCAGCTGTAGCTTTCTTGACCGCCATGCGAACAACATAGTCTGCTGGTGATTCACCCAACTGCTGACTTTCGTCTATATTGGCCGGAGCCACCACAAAACGCACACCGATTTGCCGCAGTAGCTCGGCACGGCGCGGGGAGGCAGAGGCAAGGATCATATTAGGTTGCGTCAATATAACTCCAAGGGAAAATAGACAGGCGGGTTTAACGCTGACGCTGGCATATTCTGGCCACTAATTTATCTACAAACAACCAGACTATCGCCGAAGTCAGACCCAAAGCCGGTAGATGGCCCAAATTCATAGATACATCCCAAATTGTATACAGAGCCGCCTCAAGTAACTCGGCCAACACCACCAGACCCACCACCATAAATGCGCGATGCAGCGGCGAAAAGTAGGCCAGCCAACGACTCAGGATGTAGGCAATGCCTCCACAGAGCGCAAAGACCAACATATAATGGCCGAGGTTGGTTCTAAACAGTGTATCAGCCAAAAGACCTACTGCCGCAGCAAAGCCGACTCCGAACCGGTTGGGCAAGTACAGAATCCAGGCCAACACCACCAGCATTAAAAAATTTGGTTTCCAGAGAATCCAGTCACCGGAGACCGGTATCAGTTGAAAAATAATCGCCAGCAGCAGCGAGGTGATTACTGGGCTGATATAACTGACTGGCTTCAACGCCCTCTCCTGACCTGCCGATTGTCACCCGTATTAAATACCAACAGCAGGTGCCGGCTGCGGTCAAGCTGCGCGCTGGGGTCTACCTCAACATCGAGAAACAATGCGCCGGGCTGCTGGTCAATACTGATAACAGTCCCCACTGGATAGCCCACCGGAAAGCGACCGCCCAAACCGGAGCTGACTAGCTCATCGCCCTGTTTAATATCAGCGGTAGGAGAAACAAACCTGAGACTCAAGCGATTGTAATCTGCAGTACCCTCAGCAATTGAGCGCACGCCATTGCGCAGAACCTGGACAGGCAGAGCATGGCCGCTATCGGTAATCAATAGAGCGATACTGTGGTTTTCATAGACCGCAATGATCTGGCCCATTAATCCATCAGCGTCAAGGATAGGTTGACCTACATAGACGCCATCGCTAGTGCCGCGATCTATGGTTACCTTGTGACTCTGGGGATTGGGCGAAACCCCGATCACCTCAGTCACCAACACGCTGTCCATCAATAACTCGGTGGCATTAAGTAACTGTCTCAGACGCATATTTTCAGCGGTCAACTCAGCCATACGCTGGAGCTGTGCGCGGTGAATTAGTGTTTCTTGTTTAAGTCTTGCGTTGTCTCGCTCGAGGTCTTTGCGCGAGGCTCCATTGACTTCGCCCCACTCCTGAACACGCGCTGGAATATTGGTCAGCCAATAGACTGGACGCACGGCATTATCAATAAAGTTGGTTACTGGCGACAGCCAGGTAGTTGCAGAATCCATAGCCATCAGACCAAATGCAACTAGCCCGATAATAAGGATTTTCCGCAGTGCAGAAGACGACCTGGAAAAAATTCTACTAATGAACCTGCTCCTGAAAACTCACTAACCTACAAAAGTGTTAGCTTAGCCTGACTCAACTTAATGAGTCAGGGTATCAAAGCCTCTCTTGTCCATCATATCCAGCGCCTCACCACCACCTCGAGCAACGCAGGTAAGTGGTTCCTCTGCCAAAATAACGGGCAGACCCGTTTCGTGAGTGAGCAGACGGTCAAGATCTCTCAGCAGCGCACCACCACCCGTCAACACAATACCTGTCTCAGCAATATCAGACGCTAGCTCCGGTGGCGATTGCTCAAGCACCCGTTTCACTGCCTGCACTATGGCCGCCAGTGGCTCCTGAAGTGCTTCAAGGATTTCATCACTGGTCAACGTAAAGCTTTTTGGCACACCCTCAGCTAGATTGCGGCCGCGCACATCAATCTCGCGCACCTCTTTAGCCAGATAAGCCGCACCGATTTCCATCTTGATGCGCTCTGCTGTGGTATCACCAATCACACTGCCATACTTGCGGCGCACAAAATTCACAATAGCCTCATCAAAGCGATCGCCACCAATGCGCACTGAATCAGAGAAAACCACGCCATTGAGGGAGAGGATGGCGATTTCTGTGGTACCACCACCAATATCAACCACCATCGACCCCACTGCCTCTTCAACCGGCAGACCTGCGCCTATGGCGGCAGCCATAGGTTCTTCAATTAAGAAAACCTCGCGAGCCCCTGCACTATAAGCAGATTCTTTGATCGCTCGCTTCTCGACTTCAGTGGCCATACAGGGCACACAGATCAATACTCGAGGGCTCGGTGGAACTAGGCTTTGTGCATGCACTTTTTTAATAAAGTGCTGGAGCATCTTCTCGGTTACCTGAAAATCTGCAATAACACCGTCTTTAAGAGGGCGAATGGCGGTAATATTGCCCGGCGTACGACCGAGCATGCGCTTAGCGTCAACACCAACCGCCTCAACAATCTTTTGACCCTGGTGCTGACGAATTGCCACCACTGACGGCTCATTGAGAACAATGCCCTTTTCACGCACATAGATAAGGGTGTTTGCGGTTCCTAGATCAATTGACAAATCGCTGGAAAAAAAGCCGCGGAGTTTCTTAAACAACATCTAATTTTATTCCTCAGTAGCGGCCAGTCGGAAATTAGCACAGGCGGCCCACAATTAAGCCTAAAAATGTAACAGTGCAGAAAGCCCAGAGCAAGCGATGCACAGCTGTTTTTTTGTTATTGACAGAGATTCTAGCTGATCTTTAACAAAAGTGCTTATATCTCTGTTAATTCAAGAAAAAAACCATTAAAAATACCGACAAATAGGGATATTTCCAAAGCCACCCCCCTAACCTAATGGCCTCATTTGTTGTACCATTTGCCATGAGTTACACGACCTTAAATTTTCGCCCAATATTCTGCTAAACCACGGACAACATCATGAACATAGAGCGGTCTGAAATTGAAAAGCTAGCCACCCTAGCCCGCATTGCGATTAACGATGAAACTATCAGCGAAGTCACTGCCCGTCTGAGTAGCGTTTTGGAGTTGGTTGACCAGTTAAGTGCTGCGGATACCAGCGCGATAGAGAATGTCGCTAACCCTCTGCAAGCCACCCAGCGCTTGAGAGAAGATGAGGTCGCCGAAATCAACCAGCGCGAAGCCCTTCAGGCTATAGCACCGGACACCGAAGCAGGGCTGTTTTTAGTGCCCAAAGTCATTGAATAGCCGCCACTGAGTAGAACAGCAGATGCATAACCTAACTATCGCAGAGCTTGTAAAAGGGCTGCAGAGTAAAGAATTTTCCAGTGTTGAGCTCACTGAGCACTTTTTAGCCCGAATCGCCGAGTTCAACCCAGGCTACAACGCAGTTATCACTATCACTGCAGACCAGGCTTTAAAAGCCGCCGCCGCTGCAGACGCTAGACTAGCCGAAGGCAACGCGCCCGCTCTGTGCGGCGTGCCTCTTCTTCATAAAGATATTTTCTGTACCGAGGGTGTGCGCACCAGCTGCGGCTCTAGGATGCTTGATAACTTTATACCACCCTACAGTGCAACGGTCGTCGAGAACTTCGAAAAAGCGGGCGCAGTAATGCTTGGCAAGACCAATATGGATGAGTTTGCTATGGGCTCCTCCAATGAAACCAGCTTTTATGGCCCCGTAAAAAACCCTTGGGCAATTGACTCTGTACCCGGGGGCTCATCTGGCGGCTCTGCTGCTGCCGTAGCAGCGCGGCTGGCCCCAGCTGCCACAGCCACGGATACGGGCGGCTCGATTCGCCAGCCTGCTGCGCTCTGCGGTATCACTGGGTTAAAGCCAACCTATGGGCGAGTATCCCGCTGGGGCATGATTGCTTTTGCCTCGAGCTTAGACCAGGCAGGGCCCATGGCCCGCACCGCCGAGGACTGTGCACTCTTGCTGGGCTGTATGGCCAGCGTTGACGATAAAGACTCCACATCTATCGATCATCCGGTAGCAGATTACACTGCCTCGCTAAACGACTCGATGCAAGGTTTGAAAATTGGCGTACCCAAAGAGTACTTCTCAGAGGGCCTGAACCCAGGCACCGAAAAAGCCGTGCGCCAGGCACTGGCCGATCTAGAAGCTCAGGGTGCTCAGCTAATTGATATTAGCCTGCCCAATTCAGGGCTGTCAGTGCCGGCGTACTATGTTATTGCGCCCGCTGAAGCCTCAGCCAACCTCTCGCGCTTTGATGGTGTTAGGTATGGCTACCGCTGTGAGGATCCCAAGGACCTCCAAGATCTGTACACCCGCACCAGAGCTGAGGGTTTTGGCGAAGAAGTTCAGCGCCGCATACTTATAGGCACTTATTGCCTCTCAGCCGGCTATTACGATGCCTACTATGGCAAAGCTCAGCAAGTGCGACAGTTAATCCGTAAAGACTTTGCCGAGGCATTTAAGCAGGTGGATGTGATTTTAGGGCCTACCTGCCCATCACCTGCGTTCAAGTTTGGGGCTAAAGGTGATGACCCTGTCGCTATGTATTTAGAAGATATCTATACCATTGCCACCAATCTGGCCGGCCTGCCCGGCATGTCAGTGCCCTGCGGTATGGTTGAGGGAAAACCGGTCGGGCTTCAGATCATTGGTAACTATTTCGACGAAGCGTTAATGCTTAATGTTGCCCATCAGTATCAGCAGGTGACCGACTGGCACAGACAGGCACCGGAGGGCATCGCATGAGTTGGGATACCGTCATCGGGCTAGAGGTGCATGTGCAGCTAGCCACCAAAACCAAAATATTTTCTGGTGCTAGCACCGCTTTCGGTGCAGAGCCTAATACTCAGGCCTGCGCTATAGATCTAGCTATGCCAGGCACTCTACCTGTGCTCAATAAACAAGCTGTGCATTACGCGGTAATGTTTGGGCTGGCCATAGATGCAGAGATTGGCAAAGAGTCGGCCTTTGAGCGCAAAAACTATTTCTACCCAGACCTGCCGAAAGGCTATCAGACCACACAGCTAGAAAAGCCAATTGTTGGTCGCGGCAATGTTGAGATTCAGCTCGCAGATGGCAGCACCAAGACTATTCGTATTCACCATGCTCACCTAGAAGAAGACGCCGGCAAATCTCTACATGAAGGCGATTTCCGCCACGGTGTCTCTGGTATCGATTTAAATCGTGCCGGTACACCATTGATCGAGATCGTCTCTGAACCTGATATGAGCAGTGCGGAAGAGGCGGTTGCCTTTGCTAAAAAATTGCACAGTATTGTGACCTCTATTGGCATCTGCGATGGTGAGATGTCTCAGGGCAGTATGCGCTTTGACGTCAACGTATCAGTTAAACCCAGAGGCAGTGATATTCTGGGCACCAGAACAGAAACTAAAAACCTCAACTCCTTTAAGTTTATGGAAGAGGCTATTGCCAGAGAGGTAGAGCGTCAGATTGATCTGATTGAAGATGGCGGCACAGTGGTACAAGAAACTCGCCTCTACAATGGTGAAACTAAAACTGCGCGCTCCATGCGTAGTAAAGAAGAAGCCAACGACTATCGCTACTTTCCCTGTCCAGATCTCCTGCCGGTGGTGGTGAGCGATGAAACCATTGAAGAGTTGCGTCGTGCCATGCCGGAACTTCCAGATGCACGACAGACCCGTTTTGTAGAGCAGTATGCTCTTTCTGAATATGATGCCGGCGTGCTGGGCGCTGATGCCTCTATGGCAAGCTACTTCGAGACGGCTGCCGCGGCATCCAACAATCCAAAACTGGCGGCAAATTGGACGACCGGGGAGCTGGCAGCGCGACTGAATAACGAAGATCTCAGTATTGCCAAAAGCCCTGTTAGCGCCGAGCAGCTGGCCGGCCTTATAGTGCGCATTGCGGACAATAGTATAAGTGGGAAAATGGCCAAAGAAGTCTTCGATGGAATCTGGTCCGGAGAGGGCAGCGCCGACGAGATTATTGAGAAACGCGGACTCAAACAGGTCTCCGACAGCGGTGCACTGGAACAGATGGTGGCAGAGGTGTTGACCGCCAATCCGGCCATGGTAGACGACTACATTAATAGCGACGAGGCCAAGCGTAAGAAAAAACTTGGCGGCTTTATGGGTCAGATCATGAAAGCCTCTAAAGGTCAGGCTAATCCACAGCAGGTCAACCAGATTCTCGCTAAAAAACTTAACGAACTACTGTGAAATTAGGGAAGAGCATGTCAGTCAAGAAAGACAAACAAAAAGTCCTCGGCGAAGTCTTCGACGATGAGCGAGTTAAAAGCTTTTTGGACTACCAGCCACCGGCTGGGGTAGAGCGAGATTTTCATCTACTAGAAAAAGCCTATCGCGGTATGAATCTGGAAAACTTTGTTACCTTTTTAGGGTTTTTTACTCAGGCCGGGCACAATATAAACGCTGTCAATCCAGAGGGTATGTCTCTTATTCAGATAGTCAGCCAGCACGGTCATGGGGCAGACTATGTAGAGGCTCTCAAGGCTGCTGGAGCCAACAACTGAGCGTCAGAACCTTAAAAACCACGCTGGGCTATCTACTGACCCTAGTCGATAAATACAGTCCAGCAAGGTTCACAGGCTCAGCGCTGCCAAGCGTATTTAATTATCTGCCCATCAACCAACAGCTTGTCACCTCAGGCCAGCCCACCGAAAAGCAGTTTTCCAGCATCTCCGCTGCCGGATTTGAGGTGGTTATTAATCTGGCACCCCATAATGCCGAGAACGCCCTAGATAATGAGCCTGCCCTGATAAAAGCGCTGGGTATGCAATATATTCATATTCCGGTGAATTTTTTAAATCCGTCGGAATCAGACTTTACGCTTTTTATTGCCGCCATGCAGTCCCATGAAAGCAAGCGTATCTGGCTCCACTGTGCCGCCAATATGCGCGCCTCAGCATTTTTGTTTCGCTATCGCCGCGACGTTCTTAAAGAAAACCAATTCACAGCCAAAATAGACTTAGAAAAAATTTGGCAGCCCCTAGGTGCCTGGAAAACCTTTATCGATAAGTAATGACAGACTGCTAGCTTAGCTGTTATAAAATATTTCTTGCTGTTTCCAACAAACTTCAAACTAACAAAAAAGGGGTATGTGATGAAATTTTTAGACAATTTATTGGATGGCCGTGAAGAGCAAGCTTATGCTGTATTAAGAATCGTAACAGGATTTTTATTTATCTGGCATGGCACTCAAAAACTTTTTAATTTTCCTAAGGAATTCACCTACGGCCTAAATCCACTGATGTACACAGCTGGCACCATCGAGTTAGTTGGCGGGTTACTGGTAATGATCGGCCTATTTACACGCCCAGCTGCCTTTATCTGCAGTGGCACCATGGCTGTAGCCTATTGGATGGCACATGGTATGAATGGTTTTTTCCCGCTAGTAAATGGCGGTGTTGCAGCTACTCTCTACTGCTTTGCATTTCTTTATATTGCGGTTCGCGGTTCAGGAATCTGGAGCCTAGACAAGTAATAATAGGGTTAGGCAGACGCCATAACTCGCCTAGTAGACTGCGGTATCAAAACCCCTGGCCTGTAAAACAGCAGTCTCAGGGGTTTTGCTTATTTAGGGCGGCGCTCTGGCTACTTAAACCTTTATAGATGCAAGTCAAAGAACCTGAAGATCTGGACAGCTAAAGTGTCTCCCTTACTAATAAAGGAGATAAATAAGCCATGGGAAAGCCTAACCGTCAGTTAATTATATTTGCGGCCGGGTTGCTCTCTATCCCTCTAATCCTCAGTTTTATAATCATTGTCATACTCTCTTTAGTCTAAGCCATGTACCCTCCGGTAAATGGAGATGACAGCTAGTCCGTAAAGTGCTCCAATAGAGGCCGAACAAATAATAATTAGAGGCCACCATGCAAATTTCCAGTTTTGGCAATTGCGGCGCTTTGGTAAGCGATTTGCAACTAGCCTCCTTGAGCGACAAAGAACTCAGCGAACTGCGCGGAGCCTTCGCCGAGTACGGGCTGTTATTTTTTCGGGATCAGGTATTGCCACCAGAGGAGCATCTACGATTTGCTCGTCGCTTCGGTAAGATTGTGGTCAATAAGTTTTTTAAAACCACTGAAGAATATCCAGAGATCGCTGAGGTGCGCAAAGAGAAAACCCAGCAAACTAATATTGGGGGCGGCTGGCATACTGATCATTCCTACGACGATGAACCTGCCCTCGGCAGTATTCTGGTTGCTAGGACGCTGCCTACCAGTGGTGGTAATACACAGTTTACCAACCTAGCCGTCGCCTATGATGCACTGCCTGACCATCTTAAAAAACGTATTGAGGGTTTGCGTGCTGTACATTCCAACACGCACCTTTATGGAGAGAATGGCCTCTACAGGATGACTGATTTAGCCGAGCAGCTCGGCGGAATGGACAGAGTGGGCGACGCCACGCACCCGGTCGTAATTCGCCACCCAGAGAGCGGCCGCAAAGTGCTCTATGTCAACCCTGGCCACACCATTCAGTTTGAAGGCTGGGACTTTGCCGAGAGCCGTGAACTATTGGATGAGCTCTATGCCCATGTGCAGCAGCCACAGTTTACCTCGAGTTTCGACTGGCAGCCCGGCTCTGTAACCTTTTGGGACAATCGCTGCACCTGGCATATGGCAAATAATGACTATCAGGGGCAGATGCGCTTAATGCACAGAGTCACTCTAGCTGGAAGCTCTCTGGCTGCCGCCTAACTGGTAGCCATAATCCGGCCATGCCTACCATGCGTAAAAAATCAGACCTGCCCACCAAGATCTGTCCGATTTGTCAGCGACCATTTAGCTGGCGAAAAAAATGGGAGAGAGTCTGGGACGAGGTACGCTACTGTTCGGTGCGCTGCAAAACAGACGCACGCAAACGCTAATTGAATAAAGATCATCAATTATGTCCACCATCACAACCGATTATTTAATTATTGGTGCCGGCCTTGCTGGTCTCAGTGCAGCCAAGGATCTTCAGCAGGCTGGCTGTCAGGTTCTCCTGATCGATAAAGGTCGTGGTCTGGGTGGAAGGCTCGCTGGGCGGCGCATTGGAGACGCTACCTTTGATCACGGCGCGCAGTTTATGACCGCCAGAGAAGCAAGATTTAAGGCTACTGTTGCCGACTGGATTGACGCTGGTGTAGCCCAGCAATGGTATAGCAGTTATCCGGGGCAGCCCAATGGTCACCCCAGATATAGAGGCGTACCTACCATGACGGCCATCGCCAAGCATCTTGCTATTGGCCTGAATATTATGCTCTGCACCAGGGTGCAGACTATTGCTCAGGAACAGCACGGCTGGTTGGCCAGTCTGGATAATGGCGATACAGTGTATGCAAGTAAACTACTGATCACCTCTCCAGTTCCGCAGACCCTAGAGCTTACTAAGAGTATCGAAATCCCGGCCGACATGCGGGCTCGCCTTGAGCGCATTCAATACGAGAGCTGTATTGCTGTGATGGCTGTTCTAGATGGTCCGACCGCTATACAGGCTCCCGGTGCCATTGCACTAGAACAGGGTCCGATTGCTTGGATAAGCGACAATCAACAAAAAGGGGTATCCAAGATACCTGCAGTAACCATTCACGGCAGTGGTGAATTTAGCGCCGCCAATATTGATCGCGACCGCCTACAGGTCGGTCAGCAATTGATCGATTTAGCGGCGCCCTACCTTGGCGATGCACGAGTCGCAGACTATCAGGTGCATGGATGGCGCTATAGCAAACCCTCGATAGTGGACCCAGACCCCGGCCTGTTATTAAGCTCAGATACAGAGATGCCGCCTCTAGCCGTTGCTGGTGATGCATTTGCCGGGCCGCGCTTTGAGGGAGCCGTGCAGTCGGGCTGGGCAGCAGCCAAAATGCTGATAAACGCCAAGAACTGAAGCATCGCTATAATAGCTGGACCTAAATTCGTAAAAGAAGCACAGCCAATGTCCGATCTTTTCAGTCGCAGCGGCTCCGCCTGCGAACTCTGCACCAAAAACAGTAATCTGGCAGTTTATGCCATTCCACCATATAGCGATGATAGCACCGAGCAGTCATTATTAATTTGTGACATCTGCACTGATCAAATTAATAATCCTCAGAGGGTCGAGCCCAATCATTGGCGGTGCCTAAACGACAGTATGTGGTCTCAGGTGCCGGCTGTGCAGGTAGTGGTTTGGCGCATGCTAACTAGGCTTACTGCTGAAGGCTGGCCTCGGGAATTACTAGATAGGCTATATCTGGATGATGAAACACTGGCTTGGGCCAATGCAGAGATCGCTGCTGAAAAAGATTTCTTGGCTCATAAAGACAGTAATGGCAGTCCGCTGGCAGCTGGTGATACAGTAACTTTAATCAAGGATCTGGATGTTAAAGGCACCAGCTTTGTGGCCAAACGGGGCACATCGGTGCGCAATATCTCATTGGTCAAAAATAATGAGCAACAGATAGAAGGCCGGGTAAACGGCACGCAGATTGTAATACTGACAAAATTTGTTAAGAGGGCAAACTAATGGCACAGACAGAACGAGAATTACGAGTACAACTGGCGGCTTGCTATAGAATCTTCGATTATATGGGTTGGAGCGAGATGATCTACAACCATATCACCGTCAAAGTACCAGGCGACCAGAACCACTTTTTGATCAATCCTTATGGTCTACACTACAAAGAAGTCACAGCCTCCAATCTGGTAAAAGTGGATATCGAAGGCAATATAGTTGAAGACACTGATTACGCAGTAAACCCCGCAGGTATAATTATTCACACTGCCATTCATGCCGCTCGCCCCGACGTGCACTGCATTGCACACACACACACCAATGCCGGCATGGCAGTTGCCTGCACTCAAGAAGGGCTGCGCGCCGATAATTTTTACTCAGCACTGCTGCACAATCGTATTGCCTATCATGACTTTGAAGGCATTACGGTAAAGGATGACGAGAAACCAAGACTCATTGCTAATCTTGGTGACAAAAGCCTCATGATATTGCGCAACCATGGCCTGTTAGCCGGCGGACGTACCATTCCTGAGGCCTTTCAGAATCTTTGGGCCATGGAGCGAGCCTGCGAAGTACAGGTGGCAACAGATTCAACTGGCCGACCCAGTATTCCAGTGGGCCACGAAATTCTCGCCAAATCCGAGGAGTTGATGGCTATGCAGGCGATGGGGGGCCCCACAGGTGAGCTGGAATTTAAGGCATTTACTCGACTTATCGAAAGAATTGATCCCTCTTACAAGGATTAACACAACGCAACTGACTCAAGGATGAACAGAATGAAGATAAAACCCTACTTACTCATTGGCTGCGCCCTGGCCCTTCTAGTTGGCTGTGACAATGCACCGGTGCCACAGGAGACTATTGCCGCACAGGCCGGCTTTAGTGATGTGCCTGGGAGTGCACTCGAAGTAGGCTCAGCAGCGCCAGACTTCAAACTGCAATCTCTGAATGGCGACTGGATAAGTCTCTCAGAGCTTCAGGGCAACAAAGTTTTAATTATCTTTTTTCGCGGCCACTGGTGTCCGTTCTGTGTGGGCCATCTGCAAGATATTCAAACTGTGCTTCCAGCGCTGGAAAAGCTCGGTTATCAGATATTAGCGATTAGCCCTGATGACGCTGGAGATATGCAGAAGATGGCCGACCGCATGGATCGTCCCTACCAGTTCCTATCAGACATCGATCTTAGCGTCACTGATCTGTATGGAATTCGCAATGATAAAGACCTACCCCATCCCGCGATGATATTGCTCGATCAAAAGGGTCTGGTGCAGTGGTTTTATATTGGCGAGGACTACAAAACCAGACCTAGTGCTGCGCAATTAAAGCAGGTACTGGATCGCCTGAACCCCTAAAACAAGATACAAAAAAACGCCCCTGAAACGGGGCGTTTGATTCTGTAGTAGCACGGGCTAAAAGAGTGTCTTTACTTCATCAGCTCCCGCGAGATAATCAACTTCATAATCTCGTTGGTGCCGCCATAAATACGTTGAATCCTTGAGTCTGCAAAGGCTCTACACACCGGATACTCCCACATATAACCCCAGCCACCATGCAGCTGCAAGCATTCATCTGCGACCTTGCACTGCAGATCAGTGGTCAATAACTTAGCTTTAGATGCAGTTACAGTGTCGAGCTTATCCTCCAACAGCAACTCGGTGCAGCGGTCCGTATAGACCTCTGCGCAATCAATCTCTGCTGACAGCTCGGCGAGCTTAAACTGAGTATTTTGGAATGATGCCACGGCAGTGCCAAACGCTTTACGGCCCTTTGTGTAGTCAATGGTTGCCTCAAGAATAGCCTTGGCATTAGCCACTGCACCCACGGCAATCGACAGACGCTCCTGAGGAAGATCCTGCATCAGATAGATAAAACCACGGCCCTCTTCACCCAACAAATTCTCTTTGGGAACTCGCACATCCTGAAAGAACAGCTCCGAGGTGTCCTGAGCCTTCAGACCTAGCTTGCTAAGATTTTTACCTTTGCTAAACCCGGGCAGATCCGCTTCCACCAAAAATAAGCTAATCCCTTTTGAGCCCGCCGAGGTGTCTGTTTTGGCAACCACAATCACCAGACCAGCTTTCTGGCCATTAGTAATAAAGGTTTTCGAGCCATTGAGAATATAGTGATCGCCATCTAGCACTGCAGTGGTGTTAGTCCCCTGCAAGTCAGAACCGGCACCAGGCTCGGTCATAGCAATAGCTGTAATCAGCTCGCCAGTAATACAGCGAGGCAAATACTTCTGCTTTTGCTCTTCGCTGCCATAGCGCACTATATAGGGCACAGTAATATCATTGTGCAACGTCCAGCCGAGCCCAGTACATCCGGAGCGTCCAATCTCTTCATTAACAATACAGTTGTAACGAAAATCTGTACCCACACCACCGTACTCTTCCGGAATCATCGGACATAAAAATCCCTGCTCACCGGCCTTCCGCCAGATTTCGTCGCTAACCATGCCATCTTTTTCCCACTGCTCGTGGTGGGGCATAGCCTCAGCTTCAAGAAACTTGCGCAGGCTTTCGCGGAACATGTCGTGATCTGAATCGTATAAGGTTCTTGGAATCATAATATCGATCTCTTTTTAAACTTTCGTGATAATAACAATGGCGCTGCACAGACGCAGCCATTAGGGCGGTATCCAGGATGTTTTTGGTGACCCATGCGTTCCAGCGATTTAGCTAAAACCATAGCTTGCCAGCAGAAAAGTCAGCATGCCCAGACCGATTGTCCAATAGACATTCGCTGTTTTATGGGCTGCTATGACAGCTACAGCTCCTCCCCAAAGGTAGACATTATTGACGGCGATATCCAATCTCTGATCATGTACAAACAAAATGGGTACTGCGATTGCCGAGAGGACGGCCGGCCCACTGAAACTGAGTAGCCGTTTTAAATTTGGGCCGAGACGAACAGGCAGCTGGCCCTCAAGAAAAAGATAGCGCGTGCCAAACGTCACACAGGCTAGTAGAAATATGGTTAGCATGGTCACAGTGATGGCCCCCGCCGATAGCTCATTTTGTCAGTGACATAGCCTGCAAGCATGGCAACAACTGCCGCCATAACCAGGCCCATCTCAAAATGCCAGACACTAAATAATACGCCGCACAGGCCTGCGGTTAGAACGGACACCAGCGTGGCTAGAGACTTTATCTCGGGCACAACTAGCGCAATAAAGGTCGCCGCAATGGCAAAGTCCAAGCCCAGCTCAGTGAGGTCTGGCAGCGAAGTGCCAGCCACGATGCCAACAAAGGTCCAGAGGTTCCAAGCCAGATAAAAACTGCCGCCAGCACCCAGAGCATAATAGAGCCGGAACCTGCTTCTATAGGCTCGTCGATCTCCAGATAGGGCAAATAACTCGTCTGTGAGTAAAAAACCCAACCCAAGCCGCCAGCGCAAAGGTCTCGGGCTTATCAGCTCACGTAGAGTTAATCCATAGAGAAAGTGCCTGGAGCTAATAACAAATGCACTGAATAACACCGTAAATAGCGGTGCATTGTCTGCGATCAGTTCCACTGTAACGATCTGCACAGCACCGCCAAAAATGACTCCAGAAAAAAGCTGCGCCTCTAGCCAACTAAAACCACGCTGTACTGCCAGTGAGCCAAATAATAGCCCCCAGGGCAATACTGCCAAACTGAGTGGCAGCATATCCAGAGCGCCCTTTCGGGCAGCAGCAACCAGACCGCGTGAGTTTAGAGTCATAGGATATTTTCCAGTAAATAAATAAAGGGGTTATGGGCCAAAATAAAATTAATGATAGCCTATCGAGCTTCTGTGAGCCTCTAGGTAACCCACAGATCTACCATCAACCCCAGATGCTCAGTCGGGCTACATAAATTTGCGGATCAGCCAATTTGGCATAATATCCAACAATAGAGCCACCCAGCGCCAGCGTTTGGTGATAAAAATATGGCCCTTTTTATCCATCAGACCTTTCACCATCTGAGCAACACTTTTGCCTATGGGAGCCAGCCACATAGGCTTACCCTCCACCATGGGCGTCTCTACAAAACCTGGCTCTATGGTCGTCACTGTAATCGGCAACTTAGAATGGGCGGCACGCGAGCGCAGACCATTGAGGTAGTTTGAGGCAAACGCTTTGGTTGCATTGTAGGTAGGCGTAATGCCGGCGGAAAAGTGCGCAGCACAGGATGAAACACCAGCTAGGTGTCCAGCTTTACGCTCGATAAAATAGTTCATGGCAGTTAGCGACATTGCCGCAAAACCACGAACATTGACGTCAATCATCTCCCGCTCGACCTGCCAATCTAAAAGTCGCTCCTTAGTACCCACGCCGGAGTTAACAACGATCAGTTCGACATCACCCATCAATTTAATCAACGACGTCAATTCCTCTTGAGCCTGCTCTGCCACGCATAGGTCTGTGGTTTGGATAAAATGCTCACCTGGTAATTGTGCTACCAGATCATCCAAGCAATGCCTGCGCCGCGCCATTAACCCAAGCTGGTAACCTTTGGCAGCGAGCTGAACAGCCAACTCCCAGCCTATGCCAGAACTGGCACCAATAATAATTGCTTGCTTCATTTTGGAACCCCGTAGATTTGTTATAGGAGATAGTTTATCGGTGCCGGCAGAGCCTGAGAAGGCTGCGATCTAAAAAAATTGTGCCGAGCTAGGGTTGGGATTTCTGTTCTCGAAGAGCAGATACTCGATACGGCCATCCTGCATTAGGCGGCTTTTATCGATTTCAAAATAGTCCAACAGGCTGGAAAGATCTCTCAGCGAATGAGGGTATACCAGAGGCTGAACGCCGCAACGATCAGTCTGGGTGAGGCTGGTGAGGTTGTCGATCCCGTATTGATAGAAGGGCAGCCCATTGCGACTACTCAGAACGCCGAGACAATGACCCCTGGTACTATTATCAACATGGGGCTCTAAGGCTTCATTGAAGGCTGTTAGCGCGGCTGGCTGCAAATAATTGAACAGGTCCCAAAACAGAATAATGTCGATTTTAGTGCCAGCATTGAGGTCCAGCAGGCTTCGAAAGTAATCAACCATCTCCTGATGGCTGGCATTCTCATCAAGCGCAAAATCATCACCGCAGAGATCGAGGAACTTGAGTTTACATCGAAATTGATTAAACAGTCTTACAGTGGCGCCAGAGGCTGGACCCATGTCCAAAACCAGCAGCTGCTTATCAACCCGCAAGCGCTCAAACAGCAACGCCATTAGGTTGGTCTGCAACCGGGCCGGCGGTACAGGCTTAAGATCTTGCGCGTAGGACCTTCTCATCTGTGGGATCTCATAAACTACCTTGGCTGCCGACCTAACGGCGAACTGTTCGACCTAACGAGTGTTAGGCAGTTAACCGCCTCTCTAGGATGCCTTGGCACCAGCTTTATCGGTATCAGAGCCTGCTAATCTAGTACTGGACGGCGAGTTGAGTGGTAGCTCGGCAACCACTTGCTCGCCAGGATCCATTTCGATGCTGCCCTTAAACTTAGCGCCATCTTCTAGAGTCACTCTGGGAGACTGAATATTACCCAAAACATTGCCCGTCTTTGAGATCACCACATTATCGCCACCACAGATATCGCCCTTGACCGTACCATCGATCTTTACCACCTTGGCGTTAATATTGGCGTTTAGCACACCAGACTTTCCTACGATAACTTCGTGAGATTTGGCAGTTATGCCACCATCAACCTTGCCTTCGATGACTAGTTTTTCGTCACTGGTAATCTGACCTTTGATTTTTACGCCTGGACCAATCATTGCACTAGCTCCCGAAACTGATTCTGAGGTGACAGGGTTTTGTCTGTCGGCTCCAGCTAATGTGGCTGGAGAGCCAAAACTATCTTTCTTGGAATTTTTATTTCTATCAAACATTTTAATAACCACTTACTGTTTTCATTAAAATTTCGCAGCCTCGCGCCTCGCGCCTCGCGCAGCGGCATAGCTTACTACATGTAACATATTAAACTATTCATAACTGCATAATGGTGGTATCTATTGATATTTCTCTAGCGCCTCAAGAGCCTCTAACCAAGCTTCTTCTTCAGCGCTCAGTAACTTTTTAGCAGCTGCTTGATCTGCCATTACTACTTTTAAATTATCTCTATTAGCAGAATCATAAATCGTCGTATCGGAAAGTATCTCTTCAATTTCAGATAACTGTTTTTGAAATTTCTCTATTTTTGTTTCTATATTTTTTATTTGTTTATTTAACGGAGCTATTTTATTTCTATCGTCAGCTGATTTTTGGCGCGCGATTTTTTTATCTGAATTTATTTTATTATCAATTTTTTTATTTTTATCTTCTTGCCGAGAAAATTGCCTCAACCAATTTTGATAATCATTGAGATCACCATCAAATTCATCTGCGCGATTATCGGCGATCAAATAAAATTCATCTACAGTATTGCGTAAGAGATGGCGGTCATGCGAAATAACCACAAGGGCACCCTCATAGTCTTGAAGCGCCATAGTCAAGGCCTGACGCATTTCGAGATCAAGGTGATTGGTCGGCTCGTCGAGCAGCAGTAGATTAGGCTTTTGCCAGACAATCAGAGCCAGTGCTACGCGGGCTTTCTCGCCCCCGGAGAAATCAACAACAGGCTCCAGTGCCTTGTCATCATGAAAATCAAAACCTCCAAGGAAATTCCTTAGCTGCTGCTCTGTTGCCTCGGGGCTAAGACGCTGTAAATGCAACAATGGGCTAGCTTTTAAATCTAAAACTTCGAGTTGATGTTGAGCAAAATAGCCTATCTTTAAATTCTCGCCATACACTCGAATACCTTTTAGTAATTCAAGATCGCCAGTCAAGCTGTTTATCAGCGTTGACTTTCCTGCACCATTGGGGCCCAGCAATCCAATTCTTGTACCCGGCTGTAAATCAAAATTAACATTCTCTAATATAATTTTATTGCCGTAGCCTAAACTGGCCTGACTAATATTTACCAATGCACTATAAGCTTTTTTTGCTTTTGGAAAATTAAATTGAAACGGTGAGTCAATATGCGCCGGAGCGATACTCTCCATTCGCTCTAATTCTTTAATTCGACTCTGCGCCTGTTTTGCTTTTGATGCTTTATAGCGAAACCTCGCCACGAATTCTTCAACATCTTTTTTGCGTTTTTGTTGTTTTTCAAAACTTGCTTGCTGCAACGCAAGCCTTTCGCTACGCAGTCGCTCGAATGCTGAATAATTTCCTTTATAAGAAATCGACTTTTTGTTTTCTACATGTACGATTCGGTCAACCACATTATCGATAAAATCTCGATCATGGGAAATGATTAGCAGAGTGCCTGCATAGACTTTAAGCCACTGCTCCAGCCATAGGGTGGCATCTAAATCCAAGTGGTTGGTAGGCTCATCCAGCAACAGAAGATCTGAGGGGCTCATTAGTGCTTGCGCCAAATTTAGCCTAATGCGCCAGCCCCCAGAAAAGCTATTTACCGACCCAGCAATATCAGACTGTTTAAAGCCGAGGCCGTGAAGTAACTGCTCTGCACGATAGCGCGCATCGAAGCCACCTATCTCATCCATGGTTTCATACTCAGCGGCGAGACGGTCGTTATCTTCATCTAATAGCGCCTGTTCGATAGCAGCCTCCGCTCTGCGCAACTGTGGGTCACCGTCCAAAACAAAATCAATTGCGCTGCGCTCTGAGGAAGCTAGCTCCTGAGCCATATGGGCGATACGCCAGTGGCTGGGAATAGACAGGTCTCCCGCATCTGGGGATATCTGACCTAACAGAAGTTTGAAGAGGCTAGTTTTGCCACAGCCGTTAGCGCCAATGATACCTATGTGCTGGCCCGGGTGAATGACCAATTCGGCATCTTGCAAAAGCACCTTAATGCCGCGACGCAACTCAATATTAGTTAAAGAAATCATGTTCTAGTCGCAGGCCCTATTCGAAGCCCAGAAAGCCGCCAGACTGGTGACTCCAGAGCTGACTGTAGATTCCATTTTTGGCAATCAGCTCCTGATGAGTACCCTGCTCTATCACCTGACCCCTATCGAACACAATCAGTCTATCCATGGCCGCAATAGTTGATAGTCTGTGGGCAATTGCAATGACCGTTTTTTCTTTCATTAGCTTATTTAGCCCAGCCTGAATTGTGGCCTCAACCTCAGAGTCTAGCGCCGAAGTTGCCTCATCCAGGATTAGGATGGGCGCATCTTTGAGTAACACTCGAGCAATGGCAATGCGCTGACGCTGACCACCAGACAGAGTAACGCCTCGTTCGCCAACATGGGCATCATAGCCGCTGCGGCCAGAGGCATCCTTTAACTCCAGAATAAAATCATGAGCCTCGGCTTGCTTGGCGGCCTCAACCATCTGTTCTTCGCTGGCATCAGGTCGGCCAAATAAAATATTATCCCTTACCGATCTGTGTAGCAGCGAGGTATCCTGAGTGACCATTGCGATACTGCTGCGCAGACTGTCCTGGGTAACCTCACGAACATTTTGCCCGTCGATTGCCAGCAGACCATTCTGAATATCATAAAAACGCATCAGCAAGTTAACGAGAGTCGATTTACCAGCGCCACTGCGCCCCACTATACCTACTCGCTCACCGGCCATAATTGACAGATCAAGGCCTTTAAAGACCGGCTCGCCTATCGGCTTGCTATCTGCACCAAGATAACTAAAGTCTACCTGCTGAAAATCAATCTGCCCCTTGGTCACTTCAAGTTCAGTTGCCTTTTCATCATCACAGATCGTCTGGGGAATCGATAAGGTGTTGATACCATCCTGAATGGTGCCAATATTCTCGAACAGACTGCTGATCTCCCACATTATCCAATAGGACATGCCTGTGAGCCGAATAGCGAGACTTATCGCGATAGCAATGGCACCCGGGCTTATCGCAGAATCAATCCACAGGTAGATGCCCAGTGCCACCGTAGAAAACACTAGGCACATATTGAGGGTTTCTAAACAGATATTTAAAACTGTAGCTAGGCGCATCTGAGGATGCACAGTTTTGAGAAAATCTTCCATGCCCTGTTTGGCGTACTCTGTCTCTCGGCGACTATGGGAAAACAGCTTTAGAGTACTGATATTTGTATAGCTATCGACGATTCGCCCGGTCATGGTTGATCGAGCATCGGCCTGTAGCATGGCAATATTTTTCATGCGCGGCACAAAGTAGCGGAGAATTGCCACATAAACCACTAGCCAAGCGACGAGAGGCAGGCATAGTCTCGGGTCAGCACTGGCTACCAGAACAAGCATAGTAACCATGTAAATAGTGACAAATAGCATAACATCGAGCAGCTTCATAACCGCTTCACGTACCGCCAGCGACGTTTGCATCACCTTGGTGGCTATGCGGCCGCTAAATTCATTTTGGAAAAAAGCATAGCTTTGATTAAGCAAATAACGATGGGCCTGCCAGCGCACCAGCATAGGAAAATTACCCATCAGCGTTTGATGGACAACTAGCGAATGCAAGCTATTAAGAAGGGGGATTACGAGCAGAATAAATAACGACATACCGAGCAGGATAGGCCAGGATTCCTCCATAAAAACCTCGGGGTCACTGGTGGCCAGCCAGTCGACAACCTTGCCTAAAACACCAAAGAGCAGCGCCTCCGAGATTGCGCCCAGTGCAGTCAGACAGGCCATCAACAGAAGCCAGGGCTCTATACCTCTGGTGTAGTGACGACAGAATTCATAGATACCCCGTGGCGGTTGTTGGGGGTTCTCTGGAGGAAAGGGGTTTACTAACCTTTCAAAAAAGCTAAACATGCTCTACCTTTTGTTGTTTGTAATCTAGGCTCGGAAGACAATGTGAATCAAGCTAGACTTTGTAGGCGACTAGTCTGATCCTTTGGGCCACAATCATACCAAGCCAAGAGCCTAATCAGTACGCTGAACACCTATGCTGGAAAAAATTTTGCCGTATCTCCCGACTGCCAAGGACTGTATCTTTCCATAGAGCCAACAAAAATAGGCGAATTTAAAAAATAGTCCAGCCACTGCTGAAGCCCAGTGTAGCTGGATTGATCGAACCAGCCTTTATCGACAAAGGCAAACTGGCGTATAAATGGGAATATAGCAATATCGGCAAGTGTCGCACTTTCAGTAAGCAGAAAAGGTCTGTTCGCCAAAAGGCCCTCTAGCTTTGACAAAAACCTCTCTGCCTGCTGGCGATAATGTTCCTGCGTCTGGGTCGGGTATCTATCCCAGTATTTGTAATGATCCAAGTGAGTTTTAAAACTACCATCATTTTCGGTGATGAGCGCCAGCATCTCAGCCTCTAACTCCGGGCGCAACCATTGCTCCCTGTCTGCCTGCCGTAACGCCCAGTACATAATATCAAGGCTCTCATCTAACACCTGCGAGTCAAGCTGCAAAACAGGTACAGTCCCCTTGGCTGACAACATCAGCATAGCCTCGGGCTTATTAGCCAGAAAGACTTCCCGAAGCTCAACCGTTATACTCGCGTAACGCAGCGACATCCTAGTTCTTATGGCATAGGGACAACGTCGAAAAGAATAAAGAATAGGTGTCATTGACCAATAAGCCCGCTCGAACAGATGGCGAATATAATAACCCAACTAAAAATAAGTACCTCAGGAAAATACCAACAATGGCTATTAAGAAATTTGATCTTGTTATCTTTGGCGCCACAAGCTTTGTAGGGGAAATTCTCACCAATTACCTCTATGAACATATTGGCCTAACTCGCAAAGTTAAATGGGCCATCGCTGGCCGCTCGGAGACTAAGCTCAACAAACTCCGCGACTCTCTAGGTGAGGGAGCCGCAAAATTGCCAATCATCGTTGCTGATTCAAAAGACGAAAAAGCGTTAAGCAGCATGTGTAAAAAGTCACGAGTTATTGTTAGTACCGTTGGTCCTTACGTCCTCTATGGCGAAGCCCTGGTAAAAGCCTGTGCAGAAAACGGTAACGACTACTGCGACCTTACAGGTGAAGCCTATTGGATTGAGCGCATGATGCTTAAATATGAAGACCTAGCGAAAACTACTGGAGCCCGCATTGTGAACTGTTGCGGATTTGACTCCATACCCTCAGATCTAGGCACTCATTTTCTGCAACAGCAAGGGAAATCTAAGTTTGGAGAATTCTTTAACAGCGTAAAACTAAGGGTTAAAACCATGAAAGGTGGCGCGTCTGGTGGCACCATAGCCAGCATGGCAGAAATGGTTATCGCTGCAAAAGCCGATCCCGCCCTGCGCAAGGCGATGGGCAACCCCTATATTTTATGCCCCCAGCAACATAGCTATAGTCAGCGACAGGTGAGCATTAAAGTACCTGAATATGACACTGACTTTGCCAGCTGGGCAGCGCCTTTTATTATGGAGGCAATTAATACTCGGGTGGTATTGCGGTCTAATTGGTTGCTGAATATGGCCTACGGCGATGACTTTACCTATGGCGAGGCTATGTTAATGGGTGAGGGTACCAAAGGCCGCCTTAGCGCCTATGGCCTGACCGCGGGCCTAGGTGCGCTTACTGTTGGTATGGTTATAGATCCCATCCGTAACCTGCTGAATAAGTTCGTTTTTCCAAAGCCTGGTGAAGGTCCAAGCCCGCAAGAGCAGCTTGAAGGTCATTTTGATATTCGTCTTTTGGGCAAAAATAAAGATAGCCAACAACTTGTGGTAAAGGTTACTGGTGATCGCGACCCAGGCTATGGCTGCACGGCAAAAATGCTAGCCCAAGCCGGTTTGTGTTTGGCCTTTGATTTAGCCAAAGGAGACAAAGAGGGTGGATTTTTAACCCCGGCAGCGGCAATGGGTGACCTGCTAATAGAGCGTCTAAATAATCATGCAGGCATGTCGTTTAGCGTCTTAGATTAAACTATCCGTAAATCAGGGCTCTATTCCCAACAAGATTAGAGCCCTGTCATTCAGCGTCTGTACTGCAAATAATAGCTCAGAGGCTACATTGAACGCATGCCAATGGGCGTTACAGACTCAGACACTAGCCGACCAACAACCAACCCAGCTACGGTTAACTTAGCAAACATAACCGCGAACCAGGCACCTGCCAGACAGAGGGGAATTGGCATATAAGAGAATGACCCCAGCCCAGTCATTGCGCCTATACCTATGCCAAGTACCGCGCCAAACTTTACCCCAGTAGCCAACGATTTAGGCGCCACAAAAAAGCTGTAAATCAGTACTACTGCTGCACCAAAAAACAATGTCACAGCAGACATTAATAATGCGAGCATCTGGTCTTCAGGGCGCCAGAGGTGCATGGTTTCTTGGTAGATTTCTTGCAGCAATATGCCATGAACTAAAAAATCGATTATTGACCACAGAATAAACACTGCAGCTGTCGCTGCTATCATTTTCTTGAACATTCTCTGTCTCCTCGTTTATTTAATTGTGATTTAAACATAGAGGGGAAAATTACTGGGTTCAAGAATCGCAGATACAAAAAAGCTCAGGCGTTTAAACCCGAGCTTTTTTGCCTACTAATATCTGTCGCGGCTGGTTTTTCTAGATCAGTCGTATTTATCAGGGCGGTAGTCTGTAAAAGTCCCGATAAAAATTCCTCTAGACCAGCTCTTATAACAGTATCAGAGTCAATCGCCTTACAGCTATTCCATTACGCGATCTTTCATTGCATTGAGAATAATGCCCAGAGCCGCAGCATTCATGATGGTACTCATATTCGCCATGATGTCACTTACAGGCCCGCCAATTACTGGCAGTGGCCCAGCTGCACCAGAAACTGTCGCCAAGGTAACAGCAAAAACCATCATGTAGGTTCGGTTACTGTTATCGGCCATATCTCCCATCACGCCCATAACCAAGCCAACGACAGCCATAATTAAAGCAGCTTCAGGAATGGCTACAAATGCCCCAATAACTGCGACTGCCAATGCGATCAAACGTACGATTTTTAATGCACTCATGTTGAAACCCCATTTTTTTAATGAATTAAATTTCTTTAACTGTTTCTATTTCACAAGTAAAGCAGGATGACCCTAACATGTTATTTGAGGGAATAAAACTCTATAACCTTTTGATATCTATATACATTGAGCATATTTTCACTTAGACATAGCGCTGTTTTTTTATCAGAGTTGATTCTTTATGGCCTCGCTTTCAGCTAGAATGCGCGAAGATTTTATTACTGGTTTCAAAGTCTAGGCTTTAAGCTAAATTCATTGCTTCACAACAGATAATTAACCAATGGCACAATACGTATACACAATGAACCGGGTGAGCAAGACTGTTCCTCCGAAGCGAGAAATTCTAAAAGATGTCTCACTGTCGTTTTTTCCCGGCGCAAAGATTGGCGTACTGGGCCTTAATGGTGCAGGTAAATCAACGCTACTTAAAATTATGGCTGCGCTCGATACCGATATTCAGGGTGAAGCTAGGCCTATGCCTGGGATAAAAATTGGCTACTTAGCGCAGGAGCCTCAGCTGGATCCGGATAAAGATGTTCGTGGCAATGTTGAAGATGGTATGCGTGAGGCAGTGGATGCATTGCGAGGGTTAGATCAGGTCTATCTGGACTATGCAGAGCCAGATGCAGATTTCGACGCGCTAGCAAAAAAGCAGGGCGAACTTGAGGCCATTATTGAAGCCTGGGATGCCCACAACCTTGACCACTCTCTGGACGTGGCAGCTGACGCGTTGCGCTTGCCGCCGTGGGACGCCAATGTAACCTCCCTATCGGGCGGTGAGAAACGTCGTGTTGCGCTCTGCCGGCTCTTACTTTCACGCCCAGATATGCTTCTGCTCGATGAGCCTACTAACCACCTGGATGCGGAATCGGTGTTCTGGTTAGAGAAATTTCTTGAAGAGTTTTCCGGTACAGTTGTAGCCGTCACCCACGACCGATATTTTCTCGACAATGTTGCCGGTTGGATTCTTGAGTTAGACCGCGGCCGCGGTATCCCCTACGAGGGCAACTACTCGACTTGGCTGGAAGCTAAGGGCAAACGCTTAGAAACCGAGTCCAAGCAAGAGATCTCTCGCCAGAGGGCCATCAAGCAGGAACTTGAGTGGGTACGACAGAACCCCAAGGGACGACAGGCCAAAAATAAGGCTCGTTTAGCGCGTTTTGATGAATTGAATTCGCAGGAATTCCAGGCGCGCAATGAAACCAATGAAATCTATATCGCTCCCGGAGAGCGCCTCGGTGACAAGGTAATTGTGCTCGACAAGGTCTGTAAAGGCTTTGGCAACGAACTACTGATTGAAAACCTTTCGCTATCTATACCAAAAGGCTCAGTGGTAGGCATCATCGGCGGTAACGGTGCGGGTAAGTCAACACTGTTTCGTATGATCGCCGGTACCGAGCAGCCTGATAGCGGTACTATTTCACTGGGTGAGACAGTTAAGGTCGCCTATGTTGAGCAGAGCCGTGACTCACTAGATGACAGCCACAGTGTTTGGGAAGCAATCTCTGGAGGCCATGACATACTCAAGATTGGCAACTACGAAGTTTCATCAAGAGCCTATGCTGGACGCTTTAATTTTAAAGGTAATGACCAGCAAAAACGCGTTGGTGAGCTGTCCGGTGGTGAACGTGGTCGCCTGCATCTTGCCAATACCCTTAAGCAGGGCGCCAATGTGCTGCTGCTCGACGAACCTTCAAACGACCTAGATATTGAAACCCTGCGCGCGCTAGAGGAAGCAGTCCTTTCGTTTCCCGGTTGCGTATTGGTTATCTCACACGATCGCTGGTTCCTAGACCGTATCGCCACGCATATTTTGGCTTATGAAGATAACAGCGAAGTGGTATTTTTTGAAGGTAATTACAGCGAGTATCACGAAGACTTTATTGCTCGCAAAGGAGTGGACGCACAGCCCACTCGTGTAAAACATAAACGTCTTAAAAGCTAAGGGGCAGACTATGAGCAGTATCTGGCACAACAGGCCCAACCTAGAAATGATTAATGGCCCAATGAATCAGGGCACGGTCGTTGCGCACCTGGGCATTGAAATCACTGAAGTAGGCGACGATTTTATACGGGGCACCATGCCGGCGGACAAACGTACGTTTCAACCCTATGGTGTTGTTCACGGTGGTGCCAATGTGGTCTTGGCGGAGACACTTGGCAGCATCGCTGGAGCCCATGTACTGGATTTCAACACCCATAAGTGTCTGGGACAAGAAGTCAGCGCCACGCACTTGCGCCCAGTGTCGTCTGGTTTGGTTATAGGCACTGCGCGCCCTATTCATCTGGGCCGACGCTCCCATGTTTGGGAGATTCGTCTAGAGAATGAACAGGGCAAACTAACCTGTATTTCTAAGTTAATTCTTGCCGTGATCGAAAACTAGAGGCTGACAAAAAGGCAGCTACTGAACCTGGGTTTCAGCCTGCCTTTTTAGAACATTCATCTCAATAAAGAAAAACGCGACCAGCCACAGGAAGGCATCCCAGAAATCTAAGAAGTCTCCCAGCAGCCCCCAATAGACCGCGGCAGCAAACAATATGCTGTACAGGATTAGCTTGGTGATCTTGCTGTAGACTAATATTTGACCCTCGAGCTTGTCGCGCAACTGTAGCCATACGTCCACCTCCAGCATAATTACCACCGCGATCCAAGCTACAGAATTGATAACATCTACCCATGCCAGCCACTGAATATCTGTCCACTGCTCAGCGGTACCCAACACAGGTTGGTTGTTGAGTCTGTAGAGCGTCTGCTCTGCCAGAAGCTGACAATTTTGCTGATCTAACATAGGGTATTCGTCCAGTGTCAGGATGCCCGCAAAGCCCTGACCGACCAATGCGCAAATATCATCTACAGGAAATACACTGACATCGTAGGTCAGCAGCATTTTTCCGATATACCCATAGCAGGAGTAGAGAATAAAACCATAGGAGAAAAGCCGTAAACCCGCGAAGGTTAATTGCACCCCCGGCTTGCGGACTGTGCGGTTATCCAATACCGAGGTCTCGAGCTCGAACATCAACAGCAGAATTACCCAGGCCGCTGTATCTATTGTTGCCGCATAACCCTGAATAATATCGTCCAGATTGATGCCCTGACTAAATGTTAATGTGGTAGCCAAGGACTCTTCCTGATAAAACAGAAAAATATTCAGTGTTAACAATGCATAGACTGTGTATTTAAAAGCATTAAATAGCAGCTGAGATGAAGCTCGTGGTGCGTTGGTCATTGCACTCCCCAATAATTATTCTTATTTTTTAGTCTAAAGCTTTTTGATTAGAACTTGCATTAGTTGCTCCAGACCCTGCTGATCACTGTGATCAAAACGTGCGGTGAGAGGACTATCTATATCTAGCACTGCGAGCAGTTGACCCTGTTTAATTAGGGGTACCACAATTTCTGAATTGGATGCTACATCACAGGCAATATGGCCGGGAAACTGATGTACGTCGTCCACTAGCTGAGTTTTTTTTAGCAAGGCTGCGGTGCCACAGACGCCTTTGCCCATATCAATCCGAGTGCAAGCAGGCTTACCTTGAAAGGGTCCCAGCACAAGGTGAGATTCTTTTAATAGATAGAAACCCACCCAGTTAATCCTGTCGAGCTCCTGCCATAGCAGAGCAGCACAGTTGGCCATATTAGCAATAGAATCGCTTTCGGAATCAATCAAACCCTCGAGCTGAAGGTTTAAAAGACTGTAATCTGTGGAAGAACTAACCGGCTTATTGTCGAACTGTAGCATTAGTAACTGACTCCATTGAGCGCACCCAATAATTAATAGTTAAGGTCTGCGCAGCCACCTCTGCAGCGTCACGGCTGGGGTACTGACCCCATAAAATAACGGCTAAGGTACTGCCATTTACAATTATTTCACGCACCTGTATGTCACCGTTTAAATCAAGGCCTGCCGCCACCTTATAAGCTTTTTCTAGGCTCCGGTAGGCACCTAGCTGCAAGCTGTAGCCACTGCTCATAGAGCCCTTAGCAACCGAGGCTTTAACAATATCCGTCGTCGCCGGTGCGGCTTGCTGCTTGACCGCTGGTGACTTCGAATCCTCTTCGGGCTGAGTCACAACAACTGTCGACTCTTGATTCTGCGGCCTCTTTCTATCGCAAGACCAAGAGTCCTGATCAACCTGGTCTACTGTACACTGCCAAAGCATAGAATCACTGTCGGCAATCGCCTTTTCTAATGGGCTCTGAGACTGGCAACCGCTAAGGCTGACCAGCGCCAGTGACATAAAAATGAAGCGTCGCAACAAAGCCGTTTACCCAGGTAGATTATTGGTTTTCAAAGTGCTTAGACGGAGTTATTAAATCCCCATTTTGACTAATATGTCCAGCACTTGACGCACTATGTAGGCAATTTCCGGATGCTCTATTTCATAGGCGGCGCCCTTCTGCTCTAGAGCAGCGCGAAGATCCTGAGGTGAATGATCTGGCTTATCAGTCTCGGCTTCAGCCTGCCGACTGAGTTCGGTAATTAAAGTGGTCCACAGGTCCCGATCAGCTGGGTTGATATTGACGGCTTTTTGCAGCCGCTGACGCAATTCCACTAATTTGGCTTTTAAGTCTTGGTTAGCCATGATTGGCTCCTGATTCTAAACCCTTCTCTTCAAGTATAGACAGCGGTTCAGCCACTGTTCTGGTGCAGATCAGTGCACCGATTAAGCTCATAGGTATTAGAACGCTTCAGCGTAGTGCGCAATATTAGATTTATGGCATAAGTATTGCAGACCTCTTATTACAAATAGGCTTTAAAAGCCTGTATCAGGTATTTTTGATCTATCGCGGTGCGTTTTCGGGCGGTCGGTTATTTTAATGCACTATTTTGGTGCCACTTTGCAGAGGGAACATCATGTTAGCTAACAACAAATATCTTAGTCGCGGCATTTTCGCGATTATTTTGTCCGCTTTATCTACTCAGGCCATTGCCGATGACTTAAATGGCGCCAATACAGCTTGGATTTTGACCTCCACAGCATTGGTGTTATTTATGACTATTCCCGGCCTGTCGCTTTTCTATGCGGGCTTAGTTCGGTCTAAAAATGTGTTGTCTGTGTTGATGCAGTGTTTTGCGATTACCTGTATGGCATCTCTGATCTGGCTAGTATTTGGCTACAGCTTAGCCTTTGGCGACGGCGGCTCCATGAATGCTTTGATCGGTAATCTGGACAACTTCCTGATGGGCAATATTTCAGAAGCCTCCATGGCGGGCGATATTCCCGAGTCTGTCTTTGCAATGTTTCAGATGACCTTTGCAGTTATCACCCCAGCACTGATTGTAGGTGCCTTTGCAGAGCGTATGCGCTTTAGCTCTATGATGCTGTTCAGCGCACTCTGGCTTATCTTAGTCTATGCACCTATTACCCATTGGGTTTGGGGTGGCGGCTGGCTTGGCGAAATGGGTCTTTTAGACTTTGCCGGTGGCACCGTAGTACACATCACTGCGGGTGTTGGCGCGCTGGTTGCTGCACTGGTTCTCGGCAATCGCAAAGGATTCCCTCAACAGGCAATGCCACCACATAATCTGACTATGACCGTAACCGGCGCTGGTATGCTCTGGGTTGGTTGGTTTGGTTTTAATGCTGGGTCCGCTCTGGCAGCTAATGGTGATGCTGGTATGGCTATGCTGGTTACTCATGTCTCCGCCGCTGCAGGCTCTCTGGCCTGGATGATGATGGAGTGGGTTAAGTACGGTAAGCCCTCTGTGCTGGGGATTGTGACCGGTATGGTTGCCGGCCTGGGCACTATTACACCAGCCTCTGGTTTTGTGGGCCCTGGTGGCGCCCTAGTTATAGGTTTCACGGCCGGTATTATTTGCTACTACGCTACTCAGGCTATCAAACAACGGTTCAAAATTGATGATTCCTTAGATGTATTCCCGGTGCACGGCGTTGGCGGCATTTTGGGTACATTTTATGCCGGTATCTTTGCCTCTGATGCGCTGGGCGTATTTAGCGGCCAGGGCTACAACGAGGGCATGACTATGGCCTCTCAGACCTATGTTCAAATTGTGGGTATTACTTCTACGTTCGTCTATACAGGTATAGCGACTTATATACTGTTGAAGATTGTCGATAAGCTGTTAGTATTAAGGGTCGATGAAGAAGGCGAAACTAGAGGTCTGGATCTCACTGAGCATGATGAGAGGGGGTATGACCTATAATAAGAAGATTAGGGGAATAAACTAAAAACGTCCGCACGCTATCGCTGTACCTAGATGTAGCGAAGTGAAAAAAAGGGACACTTAAGGCCGCTGATATTGTCAGCGGCTTTTTCTTTTCCGCTAGTGTTTTCTTTTAAGTTTAGTTTGACTTCACCCCAAGCGCCGCTGGCACCCGCCTATACCCTCAATACAGTCTGACCTAACCAGTAGCCGAGCGCGCAGCGTCTAGATAATCACACATTATTTCAGCACCTTCGAGAATCCGCACCGAGTGTCGCTGCATAAGATCAGCGGGGATAAGATAAATCTGCTGGTTGATAACCGCAGAAATAGTGCTCCATCGCTGCCACCGTTTTTGCCAACGGGGTCGCTCTTCTCGACTGCCGCCAGCAATAATTACCTGAGGATCTGCGGCGACTATAGACTCAATATTTACATAGGGCACCAGAGGAACGGCGTCAGCGAAGATATTTATTCCACCACATAGCTCAATCACATTGCTGACCATATGCTGGCCATTGAGAGTGATCAATGGTTCGTCCCAGATTTGATAAAAGGTTCGAATCGATGGCTTATCTTGCTGCGCTGAGCGCAGCAGCGCCAGACGTTCGGTGAACTCCTGAGCTCTGTCCTCTGCTTGCTCAGACTGTCCACTCAGCTGGCCAAGGCGCCGAAAGAGGTTTGGAATAAGGTCGATTTTTTTTGTTTCTATAACAAAAACTGGGATCCCCAGCTTGCGCAGAGGTTGAATAATTTTCTCGCCATTACCAGATTGCCAAGCGATGATCAGATCGGGTTTTAACGACAGAATCAGCTCATAATTGGCGGCTGCGTAGTTATTTACGCGAGGAATTTTTTTGGCCGCTTCTGGATAGTTGCTGTACTCATCAGCACCTACAATATTTTCTCCCGCACCTACATGAAACAGCACCTCAGTAATATTCGGCGCTAAGCTGATAATCCGCTTAGCTGGAGCTGACAGCCGAATCTCATCGCCATTGTCGTCAACAACCCTCAGCTCAGCAACGGCAGATGACGAAAAGCTTGCCCAGAGCACCATTGAAGTCCAGAGCCAGCTCCATAGCGAATTACCCCAGCGCATTAGGTGATCACCAGTGGTCGCTTGGTGACCGGATGCTGGGCGATAATAGATTTCACACCAAATACCTTATCGATTAACTGCTCGGTAAGAATCTCTTGGGGGCTACCCTGAGCGGCAATCACACCGCCATCGAAGACTACAAGATTATCGGCACAGCGCGCCGCTAAGTTGAGATCATGTAACACCATAACGACCCCTACATCTCTGGTAGCCAGTTGACGGACTATGTCCAGCGTGAGTTTTTGATGGGAAAGATCAAAAGCTGAAGTAGGCTCGTCCAGCACTAAAAACTGATCGCCGAGATGGCTGGGCTGCCAGATTTGTGCCAATACTCGCGCTAATTGAACCCGTTGTTTCTCGCCACCAGACATCTGGGTGTAAAAGCGCGTTTGTAGATAGTTGGCATCAACTAATTGCAGCGCTTCAGCAATAATCTGATTGTCCTTTAAAAGCCCTGTTCGATGGGGGATCCGCCCTAGACCAACCACCTCGTCGGCGGTGAAGGGGAAATTAAGCAAACTGTGCTGTGGTAGCACAGCTAGCAGCTTCGCCCTATCTAACATAGGCCAGCTTTCAAGGGGCCGGCCGTTAAGATAGACATCACCCTGAGAAGCGGGCAGTTCGCCAGTTAGAACCCTCAGTAGGCTAGACTTTCCAGCGCCGTTTGGGCCAACTATGGCAGTCACCTTACCTGCTTCGATCTCAAGGTTGATATTGCGCAGTAAATCAAATCCCGAGAGGTGCAGTGACACATTGTCCGCCCGTAAAGTCATGAGCTACACCTCCTTGCGTTGCTGAAGCAGCAATGCCACAAAGAATGGAGCACCCAACAGAGCAGTCAGAATACCAGTAGGTAGCTCAGCAGGAATCACGACAATGCGCGCCAGACTATCTGCAATCACAAGCAGTGTTGCTCCCGCTAGGGCAGACGCCGGTACCAGCCAGCGGTGATCTGGACCTATAGCTAGGCGCACTATATGGGGCATTATAAGACCCACAAAGCCCACCAGCCCCGCCAGCGCAACAGATACACCTACGCCCAGTGCAGTAAGCACAATCAGACGGCGTTTAACCTGCTGTACATCAATACCTAGGTGCCGCGCCTCCGATTCACCCAACAACAATGCATTGAGCGCCCTGCTATCTCGAGGGAACAAAAGCATTAGAAGGATGGCCACCGCACCCATAATGCCCACCTTTAACCAGCTGGCACCACTCAGGTTACCCATTTGCCAGAGGCTGATCTGACGCAGCATATCGTTATCAGAAAAGTAAGTCAGTAGGCTGTTCAGTGCACCGGCTAGAGCACCAATGGCTATGCCAGCCAACAACATGGTGGTCACTGAGGTTCCTATGCCTGAGGTCGCCAGCCGATAGACTAGCAGCGTAGCAGCAAAGCCCCCAATAAAGGCTCCCACAGCGACTAGGGAGAGTCCTACCAGAGCACCACCCTGAATAAAACCACCGGCTGTGACAATCATTAGACTGGCGCCCACTGAGGCACCACTGGATACACCGATCAGTGAGGGGTCAGCCAGAGGGTTGCGAAAAAGCCCTTGCATCACTGCACCGGTGCTGGCTAGAACTGCGCCTACAAAGACAGCCAACAGGATGCGTGGCAGACGAATATCAAAAAGAATGCTCTCAATCTGAAGACTGTTTGATTGTCCCAATGCCGCATTAAATGCATCCAACAGAGAAATATTCACCGTTCCCACAGTCATGGAAACCAGCCCGGCTACCGGTAATAGAATTACCAGCACCCAGACGAGACTTAGCGCAGAGAGCTTGCGCAATTAATAGTCCACGCCCTTGCGGGCCATTACGCCTGAATTGTAGGCGTGCTTAACTTCTTTAATTTCGGAAACTGTGTCTGCCATATCTGCCAGTGCAGAACCGCCGCCACGACCTGTAACCACAACAGATTGATTCTCCGGGCGATTTTTCAGCGCGCTGAGAATCATCTCATGGTCCAGATATTTAAAGCTCAGCATATAGGTAAGTTCATCCAAGACAACCAGATGGTAGCTGTCGTCTTTAAGCATTTTCTCCGCCACAACCCAGCTTTTTTCTGCCGCGGCAATATCTGCGGAACGATCCTGAGTATCCCAGGTGAAGCCGGTGCCCATTTGATGAAAGCTGACCTCTGGGCAATGATCGCGAACATAGAGCTCTTCACCGGATAACTGGGCACCTTTAATAAACTGCACCACACCCACCCTATAGCCGTAGCCCAGAGCGCGCATTACCATGCCAAATGCGGAGCTGGATTTGCCTTTGCCGTTACCGGTTAGCAAAATAAATACGCCTCGTTCAGTATCCGCCGCGGCAATTGAAGAATCTACATTCTCTTTAAGTTTCTTCATCTTTGTTTTGTGGCTATCTTCTCGACTCGCCTTATCGTCTGACATGTTTTACAACCTTATACAATAATTTTAATGGCCGCCGGAAATCCCTCGGGCAGTGGGTGAATATCGGGATGCAGGCCGTTGGCCATAATTTCTAATGCGTCAACCAGTCGCGGTCCGGGGCGGCTAAAGTAGGCGTTGCCATCTACCAAAAACACCTTGGTGGAACACAGTTTCTGTAACCTAATAAAGTTTTCGCTAGCCAAAAACTGTTCGACATCCTGCATCGAGCGCTCGACATTAAAACCGCACAGAGCAATAAAGATATAGTCTGGCTTTGCTTCAATAAGCTGATCCCAGCTACGGCGTTGCGAGGGCTCTTGTTTTGCACCAAAACAGGGCGTGCCGCCTGCTAGGTCAATGATTTCTGGGCTCCAGTGGCCGCCGTCAAAAAGCGGTTCTAACCAGTCCAAAAGAGCCACTCTGGGTCTGTTGGTAATTGCTTTTGATCGTGCCGATACCAGATTAATCCTATTCTGTAGCTCTGCTCGATACGCCTTACCCTGCTCAACACAGTCTGCAGCCTGGGCTAAAAGATCTACAGTGTCGAGAACATCCTCCAGACAGATCGGCTCTAAATTCACTACCTTGGGATTACCGGGCAAACTACCAATGGCTCTGGCTACATCATTGCCAGACACTGCGCACACATCGCAAAGGGCCTGAGTCACTATAAGGTCCGGCTCTAACGCCACTAGAGGCTCCATAATCAGATCATAGAGGGCCTCATCATTTTTTAACTGATCGGTAACCAGTTTATCAATCTCGCCACTGGGCAGGCCCTCGGGGATCCGTGAGCTGGTAACTATCGGCAGACCAGCCACGGAGGGTGGATAGTCGCATTCATGGGACAGGCCCACTAACTGGTCTTGCAACCCCAAACCACAGACCAGCTCAGTGGCACTGGGCAGTAATGAAACTATTTTCATGTCGACTCCTTGGGTACCAAGTCAGCATAGACAAACCCATCCCGCTTGACCACCTCTCCAGAGACTACGGCTATGGGGTTTTGGAACATTGGGCCGTCCCAGGCGAAGGTATGGAATTCACCGTTTTCACCACAGGGATCAACAGAGTCTGGTAGCTGATCTAGGAGCTCAGGACCAAACTGCATGCCAGCTAAATGTTCAGGCATCACACGGGGATCAAGGCAGGTAATGGCCGCTTTTAAACCACCATCGATCATTTGCTGCGCTAATACGTCAGTGGGGATCTTCCACAGGGGGAAGCACAGTGCCAAGCCAGTACCTGCCATCTGCTGCTCTCTGTAACTGCGAATATCTTCCAGAAAGAGATCGCCAAAGGCCACTGTGTCCATTATCAGCTGTGCACGCGCAGCACTCAACGCCTCGGCCATAATGGCTTCGTACTGCTCATTGGTGCAGGGCCAAGGCAGTGGAATCTCGATCAACGGGAGCTGGGCAGCCTGCGCCTGTAGCCGCAATAACTGCTGACGCACGCCATGGATAGCCGAACGATTAAACTGACTGTTGAAAGTGGTGAGCAAGCCCACCACTTCTAAAGTCGGGTCCTGTTGCAACTGATAGAGAGTCCAGGCTGAGTCCTTGCCGCTGCTCCAAGAAAGCAGTACTCGCTTTGCCTGTTCAACCTCAGCTGGCCGCTGAGTCTTAGTCGTCATAGCATGTATAGCCTCAGGAGCAAAACTACAGACTTAAACGCAGACCTAGGCTGGCACCAAACCCTAGGGTCTGATAACCAAAGACTTCTTCATAATCATCATCTAGCAGGTTATCCAGACGCAGGTAGACGTCTAGCTTGTCTGTTGCGCTGTAGTTAGCACTTACATTCAATAAAGTGTAGTCAGCTAGCGTTACTGTCTGAGAAGGCGCTGGCCAAGGTGGGAAAAATACATCCGTCTGGCTGCCGCTGTACTGAGCATTGGTATTGATATGTAGGCCATCCATAACCTGCCATGACATGTTCAGACTGGCAGTGTGTCGGGCGCGGCGTATTTCGTCCTTATAGCCACCAGCACCATCTGACTCAACAGAGTCGGTGTAGGTATAGGCAGCGCTCAGTGCAATAGTATCAGTTAGCGAGCCACTGGCCGTTAATTCAAGACCCTGTCGCTGGCTGATGCCCTCTTTGTTGCCAGAGGTATAGGCAAAATTCGCTGGATCATAGACAAAGCCATCTATCTCGCTGTCCAGCTCAGAGTCAAAAAGGGTTGCTGAGAGACTTAGGGCACCAAACTGCTGGTCTATACCCAGTTCCCAACTAGTTGATTCCTCTGGCTCAAGATTAGCATTGCCAATAAAGTTTGTGTAAAAACCAAAGCGCTCCGAGAAGGTAGGATTTTTAACCGCAGTCCCGTAGGCACTGCGCAGACGAGCCGTATCGTTTAACTGATAAACCGCTTCTACTCTGTAGGTGTTGGCACTTTCAAATTCAGAGTTATCATCGTAGCGACCACTAGCTGCTACTGTCAGGCTATCAGAGATATCTCTGCGATACTCAACCGCCACTGTATCGGTGTCGCGCTCGCGATCCTGATTGGGATCCATACCCCAGTTTAGAGGCCCGCGCTGCTGGTAGTCTTCTTCTTCGCGCTCAACTAGGACAGAGACACGCTGCGCCGATCCATCCCAAAACAATGTGCCTATATACTGATACTGTTCCTTAGTTGAGGCAGTGACATTGCCACGCACGCCATCGGCAAAGGCTTCGTTGTCATTAGTTGACTGAGCTACCATTAGCTTGTGCTGCCAGCGCCCATCGAGCGAGGCATAATCAGCCTGCAGACGCATACTGTTATTGCGGAATTCTGACACCCGATCCTGATCTTCAACAAAGCCGTCAAAGTCTGTGTCAGCGTCAAATTGGTTCATACCATCGGACTGACGCGCAGCAAACAATAACACTAACTCTTCACTAAATGTGTAACCTGCCTTCAGATTCACAGTGCTGTTTTCGTAGCCGTCTTTCTCATCACCAACGCGGGAAATATTATCCCCATCAGTTTCTATTTCGCTCAGCCCTAGGCGGATATTGAAATCACCTTGCACTGTTCCTACGTTCAGTCCGCTGCGCTTAGTAGAAAAGCTTCCAAACTCTGTGAATAAGTTGCCACTAAATGGATGCTCCGCACTGCGGGTCACTATGTTGACCACACCCGCCATGGCATCACTGCCGCGCATAGAACTCTGCGGCCCGCGGATCACTTCGATACGTTCTATATCATCGGCAGACAATGTACCCCAGTTGAGCTCATCACTCTGCGACGGGTCATTGGCTTCAACACCGTCAATCAATACTAAAAGATGGTTGGCCTCTGCACCGCGAGCACGGATTTGGGTCTGAGAGCCCTGCACACCAGAACGGCTTACCGCCAGACCAGGCACATCGCGTAGTAGATCGCTAACACTCAAGGCTGCCCGGTTTTTAAGTTGCTCACTGTCAATCACAGTAATAGCGTTGGCTGATTTACTCGCGGCAATTGGGATTAATGAAGCACTGACCAGTACTTCTTGGATTTCAGTTTCATCAGCGGTAACTGCCGGACTAATAAGGGTTGTTGCTGCCAGCGCTATTGCTGCAGCAAAAGTCGATGATTGGTTCATGGTTTCCTCTAACGCTCACACCCGAGCGAACAATATAAATTAACAGGGGCGTACAGGCAGAGGGACAGAGACTGTCAATCAGCGCAAGACCGCACCCCGCGGTTTGTCTGCATAGCGATAGGCCGGTCTCCGGACTTATAAGTGAGCAATGTTGCCAAAACTCTATTTGACTACCTTCCCATGCCAAAGATGCACAGTGGTCATACAGTCAAACATTCTTAATTTACCGTTGCGGGGGCAGTACCGGAATTGCAGCTAGAGACAGTCTTTAGCGGAGCGCACCGATTTCCCGTTTCACTCAAATCTACTCATATACCTTTTTGAATAAATCTAAGAACCTATTGCCGAAGCAAGATGGGGCAATCTACTCCCGCACGGTTTTGATGTCAATCTGGATCATTAATAAACGGTTATTTATCAGGCTGAAACTGCATTTTGTCGATTTTTGCTCACTGAGTTAGAGCATCCAATGCTTCGGTCACTCGACGAACTGGTATCACAGTCATACCTTTGATCGCCTGCTTAGGTGCGTTACCAGCCGGCACAATGGCTCGGGTAAAACCATGTTTTGCTGCTTCTCTAAGGCGCTCCTGTCCATTGGCGACTGGACGAATTTCACCGGCCAAACCAACCTCTCCGAAAACCACTAGATCCTGAGGTAATGTCCTGTCTCTAAAACTTGAGACCACCGACAAAATAAGCGCCAAGTCGGCACTTGTTTCCATTACCTTGACCCCGCCCACTACATTGACGAACACATCCTGATCACCTACGGAAATTCCACCGTGACGGTGCAACACCGCCAGCAGCATAGAGAGACGGTTATGGTCCAGACCCAAAGTAACTCGACGCGGATTGCCCAGATGGCTGTCATCAACCAGGGCCTGCAACTCAACGAGCAGAGGGCGTGTACCCTCCCAAACCACCATTACGACGCTACCTGAGGAGACCTCTTCACCACGCTGCAAAAAAATTGCTGAGGGATTAGCTACTTCTTTTAGACCCTTATCAGTCATAGCAAAGACACCCAACTCATTAACCGCCCCGAAGCGATTTTTATGGCTGCGCAGGGTGCGGAAGTGACTGTCGCTGGAACCCTCCAACATCAATGAACAGTCAATCATATGTTCCAATACCTTGGGGCCAGCCAGTGAGCCATCTTTGGTAACATGACCAACCAAAATCAGCACTGTGCCAGTCTGCTTAGCGAAACGCACCAGCATTGAGGCGCTCTCACGCACCTGAGAGACACTGCCAGGAGCCGAGGCAATCTCCTCCATGTGCATTACCTGAATTGAGTCGACTACCAGTATCTTAGGCCGCTTCTGCTCTGCGATGGCACAGACTGTCTCGACCGATGTCTCTGCCATAATTTCGAGCTTTTCAGTGGGCAGATCGAGACGGCGAGCGCGCATGGCTACCTGCTGAGGGGATTCCTCGCCCGTCACGTAAAGTGCTGACTGGGTCCCTGCTAATTTACAAAGCGTCTGCAATAACAGGGTACTCTTTCCTGCACCTGGCTCACCGCCTACCAAAATTGCAGAGCCTGGCACCAGACCGCCACCAAGCACCAGATCCAGCTCACCAGTACCTGTATTAATTCTGGGAATTTCATCCAGCGCAATTTCCGCCAGCGTTTTGACCGCCCCGTCCACTGCACCTGCAAACCCCGAGCGCAACACTTTGCCTGTACCTGAGGTTGGCCCTAAACGTACCTCCGATAGAGTATTCCACGCTTGACACTCACCGCACTGGCCCTGCCATTTGCGATAGTCGGCGCCGCAGTCGTTGCATACATAGGCTGATTTTGATTTGGTGGCCAAACAGTCTCTCCTAAATCTATGAACTTATTTAAGCTTATTACTGGTATTATGTACAGTAATAAAAAGAAGCCCGTGCCGCTAAGATAGAAGCCGGTTCAATCATCAATAATAGTGTACTCAGCTATGCAACTATCTATCCGCAAAGCCAGCGTCAATGATTGCCCGCTGATTCTGTCATTTATAAGAGAGTTAGCAGACTACGAAAAACTGCTCCATGAAGTGATTGCCGATGTCGCAGGCTTGGAGGAGTCCCTTTTTGGTGATCGCCCATACGCTGAGGTGGTTATAGCAGAGCATGAAACTCAAGCGGTTGGCTTTGCTCTGTTTTTTCATAATTATTCGACATTTTTGGCGCGGCCCGGCCTCTACCTAGAAGACCTTTATATACAGCCAGCAATGCGTGGCAAAGGGTTTGGCAAACAACTGCTAGCCTATCTGGCTAAGCTGGCAATAGAGCGAGACTGTGGCAGACTGGAATGGTGGGTACTAGACTGGAACGAACCAGCCAAAAACTTCTATCAGTCATTGGGTGCCGAGCCCATGGAGGACTGGACTGTCAACCGGATCACTGGCGATGCATTGACTGACCTAGCCAAACAGAGTGTGATTTAACTATCTGTAAACGACGACTCAAGAGCAACCCATGAATAGCAGTGACCTCACCGGAAAGCGTATCTTTATTACCCAAGCAGACAGTTTTATGGGTCCCGAGCTATCTAAAGTCTTGGCCGAAAATGGTGCAACAGTCATTAGCGATACTCAGCCGCTAGTTGATCCCAGCCTACCCTCCAAAATCATCGCGGCTGCGGGGCATATTGATGTGCTGGTAATTAATCTGGCCATACCTGCTCCATTTACCAAGGTTGAATTGGTTGGTGTAGACGAGTGGCGTTCAACCTTCGCCGCAATTGTCGATCCTATGCCGCAATTAGTGGCCGCAGTGCTGCCACAGATGATTGAGCGCGGCTCAGGCAAAATTCTAGTGATGGGTAGTGCCTCGGCACTGCGAGGCATGAAGAGAGCCTCTACCTACAGTGCAGCACGGGGCGCGCAATTGGCCTATGTAAAGGCTGCAGGTGTTGAATTAGCACCCCAGGGCATTCAAATAAACGCCATAGCGCAGAACTTTGTTGATAACCCTACATACTTCCCCGAGCAAACCAAGGCGAACCCAGCCTTTCAGGAGCGCCTAAGACGCGAGGTACCTCTTGGGCGCCTAGTGTCTATGCAAGAAGATGCGCAGTTTGCAGCCTATCTCTGCTCCGATGCAGCGGATTGTTTTGTGGGTCAGGTCTTTCCAGTGAGTGGAGGCTGGGCAACCTAAGGTTTATCTCGTTCCAAGCTAACCTTTCTGCTACAGTAATCCGATGTCTCTAATACCAGAAAAACCAATCGTTATATCACCCACGCTAGCCGCCACCCTGGGGCTGGAGGAGACCGTTTTGCTGCAGCTATTGCAAGAGTGCCAGGCCCATGGCAACGCGGTGGAGAGCAGCGGTTTTAATTGGGTAACTGTCTCTGGGCAAAGGATCCTCAGTTTGGCGCCGTTTTGGCGCGAAGAGGATATTCGCCGCCTGTCAGCAAGTCTGCATGAAAAAGGCCTGTTGCTGATTGGGGGCGGTGGCTTTTCTGCGCAACAGGATTTCCGCTTCGCCTTTAATGAGAGCTCTGGCAGTTCGCAGGTGACTCAAAAACCAGCCTATCAGACAGCGGTTAATCCCACCTCAGCAAAAACCATTGGCGGCAGTTGGCAACCCAGCGATGATGCACTGCGGCAACTAGCCCAACTTGGAGTCACTAGACAATTTGCCCAGCAGCAGATACCACAGTTTGTAGCCTATTGGCGTGAGCGCAATGTGCCCCGCCACAGCTGGGAATCAAAATATATTAAAGAGGTCTGGCGGCAGTGGCAGCAGGCAGAAAGTACTAATCACCGCCGACGCCTCGAGGTCTCTGTTACCGATGAGTGGCGGCCTTCTGTAGATGCCATGGACATTCTGGTAAAACAGGGTGGCATCAACAGCAACTTTATCGAAGACGCGATTCCTGAGTTTATTCTCTACTGGCGGGATCGCGGTGATGTCTCTAGTACCTGGGACTCAAAATTTATTCAGCATGTGCGCCGTCAATGGCAGTTCTATACTGGCATGATGGATCAAGACACCATGCCGCGCACCATACCTGCGCAGTGGCAACCCAGAGAGACTGTCTATGATGTGCTGCAGATGGCGAATATTGACCGCCAGTTTGCTCAACAGATCATTCCTGAGTTCGTTCTTTACTGGCAGGAGAATGGCACCCCCCATGCCTCCTGGAGTACCAAGTTTTTGCAGTTCGTAAAGCGCCAGTGGGCGCGACATAATCAACCTCAGTCAACGAGTGGAACCCATGGCAAACAGCACGGATCTTATTCAGAAGGTCGCATCAGAGATCGCAGCTTCGTCGAAGACCTCACCGACCGCAGCTGGGCAAGCTAAGCCCGAGCCGCCTAACCCAGAACTGATTGATGCTATCAATCAGATTTTTGGGCTGTTTCGCGCCAACTACCACAATCAATACTACAGCGCCTTTGGCGATAAAAATGAATCCGTTGGCCTAGCGAAAAAACTATGGCTTGCCAAGCTCAGTGACTTCGCTCCACAGACTATTTTGTCGGCGGCAGAAAAGATAATCGGCGATAGTGAGTACTTGCCGACACTGCACAAAATGCTTGGCGCCTGCCGCTCTGTCAGCATGCCCGCCGGACTTCCCAATGCCCGCAAAGCCTATCAGGAGGCCTGCAATAAACGCAGCCCCAAAGCTGAGCAGCAATGGTCTCATGCAGTGGTCTATTTAGCAGGTCGCGACTGTGGCTGGCACCTGCTAGCTAATGAGGTCGAATCCAAAGCTCTGCCAGCATTTACAGAAATCTACCAACAGTACTGTGATCAGGTGATTAGAGGCGAAGAATTCTCCATAGAGCCTCCCCAGGCACTGCCAGAAACATCTCAGACACTGGCCAGTAAAACGCATAATCGCGAACAGTTAGATCAGCTTAAGCAGCTTTTAAGCTAGGGCCCAAGAGGCTGATATGGCAGGACAACTCCTCACCCATAACTCTACAGCGCGGCGCATGGCCAAGACCATTCTCAATGGTTTTCGCAGTTATTTTGCCGACTATCTAAATAGTACCCTAAGCGCCAAAGCACGCTTTGAAAAAGCCGACTGGCACGGTGTGCAGCAGGCTAATGTGGATCGCCTAGAGCTCTATAAAACAAAGGTTGCTCAGACAGTTCAGTATTTAGAGATGGTTACCAACAGAGACATTGCCAACCTCGAGCTCTGGAGTGAAGCCAAACAGGCCTATACTCAGCTGGTATTTAACTTTCCAAATTTTGAGATTGCCGAAACCTTCTTCAATTCAGTATTCGCCGATATTCATGACCATGACAAAATCAGCGACGACATTATCTATGTTCTTTCCTCTCAACTACTCGAGGCACCAGAGGCTGAATACAGTATCTTTGTGCGCTATGAGGGCGAAGGGTTTCGCGAGACCTTTAAGCGCATTTTAAAAGAGTCGGAATTTAGCCTACCAGGCGAGGATATCGAGCTGGATCTCGACTGTATTATGCGGGTCTTTCAACAGGAGGTCGTCCCTCAGCTACAGAGCCCAGCGGACGATATTAAATTTGATATTTTAGAATCCACTTTTTATCGCAGCAAAGCCGCCTACATGGTTGGTCGTGTAGTGGATGGCGATAATATCTTCCCTATGGCCCTGGTTTTTCTCAATACAGAAGAAGGTAGCCTGTATGTTGATACGGCACTGTTCAATGATGACGATCTAAGTGTGGTGTTTAGCTTTACCCGCAACCATTTCATGGTGGATGCACCGCTGCCCTACCAGTACGCACATTTTTTGAAGACGCTGATGCCTCGCAAACTCGACTATGAGATCTATAATTCTCTGGGCTTCCCCAAGCATGCAAAAACCGAGTTTTACCGACAACTAGTGGGCCACTTAGAGAATAGCGATGATAAGTTCATCGTTGCGCCAGGTATCAAAGGGATGGTGATGACCGTATTTACACTGCCCTCCTACAATATTGTGTTTAAAATAATTAAAGATAAGTTCGCTCCGCCAAAAGAGGTTACCCATCAGATAGTACGGGAAAAGTATCGCCTAGTTTCACGCCATGACCGTATCGGACGAATGGCTGACACCCAGGAATTTGATAATCTGGTCTTTCCTTTAAATCGTTTCTCTGATGCGCTAATTGAGGAACTGCAAAAAGTGGCCAAATCCTCCATTGAAATGCGGGGAGACAAGTTAGTTATCAAGCACCTTTACACAGAGCGCTACATGACACCGCTCAATATCTTTCTTGAGAGCGCCGATGACGAGCAGATTCGCAGTGCCATGGAAGAGTATGGCAACTGTATTAAACAGTTGGCGGCAGCGAATATTTTTCCAGGTGACATGCCGCTCAAGAACTTTGGTGTAACCCGACATGGCCGCGTCGTGTTTTATGATTATGACGAAATCGCGTCGTTGACTGATTGCAACTTTCGGGAAATTCCTCAACCGCGCAATGAACAGGAAGAAATGCAATCAGGTACCTGGTACACAGTTGGGCCCGACGATATTTTTCCTGAGGAGTTTCGGCTGTTTTTCTCTGGCAACACAAAAGCCCGAAAAATGTTTGAAGAAATGCACGGTGAACTCTACGAGGTGGGCTTTTGGACTGACCTGCAGAAGCAGATCCGCAATGGCTATGTGGTGGACGTCTTCCCTTATCGCCGAGCCAAGCGGTTTGATCGCGGCAAAAATGCAGCGGCTCTCGCAGTGTTTTCTGATTAACGGTAAGGCAGGGTTTCCAGTCGCTCTCCAGACCTTATCTCAAGTCCCTCTAGCCCTATAGATTCAATGACCCAGTTATCGTCAAGGCTATCACCCAGGCGAAAACTCCTATTGCCAGCAAACAGGCGATTGGATGAAGAGCCCTCAGAAATATACATATGACCTGAAATAGCTAGATCTGGCAGTGGCACAGACGGGGCCGGCTTGGGGACTATGGGTTCAGGCTCAGACGCCATTTTAGGCTGAACTATAGGGTTAGATATCTGATCAAGCTGTGAGATAACTGAGCTAGTGGGCTCATCGACCGCAGTGATTGGCGACTGAATCTTAAAATTTCCAGAGTAGATAACGAGCGCCACTAAAATCACCAGAGTAACCGCCAGCAACAGCAGATATTTAACGCTGATTGAACTGGATGTTTGTTGGTAGGGGTCCCAGTTAGCGCTGGCAAAGTCATCTAGCTCCTGAGGGTCCTCACGCAACCTATCTCGCTCAGCTTTTTTAAGGGCATCGAGAATATAAGACATTAATTCTGCTCCTGTAACAGCAGTGGCAACTCAGTATTGGTGAGCTGATTAATTCTCATCAGGGTCTCACGCCCCACTACTCCGTCGGCTTTAATATTTTGTTGGCGCTGGAAGTTTAACACCTGCTCCACGGTCGCCTGAGTATAACGACCACCAGTGATAAGAGGCTCTGTGGTCGGGTCAATGGCAAGAAGTTTATCCTGCAACCAGGCTATTGCCTGCGGGTCTCTGTCGCCCAATTTAAGGGTTTGAACCGACTCGGGAGGTTGCCACAAATAGATGAATCGGCCAGACCAGTATTGAGCAAATTCCTGATGGTTAAGCTGCAATTCCTTACCACCCTGAGCCAGAATCAATATCTGGCCGTCGGCCCGAGTTAACAGGTAACTTTTAAGATAGCCAGTTGGCTCTTGCAACCAAAGAATTCCCGGGCGATTAATTTTCTCTAAATCTGCAATCTCGGCCCCATCTATAACCTCTGCTCGCAACCCATAAAAAGCGGCTCGACTGACAAATTCCTGCTCCGAAAAAATCTGACTTTCAGCGACAGACCAAAGCGCAAACAACCCGGCAAATGGATTAACGCTGAACTGAGAGCCCTCAGCAGGTAAAGAGCCCTCAGCAGGTAAAGAGCCCTCAGCAGGTAAAGAGCCCTCAGCGGATAAAAAGCCCTCAGCGGATAAAGAACCCTCGGCAACCTGAGAGCCCCGACCCAGCCCAGACTTTTCCCCTAAAGCAAGCGGCATACCTGCCTCAAACTGTTCCCCACCACCCTGAGCCTCTGAGGCTAACTCTGATAGCTGAGTATTTACTGACTGCTTAGTAACTTGAAGCATCGACCACTGGATGTTGTAACCCAACCAAATAGCAGCCCCAAGAATAGGTATCGCCAGAAGCCACCATCTACTGATTTTTTGCTCTGTGTTTTGGCTGCCTAAGATTTCTTTGGCAGCCTGCTTGATAAGTTTAGGCGTCACCCGTTGGGTGCCTGCGGCATAGGCCGCCAGCAAAGAGTGCTGACATACTAGGTTAATCAGCCTAGGGACACCCCCGGTCAGTCGGAACAGCACCGCCATGCAGTTGCGATCAAACAACGGGCTTTTAGCGCCAGCGCGATGGAGCCGGTGATTGACATAATTAGATAGTTCGTCTTTTTCCAGGGGCAGAAGATGAAATCTAGATATTACCCGCTGGTTTAGCTGGCGCAGCCCCTTTTGAGCTAGAGTCTCCAGTAATTCCGGCTGACCAACCAGCAGTATATGCAGTAACTTGTGAGTTTGGGTTTCAAGGTTACTCAGTAACCGCAGAGCCTCTAACACCTCGGCGGTAAGGTTCTGGGCCTCTTCAATCACGATAAGTGTCTTCTTGCCCTCAGCATGAGCCTGCAGAAGATCCTGATTGAGAGAGTCAATACAGATTTTTGAAAATGATAATCCCGGGGAATCGGGCAAATCTATGCCTAGCTCATGGCAGATACTTGCCAGCACATCACCGATCTCAAGTTTGCTATTGAGCACATAGGCCACGCGCACATGGGCTGGCAGCCTCTTGAGCATGGTGCGGGTCAATGTGGTTTTACCCGTACCCACTTCGCCGGTGAGCAATATAAAGCCACCCTCGCGATCAAGGCCGTATTTGAGATGGGCTACGGCCTGACGATGATGGTTACTGGGATACAGAAACCCAGGGTCTGGAACTATAGAGAAAGGCTCTTTGGTAAGGCCAAAATGCTTGAGATAAATACTCATAGCGCAAGGTTACTCTTGGTCCTGCTCCTTTATAAAATCTTCCAGCTGCTCTGCGAGTGCGCCTTCGTTTTTACCGGTTAAATCTCTGGTAATCAGGTGCTCAAATTTTTCTTTTGATAGCTTTCGCGCATCCTCAGCAGTGCGAATAATTGTTGGTCGGATAAACATCATTAATACCGACTTGCTGTTCGCTTTATTGGAAGAGCGAAAAAGCTGACCCAGCAGGGGAATATCCCCCAGCAGAGGTACTTTTGACGCCGTATTGTCAGTCTGATCCTCAATCAAACCACCCAGAATCAGCAGCTCACCATCTTGGATCATTACATTGGTTTGCATTGTGCTTTTCGAGGTGGTTTGCAGGCCGGGCTCACCACTCTTCACCTTGGAAGACTCCTGCTCTATCTCGAGACGCACACCGTTGCCCTTGCTAATCTGGGGCTTAACCTTGAGCATCACACCAACTTCTTCGCGGTTGACCGTAGTAAAGGGGTTGCCGCTAGAGCTATTACTACTGATACTAGAAAAACTTCCTGTTACAAAGGGCACCTCTTCACCAACACTCAACACTGCCTCTTCGTTGTCCAAGGTCACTACAGAGGGTGTAGAGAGAATATTGGTAGCGCCATCCTTTTTCAGGGCCTGAATCAATACGCCCATGCCTTTGCCAGTATTGGGGTCAAAGTCGCCAGCAACACCAAGTGCTGATTGCGGCAATGCGCCAATCGCAGAGGTTAGAGTGGCTGCATCTGGTGTGCCATCAATACCCACCCCGAGTAGAGACGCTAGCAGCTGGTCAAAATTAGTTAGGTAACCACCTCGGCTCTTGCTGGTATAGGCCAGCTCTGTACTTAGAACTTTGGCCTGAGTCTCTGATAATTCTGCAATAACAGCCTCTATCAACACCTGTGGCCTTGATAGATCTAGCTTGCTGACCACGTTTTGGATTTCACGAATAACCGCGGAGGGTGCAGCAATAACTAGGGCGTTATTTAACTCATCAATTTCAATTTTATAGGCGGTTTTGTTGCTGCTCTTGGCACCAGCCTCTCCAGCGAGACGCAAAAATATATCTGATTGCAACATGCCTTCTACTATGGGCTTCATCTCTGAGGCTCTTGAGTAGTCGAGATAGATAACCTCGACACTACCCTTCTTCGTTGAGGGTAAATCCAGAGTTTTAAGCATGGTTTTGAAGGCGGCGCGGGCAATACTTGGGCCGCTGACGATCACGCGATTATTCAGACCATCTTCGACCAGAGAGAGGTCTTGCTTTTGCAACTGTTTAAGCTGACCAGCAATATGCACGGCTTCCGCTGCAGAGATGTGCTCGAGATTGATCACTTCCACAATGGTCTGATCCGGGTCATCCATTTCGTTAAGCAGGCTTTTTATCTGTTCAACATTGCTGCGGATATCAGAAATAACCAGATAGTTACTCTGATTAAACGCCTGAAGGCGAGCGCCGTTACTCATCATAGGCTTGAGAACAGGGACTAACGTAGCGGCTGGTACATACTTGACTTTTAACAGCTCGGTGGTGAGTTTGTTATCTCCAAGACCACCAGCAAAGCTAAAGGCCTGATTAAAGGGCACAACGCGAGTGACCGCACCATCCTCTACCGCCTGAAACCCCTGAACCTGAATCGCTGAAAGCACGGCCTGATAAAGCAGTGACGAATCGATTGGCTCTGGTGCGATAATCGTTACCTTACCCTTAACCCGAGGGTCCAATACAAAGGACTTGCCGGTAATTTCTGCAACACTCTCAATCACGCTGCGGATATCAGCATCGCGAAAGTTGATGCGCACCTGCTCTTCAGCTGAAGCCTCTGCCAGCAGGGCAAAAGTGACAATTACAGGGCCTAGCAAGCCAAGTAGCCTGCGCAGTTTACTTTGATGACCAACTGCCATAGTTCTATTTCGCGTTGTTATTGTACTTTTCATTTTATCTGGTTAATCCAAGGTTCGGTAACATTTTAGCCGACAGGCTGGCGGCATTGACATAGATCGTCTCTTGCTGGCCCTCACGCATGATGGTAACTGGTAAGCTGGTGTTGGTACTGTAGCTCAGCCATTGAGCTGGGTCAGCCAGAAGGTCCTGCACTGACATACCATCGACCTCCAAGACCACATCACCATCGCGAATGTCAGCCATGGCACTTATCTCGCTGGACAGGTTATTGAGCTTTAATCCTGCACCGCCACCTGCACTCACCGGAACGGCACCAAACATGTTGGCTAAGGCAAACCCTTCCTGAGGTTCAGGCTCAGCTTCGGATACAGAGGCTTCAACCTCTTCAGTCTCAATAATATTGTCCGGTTTTTTCATTAGCACCTGTTTATTGGCGCCATTTTTTTTCACCACAATGCGATAGGGCTCAATATCTACCAGCTGATATCCGGCGCCTAGTTCATCTCCTTTGCGGTACACGGCCTCTGGCTTTCCATTAAATTTCAATGTTGCAAAGGCATCTTTTTGCGCAATCATGACACCCAGTAAAATACCATTGATATCAGCATCGGCTAGCTCGCCGTGCTTTTCAGGGGAGTTCGCAACCTCCGCCACTGCTGTAGCAGCCACATCTCCACGGAACCAGTTCCAATAAATTGCCTTAGCTGGTTGCACCCGAGCTATGTCTCTGGCGCTATTATCTGTAGAGGCAAAAAACTGCGTGCCAATTAGAATCAACAGATAGATGCAGATTGCCAGCAGTAGGCCTGTTACCCCCAGGCGACCCAGAGCCTGAGGACCGGCATTTAGTTTACTAATCAACTTTCTGCACCTCCATGTTGGCCACTAGGGTTCCTGTATCCTCAGTAGGTTTTGAGACCTCTAAATAGCTAACCGCATAGCCCTCACAGGCAATTTGATGGGCCAGTCGAACGATTCGATTAGCATCACTTCCACTGAGGCCAACCCTAAAGCCACTGCCAGTTACGCGCAGGCTATCCAAGCGCAATTGATTGCGTCTTACCAAGCGAGTTAAGACTTCTTGGCCATTGCCCGAGGCAGAGCTAGAAGAGCAGCTATTTACCAGCCGGCTGAGAACTGCACGCTGGTCCTGTAGCCATTGCATATCTGTTTGCAAGTCGTTTTTCTGCTCGACTAGCTGAGTATGCCTATCCCACTGAGGCAAGATCGCCAGGTAGATAATGCCAGCCAAAATCAGCAGGCCACCACCAAGCACAAAGAGCTTTTCGCGCTCCTGCAGGTTAGAAAAAGCGCTTTGCAACCGGTCTAATAGCTGTTTCATCGGCCGGCACCCCCTCTTGGCACAATGGTCAGCAAGATCGAGTCTGCTGGTGCATTGGGCAGTTGAGTAATAGAGGTTTGATAACCGGGAATATTCAGCGCTTTGACTTTTAACTTACTAGCCCCATCGATGCTCAGAGTAATATTATCCTGCTCAGCCTTTAGAGCCACTAGGCTACAACCACAGAGGCTCATAAATTGATCCAGAGCGGTGAGGCCTGCCACGGCACCGGTCTGCAGGGCTTGTTGCTGGCCAAACAGTATTGCGATCTGCTGCTCGCCCACAGGCCTGACATCAGAAGCCTTGATATTGCCAGCGCCAAATAATTTTGTGTACCCAGATACAACCTGCTTTTCAAGTAGCTGCACCTGCCCCTGCAACATATTGCTGGAAATTTGGAGGTAGGCAAAGAGCAGCACTATTGCCAGACTGGCAAGAGCTGCAGCGGGAAGCCAAGCAGACCGAGACGCCTTGCTGGCAATGGGTTTGAATTTTCCGGTCAGCAGATTTAGGGATGCAGGCATCTCAGTAAAGACCCAATCGACAGCGGCATCATTGATATCAGCCATCTCTCGCAGACTCTCGGGAATCAGGGACTGATCCGGTATGGAAATCGACAGGCGGGGCGCAATCTCGGATCGCTTTAACAGGCGCCCGATCATGGTCCAAGCAATATCGGGACTGGCGGCAAAACCCTCAGTTGCGCCGCTGCGCACTAGGCACAGGCCCTCGCGCCAACCTACAGTAATGCGCCCCTCTTCCCATGGCAGCACCATAAAATCAGGAACCATGCACAGGGCGGCGACACCGGCATTATCGGCGATTCTTTGCCACTCCTGCATATCCTGCTTACTTACAGCCAGTATATGCAGCTGATTGTCTTGGCTTCGCCCGGCCATAACAAAATGCATATCCGCTACTGGATGCAAAATTCTATCTTCCAGCATCCAGGGGATAAGTTCGGCCCACTTGCGCTCCGGAGCTGCAGGCACCTCGATCCAGTGAGAACTCACTCGCTCTGAGGGCACCCAAAGATTCATAGACTGTGCATTGGAACCCGCTGCCGACGCAAAGGCCTCGCCCTCGTTGGTGATACGGCGGTCAATGTGGTGGATATGATCAACCGATAAGGTCATCAGATAATTTCCCCAATCATCATACAGGCTGGTTGCACTTCGCTAGTCTCCATAGACTGATCTTCATCATCGAGTTGCTGTTGCTCGGAACTATCGTCAAACAACTCCTCTACCGCCGAGCTCTTGGGTTTTGGCAAACTCGCCGGAACCACTGTCACCTGACGGGAAATAACCACCGGCTTAGAGCGACCTTGGCGATCCATTATACTTTTTACTTCGATGCGTGCCTCCCCCAATGTAACCTCAAGGTAAAGCTCGAAGTAACTGGAGTTTACCCCAACCAGAGTCAGAGGCCAGCGGCCTTTGACCGCAGCCAAGTCGAGTTGCAGGCGCTCTGAGACGAACCGGTAAAAATCCTCCGTGGAGACAAAGGGACGCCCTGCAATCACCATATCACTAAATTCCAGCCCAAGATCTCCGCCAAGGGCCAACAACAGCTCGGCGGATGCAGTATTGATATTGATTGAGGTTTTGGTTGGCAATGCGCTCATCCAAGGCATTAAGCGCTGCACCTCAGCCACCTCATAGCCGCGGATAGCAGCCAGCTCTGTGGTATCGCTAATCAGACCGTTGGCGGCTACCCGAGAGGGGCTGTAACCATCGTAGTCGGGCTGTTCAGCGCCCCAGCTATTAATAATCTCAGAGTCCAGGTCTAGCCAGTCAATAATGGCCGCGGTGCGAGAGGGGTCAACCTGCATATCCAGCCCCCTCAGTAGCGCCAGCCAAACCTTTGCATGGCCTATGACATCAGAACTACTCTCCGTACTGAGGGACTGCTCGTTGTAACCACTAAAGCTATTGAGGTTAACTCTCGACTGTAAATCGGCAATACAGCCCGTTAATGTGCCGCCATCGACCGGCAGAAGTGGCATGGCCTGAGCCCAGTCCTCGCTAAAATCGTCCACATCAAAATCATCTTGGCCATCAGATAGCAACTGTAGCGCCCAGTTTTCGCCACTCATTGCCAGCAGCATCGCCTGATCGCCATGCAAAGAGCCTGTAGCCTGGGAGACATCAATCTGATGCCGATAAAAAATGTTACCCAGAGTAATCACTAGAGCCAACATCAAGATCAGCGCTGCCAACAGGGCGACGCCGGCCTGTTTTTGATGGGTTGGGCGATCTGCTCGCAGACTCATTCGGAAAACACTCCGGGGAACAGTCTAGAGGTTTCTATATCACCATCCAGCACAATGGTGACACGGATCATTTTTGGCAGGCTTCGCGGGCTGTGTGTTTCATTGATTGGAGGCCAGTCTGGGCTGTAGAAGTAATCTTGGGTCAGGTGTTCAAACAGTACCTCTTCAACGTTGTTGACCAGAACCTGAGTGCTGCCATCGCTTAGGCGCGGCGACTCCGTGATAGCCCATGATTGGCGCTGCAACTGTCTCTGATCGTTAATTCTGTACTCAACGCGCCGAACACCACTGGGGTTAGTGCGCACCATAGGGCCGCCACCGCGACTAAAGCGCACGCCAAATTCACTCACATCGGTAATATAGGCTGATTCCTGATCGCCAAAGCCATCAGTAAAAAGGCGCGGCCTAAGATGCATAATATCGCGACCAATAATCTGCCAAGCACGCTGCAACATAGCCTCGTCGGCAAGATCCTGACGGCTGCGTTCGTTGGTGCCCAGCACCACGTCTACCGCTTGATAAGACAACACTGACATCACCGCCAGCAGCATAAGTGAGACAACAGTTTCTATGAGGGTAAAGCCGGACTGACTGTTTGCTGAGCCACCTCTCATTGGCCATCCCCCACTAGGTAGATGGCTAGGGTCCCAGTGAACTGCTCGCCATCGGCGCGACCACTTTTGACCTCATAGCGAAATAGATCCTGCCCCATGGCCGCCTCTGAGGTTAACTGCCAGCGCCAGTTCTGACCGGCCTGTTTATCAATACCTTTGGAAGTTTTTGCTGTGCGCTCTGACTGTGGCACCCAACCCTGAGCATATTGGTAGCGCTCCAGCAGGCGGTTCCAAGATACCTGGGTTGCAAAAAATCGCTCGCGTAATTTTAGTCGCTCGTCACTGTATTGATGCACCAAAAAAAGTGCGCTAGACAGTACCCAGCTTAAAATAGCCAGAGCTACGGCAACTTCTATCAAAGTAAAACCACGGGCTTTGCGAGTATTTTTCATTGACGCTTGAGCTCCATAGTTATGCCCGAGCCCTGATCTTCCCAGCGGAAAATAAATGTACTGTCAGAGGCGTCAAAACTGAGCTGAATCTGTCCCTGAGGCTCAAGGTAGCCGTCTGGCAAAAAGGCAACCTCGGGAAGAAGAAATTCTTCCTCATCGATTTTTTCCTGTTCATCCCCTGTGCTTCCAGGATTGGCAATATTTTGCTGCGGCAGCAACTCGTCTTCGCCATAACTGTTTATCAGCCAATCAATACTGGCATCCTCGCTGAGCACAAAGGGGGCGGGAGCAGTGACCGCGACCCAGCGCTGTCGGTAGTAAATAACGGCGCGCAGCTGGGTTGGGGTCTGGATTTTTACGTCGCCCGGTTCAGTAACCACACCATAGGCGGCACCCTGAAGAGAAGAATTCTCAGCCAGCTGCTGCAACCAGATCAACAGGTTGTCTGCCTCGCTGGCGTAGCGCCGACCAAACGCCTGATTAATTGCCAAAACACTCATCGCAGAAATAGTTGCCACGATCATGACTACTACAACGATTTCAATCAAAGTAAAGCCGTTTTGACGCCTTGCCCGGTGCATATTCAATCTGCGATTAATAGGTAGTCAAATTGATAAATCACTTGATGTTCCAATTACCCCAATCTTTGTCCGAGCCTTCGCCACCGGGCTGACCGTCAACTCCCAGCGTGTAAATATCAACGTCTTTGCCACGGCTGCCTGGACTTTGGTACTGGTAGGGGACGCCCCAGGGGTCATTGGGCATGGCTTCTAAATAGGGTCCATTCCAGTTGCCCGCCGCGTCGCCTGGCGCATTAACCAACGCCTCAAGTCCCTGTGCCTGCGTCGGGTATCGGTAATTGTCAAGGCGGTAAAACTTAAGCGCACTCTCAATCACCCTAATATCCTGAGCGACTCTAGTCTCCTGAGCCTGCTGTACCTTACCAAAGAGCGTCGGGCCAATCATGGCGCCCAGCAGCGCGATTACCACTACTACTACCATCATCTCGATTAGGGTAAAACCTGCCTGCTTACGTGCTGTATTCATTTTATTACACCTAAATTAGTTATCTAAAAGTACAACTAGTTTGGCTGCTCGCTCGGCAGTACTAAAAGCTTAGCAAGCCACAAACGTTAAACCATGTTGTTCATATCCATAATCGGCAGCATGACCGCAGCCACCACCGAGAGAATAATCATTCCCATCAAAATAATCAGTACTGGGTTAATCAGCTTAAGGAACACCTCGATAGCATTAGCCAAACGCAAAGAATAATAGTCGGCGACCCGAAGTAGCATTTTATCCAGCTCACTGGAGGCTTCACCACTGCCCACCATATGAATCAAGAAACCACTGCCTACCTGGTTTTCCTCGAGTGCTTTTTGCAGACTGCTACCACGGCGCATGCTTTCCGTAACCCGCTCCATTTTACGGCGCAGATGGAGATTATTGACCACCGAGGAGGAAATCTTTAAGGCGGCTAGCGCCGGCACACCATTGTTGAGCAACACTCCCAGACTTCGCGACCAGTCAGCTATATTGGCCATAATAGTCCAACGTCCAAGCCCCGGCACCCGTAGCAACATGCTATGCCAGCGCTCTCTGCGCTGCGGATCTTTCATCATTCGAGCAAATAGCATGGCGCCAGCTACAATGACCGCCAACAGATACAGACCATAGGCCTGGGTAAACTCACTGAGACCAATCACAATGCGAGTGATAAGTGGCAACTCACGATTTGAGCTGTTAAAAATAGCGGTAATCTTGGGGACAACCCAAACCATCATAATGGCCACGACCATAATGGAGGTGCCGATCAATGTTGCGGGGTAAATCAATGCCCGGGTGACGGTTTTGCGATTTTCAGCGCTGTTTTCAAGGTCTTCAGCCAAGCGGATGAGCACCCTGTCAAGGTGCCCGCTCTCCTCTCCAACACCTATGCCAGCAATGACCGCCTCAGGGATTTTATAGGGCGAACGGCGCAGAGCTTCGGAGAAACTGCGACCCTCCACAATTTCGCTGCGCCAGCTTTCAACCATGCGCCGCTGTTTGTCAGTCTCAGCCTGCTCTATGGTCATCCGCAGAGCATCTTCCAGCGGTAGTCCAGATTGAATCAATATGGCCTGCTGCTGCAGTACTAGGGAAAGATCAAAGTTATTAACTCGTGCCTCGCGACGTCGGCGACCATTGGTATTGCTAGGGTTTTGACTAACTTCGCTTAATTTTGATGGCAGTAGTCGCTTTTCTTTTAATAAACGACGAGCGTGGCGCTCTGAATCAGCCGTAACAACACCGTCGACCAATTTGCCGGCAGCGTCATAGGCACTGTAATCAAAGACTGGCATAAAATTTAAACGCTGGTAACGCGAAGAACTTCTTCGACGGTGGTGATTCCCTGGCGAACCAGCGCGAAGCCGGCTTCACGTATGCTGGGGACACGTTGGCGAATGGAGCTCTCCAGCTCGATTTCACCTGCGTTTTCGTGAATCAGAGATTGCAGTGGCGCATCCACAGTAACTAACTCAAACAGTGCCTGACGACCTGCAAATCCGGTGTTGTTACAGTCGGCACAGCCGGCAGACTGAAATATTGTCTGCCCCTGTTGAAGGCTCAATAGGCCGCACTGATACTCATCTGCTTCAACTTCCTGACGGCAATGTTTACAGAGTTTGCGCATAAGGCGCTGAGATAGAATGCCGCGAACCGTTGAGGCTAACAAAAAGCTGTCGACGCCGAGATCCTGAAGTCTAGTAATTGCCCCGGCAGCTGTATTGGTGTGCAACGTAGATAGCACCAGGTGACCAGTTAAACTGGCTTGGGTGGCAATTTCGGCTGTCTCGCCATCGCGGATCTCACCGATCAAAATAACATCGGGGTCCTGACGCAGAATTGCTCGCAATCCGCGAGCAAAGGTCATTCCAGCACGCAGGTTGATTTGCGTTTGGCTGATCCCAGGTAAATCGTACTCCACCGGATCTTCCACGGTCATAATATTGCGCTCTTGACGATCCATCTGCTGAAGTGCCGCATAGAGCGTGGTGGTTTTACCCGAGCCCGTGGGCCCGGTAACCAAAATAATGCCATGTGGCCTTGAAACCAGCTCATTGAGTTCGCGCCGAGACTCCGGTGGCATTCCCAAATCGTCGGTCTGCAATTTGCCTGCATCTTTGTCCAACAGACGCATTACGACGCGCTCGCCGTGACTGGAAGGCATGGTCGAGATACGCAGATCAATACTTCGTCCACCTAGACGCACAGTCATACGGCCATCCTGAGGCAGACGTCGCTCGGCAATATCCAACTTGGACATCACTTTGATACGCGAAATTAATAGCGGTGCAATTTGAATTGAGGGGCTGAGAACGGTTCTCAGTACACCATCGAGACGAAAGCGCACCAGTGCTTGTTTTTCGTAGGGCTCTATATGGATATCAGAGGCATTTTCTTTTAGAGATTCAGCCAAAATGGCATTTAACAGCCGCACAATTGGGGCATCATTTTCGGCATCCAGAAGGTCGCCGACCTCTTCCAGCTCTGCGGCAGCTGATTCTAGGTCGACAAAGTCTTTGATATCTTCCATGACAGACTCAGATGAGCCCTGGCGCCCACTGTAGACCTGACTGAGAAGCGCATCAAATTCTTCCGCAGGCACATGGCTTACCTTGAGATTCCCCCCTGCCGCGCGGCTGACTTCACCTATAGCCCAGTCCGGCGCATTGGGGCCTAGTAAGAGATTTCCGGCATCGCTTTGCAGCAGCACCTGATTGAGTCGTGCGAATTCGTAGGGCAGCAACTCCACTGTATTCTCTCTCATTGAAAACCTCTGTTTACTCAACCCTTACCCGAGCGCCCGTACAGGGTTTCTTGCCCGAATAAATCTATGTCCAGACTTTACCACAGTCGCAGATTATTCTGACATTATTTCAGTAGCATAAAGGGCTCTGAGGCCTTTTAAATGGGATAAAACGGATCGAATTGATAGCGGACAAAACTTTGTGCTGCTAGGTTAGCGACGATCGGCAACCTGAGCGATCACAGTGACTCACCGCCCAGCCACTAAGCTGGGCAGGCAGGTCTGAGAAACTTGTTATTTTGGAATACTGTGGTGGGCGACTAATCTTTAACTGGCTTGCCGCCTGCCATGCTGTGGAATGGGAACGGGCTAACATTGCTACCAGAAGGTGCCTCTGTGATTTTACCGGTACCTTCCTTCTCTACCTCGTCGATACGCACAATCGACTGCATAGGGATAAAACTGCGCTTAATCCCCGAAAATTCAGTTTTAAGTTTTTCTTCAGCGGGATCAACGATCATCTGCGAACGCTCGCCGAAGACAAACTCTTCAACCTCTAAAAACCCCCAGAGGTCACTCTGAAAAACCTGCTTAGCGTAGATTTCGTAGACCTGTCCCTGATTGAAAAAGGTAATGCGGTATATGGGTTCGCTAGTCATTAATTTTCTGCAAAATGCGCTGTTGTTTTGGGGCCGGTATAATACCACAACAGACTGCAAGTACACTGCTAAAATGTTGCCAATTGGCCCCGCACAGCTATAATGCTGACCCCTATCTTAGTTCAAAGAATAACCCAATAAATGACAGCAAAACCCGTTAAAAAGCTGCATATCGTAACTCATGGCTGTCAGATGAATGAGTACGATTCTGCGCGCATGCAAGATCTGTTAGGTGACAGCCACAATATGGTGCCCACCGACAGCGCACAGGATGCGGATGTTATCCTTTTGAATACCTGCTCGATTCGCGAAAAAGCTCAGGAGAAAGTTTTTCACCAATTGGGGCGCTGGAAGCACCTCAAAGAGGCCAATCCTAATCTTGTGATTGGGGTGGGCGGCTGCGTTGCCAGCCAAGAGGGTGAAGCCATCGCTAAACGAGCGCCTTTTGTCGACGTGATTTTTGGGCCCCAGACTCTGCATCGCCTGCCAGAAATGATGGAGTCTCGGCAAACTGATGGCACTGTGGTGGTGGATATTAGCTTCCCTGAAATCGAAAAATTTGACCGTCTGCCAACGCCAGAGGCCGACGGTGCCAGCGCATTTGTTTCAATCATGGAAGGCTGCTCTAAATACTGTACGTTTTGTGTAGTGCCCTATACTAGAGGCGAAGAGGTCAGTCGGCCGATGGCCGATGTGCTGACCGAAGTTGCTGATCTAGCAGCCCAGGGCGTGCGTGAAGTTAATCTTCTCGGTCAAAACGTCAATGCCTACCGAGGCGATATGCCCGATGGTTCGATTTGTGACTTTGCCGAGTTGCTGCCCTATGTGGCAGAGATTGAAGGCATAGATCGCATCCGCTATACCACCAGTCACCCGGTAGAATTTTCGGATGCTCTAATTGATGTATACAGCCGCGTGCCAGAGCTGGTTAGCCATCTGCACCTGCCGGTGCAAAGCGGCTCGGATCGGATTTTAATGGCCATGAAACGTGGCCATACAGCGATTGAGTACAAATCTAAAATCCGTCGTCTTCGCGCACTGCGTCCGGATATTAGTATTTCATCAGACTTTATTATCGGCTTCCCCGGTGAGACAGAGGATGATTTTGCGGCGACCATGAAACTGATCGAAGACGTAGGCTTTGATACTTCCTTTAGTTTTATCTATAGCGCGCGCCCCGGGACTCCCGCAGCAGACCTTGTGGACAGCACAAGCGAAGAAACTAAAAAAATGCGCCTGAAAATTCTTCAGGACCGCATCAGCCAAAACGCTGCGGCAATTAGTCGTCGCATGGTGGGTACTAGAGCTAATTTGCTGGTGACTGGCATCTCCAAAAAGGACCCTGGGCAGCTCCAGGGCCGCACAGAAAACAACCGCGTGGTCAACTTTCGCTGTGACAACCACAGTCTGATTGGTGAATTTGCCGACGTAGATATCACTGAAGCACTGCCCAACAGCCTGCGCGGAACACTGGTCGGGTCTTAAACTGCGGGCTCAAACAGAACAGCTTCTGGCCTACCTGTTTGATAAAAAAAGTTTACCCCCCTCCACAGTTCGCGCTATGCTAGAGTTATATCAATTATGGAAAGGCTCTAAAGCACCCATTGAAACGATTGGATACTCAGCCATCAGCTTACAGCATCACTCTTGAGCCTAATAACGCTCATCGCCTCGCCTCACTCTGCGGCCAACTTGATGAAAACCTGCGCCTTATCGAACAGCGGTTAAACGTTGAGATTCGCTCGCGGGACAATTATTTTGCTGTTTATGGAGAAAAACCAGCGTCTGAGGCTGCCGCTGAGGTTATCTACAACCTGTATCAGGAAACAGCTCACTATTCAGAGCTGTCTGCTGAAGAAGTTCACCTCCACCTCCGTCAATGTGAGACAGAGAAGCCTATGACTCAACCTGCCAACAATCTCAACTCTGCCGATAATATTGAAAGCTTTTCGGTAATCCGCACCAAAAAAGGCAATATCAAGCCCCGCGGCCTGAATCAGCAGCGCTACGTACGCTCCATTCAGACCCATGATATTAACTTCGGAATTGGCCCGGCCGGTACAGGTAAAACATACCTAGCCGTTGCCTGTGCCGTCGAGGCCTTATTGCGCGATGAAGTGGAACGGATTCTGCTGGTGAGGCCTGCCGTTGAGGCGGGCGAACGACTCGGCTTTTTACCCGGCGACCTGGCTCAGAAAGTAGACCCCTATTTACGCCCGCTGTATGACGCATTGCATGAGATGCTAGGGTTTGAAACCGTGGCCAAACTGCAGGAGCGAAATGTTATTGAAATTGCCCCTCTTGCCTACATGCGCGGCCGCACTCTCAACGGCGCTTATATTATTCTCGATGAAAGCCAGAATACCACTCGCGAACAAATGAAAATGTTTCTCACTCGAATTGGCTTTGGCTCTACCGCGGTAATCACTGGTGATATGTCGCAGATCGATTTACCACGCGGTGTCAGTTCAGGTTTGGTGCACGCCTGCGAAGTATTGCAGCATGTTGAGGAAATTAGCTTTACCCACTTTGAGTCACGAGATGTTGTGCGCCACCCTATAGTTCAGAGCATTGTGGATGCCTACGATGACTATGAAAAGGGCGCGAGCTAGCCAACAATGACTATTTCCATCGATATTCAGATGGCCTGTTCATCTGAAGAGCCGCCCGACGAAGACAGTATGCAACGCTGGGCCAGTGCAGCTCTCCGTGGCGAGCGAGAGACTGCCGAACTCAGCGTGCGCATTGTAGATATCGACGAGAGTGCTGAACTAAATCAACAGTACCGCGGCAAGAGCGGCCCCACCAACGTGCTCTCATTCCCCTTTGACGCTGTCACACCAGAGCCGTTGCCTATACTGGGCGATTTGGTAATCTGTGCGCCAGTGGTGGAAGCTGAGGCAGTGCAACAGAACAAATCTAGCCGGGCTCACTGGGCGCACATGACAGTCCACGGTGTGCTGCACCTACTTGGTTATGATCACATCGATGATAGCGATGCTGAGTTGATGGAAAGATTAGAAACTGAAATTTTACTGGGCTTGGGTTTTCCTGCGCCTTACGCTGACACTAACTTACAAGAACAATAAGAGTACCAACGAGAAGCACATGAACGACGAAATCACCAACAACGGCCAAGACGAATCTCTGCTCAAAAAAATAGGTAGGGCTTTCTCAGCCAATCCAACCAGCAGTGATGAAGTCGCCGACATGCTGCGCAGCGCAGAGAATGAGTCGATTATCGATGCGAGTGCACTACAGATAATGGAAGGAGCGCTTAAGGTTTCCGATCTTCAGGCTCGCGAAATTATGATCCCCAGATCACAGATGCAGGTGATCGAGGAGGACTGGAGCCTAGAGCAGATATTGGAGCTGGTTATCGAGTCTCAGCACTCGCGCTTTCCTGTGGTTGGTGAGTCCTCTGACGATGTACTGGGTATACTTCTGGCTAAAGAACTTCTGCCTCTGGTGCTATCTGGCAAAGAGAGTTTCAACCTCAAGGGTCTATTGCGCCCGGCCACTATTATCCCAGAGAGCAAACGCCTAAATATCCTACTTCAAGAATTCCGCGAACAGCGTTATCACATGGCTATGGTGGTCGATGAATATGGTGGCGTCTCTGGATTGCTGACCATTGAGGACGTGCTCGAAGAGATAGTCGGCGAGATTGAAGACGAAACCGATGAAACCGAGGCTGAGCAAATCAGTAAGATTGATGACAACCTCTACAGCGTAGAAGCCATTACCGAAATTGATGATTTTAATGAATATTTTGACCTCGGCTTCTCTGATGACGAGTTTGATACCGTGGGCGGCCTAGTGGTGCACGCCTTCGGCCATCTGCCTCAGATTGGCGAAAGCACCAGTATTGAGAATTTTGACTTTAAGGTTGTCGATGGCGACAAACGCAAGATCAATCTTCTGGAAGTTCGCAAGAACGACCTCTGACACAGCTGCATAGATGAGCCTAGCTAGAGGACAGAAATTTCTGCTGCTGTTTGCATCCGGTGCAGTCTTTCCTCTGGCACTGGCGCCTTTCTCATTTTGGCCAATGGCCATTATTAGTGCCGCAGCTCTGTTCTGGGCTCTGCGAAAACAAACTGCCAAACAGGCCTTTGTCAAAGCTGCCGTGTTTGGCCTAGGTGTTTTCTTTGCAGGAGTCAGCTGGGTCTATGTCAGCATCCACGACCATGGCTACATTGCCGCACCGTTTGCACTGCTGGGCACTTTCTTATTCTGTTTGTTTATGGCGTTTTTGTTTGCCGCTCCCTTTACTCTAAGTGCATTTATACCTCAAACCTCTGTCGCCCAAATATTGGGGCTGCCCGCTATCTGGGTGCTGAGCGAATGGATGCGCGGCTGGATCTTTACCGGTTTTCCCTGGCTCTACGCCGGCTATAGCCATACAGATACCTGGCTTAACGGTTGGGCGCCACTAGGCGGCGTACTCTGGCTTAGCTTTATCAGCGCATTGATATCCGCTCTTGCGGTACAGTTAGTTGTCAACAAAGCTTTTAACCGCGACCTTGCAATGGTAACTGTTGTTATTTTTGCTCTGGTTGCTGCTGGCTACGGTCTACAAAAGGCAACCTGGACAGAGGCAAGTGAGCGCCCCCTATCGGTGGTGCTGGTACAACCCAATATTGAACAGGAAGACCGCTGGGCAGCGGCTGAACAGGGCGGCATTCTCGATCAGTTGCGGCAACAGACCGAGGCCTATTGGGGAGCAGATCTTATTATCTGGCCAGAGGGTGCCATTCCCGCCCTACCTCGACAGGTGATGGACTACCTAATCGATGTGGACAGTATCGCCAGAGTGAACCAAACAGCCCTGCTAACTGGTATACCCACACAGGATGCTCGCAATCGGCGCTATTACAATTCTATGCTGGCTCTGGGAGATTCTCTCGGGCAGTATGATAAGACTAGGCTGGTGCCCTTTGGCGAATACGTGCCCCTCGAGGGCATGCTGCGCGGATTAAACAGCTTTTTTGATCTGCCGATGTCGTCATTTTCACTGGGTTCTACTGGTCAATCTTTACTGACAGTGAAAGGCCAGCCCATTGCTACGGCCATCTGCTACGAAATAGCCTACCCAGATCTGGTAGCTGAGAGTGCAGCCGATGCCAGTATGATCTTGACGGTTAGCAACGATGCTTGGTTTGGGCGCTCCATAGCACCCCAACAGCATATGCAGATGGCGCGCATGCGAGCACTTGAAAACAGCAAACCAATGCTGCGTGGCACCAATAATGGTATTACTGCCCTGGTGGATTATCGCGGTGTCATTTATCAGCAACTGGAGCAGTTTACTGCCGGCGAATTGTCTGGCAGCCTTCAGCCAAGAGTGGGCCAAACCGTATTTTCACGCTGGGGAAGCTGGCCCACTGTGGTATTTTCAATCTTTATCTGTATCTGTTTAATTGTCAGGCGCAGAAAACAGGACACACAGGCTTAGATGCCTAACGAGGAGAATTAACATGAAGACATTGACTCACAACCTGATGATCAGCCTACTGCTGACACTATCTGCAGCCGCATCGGCCCTAGAAGTAGGCGATCAAGCGCCGGCTTTTTCTCTGCAGGCCACTGATGGCAAAACCTATAGTCTAGAGCAGTTTCACGACAAGCAGGCAATTGTTATTGCTTGGTACCCAAAGGCTTTCACCAGCGGCTGCACTATCGAGTGTAAGTCGCTGG
>JABJEX010000085.1 GCA_018663035.1 Porticoccaceae bacterium
AGGATGTTGAGGCTCGCATAGCCTTATTTAGGGTGCGTGAGCGAGAGTTAATCGAGACGCCAGACAAGGAGTTTCGCTTTCATTCGGGGCCGGTGGCCAGTAGCTTTTAAGAGCAGGGTAACCGGCCCTAAATGCCTACCCTTTTGAGGGGCTGGTATGGCCTATGTAAGGCTTTAACATGTGTAAATCTGTAATAACGGCAACAGCTAGAAAGCCGTATAACAATAACAAGGCAGGGGTCATATAGCCGAGCTACCTGTGGATTTTACTATGCATACACTGTCTACTCAGATTGCGCGAGCAGCAGCATCTTTACTGTTTGTTTTACTGGCTATTACGGTTTCTGTTCAGAGTTTCGGGAGCACTGATGACTCCACTGCGACAGCAGAGCAGGATTGGGATGTTAGCCAGCCACGGGGCGACCTGATCAAGGTTTCTTTGGATACCCATAAAAGCACCTGGTCCAACCTTAGCCTCAGCCCTGACGGCAAGCAGATTTTATTCGACATGCTGGGTGATATTTATGTGCTGCCTATCGAAGGCGGCCAGGCGCAGCCATTGGTGCAGGGCTTTGATTGGAATATGCAGCCCCAGTACAGTCCAGATGGCAGCAAGATAGCCTTTATTAGTGATCGCGATGGTGCCCGTAATCTATGGGTGATGAACGCCGACGGCTCCGAACCCTATCAGGTTAGCAAAGAAACCACGACCTTTGTGCATACGCCAAGCTGGAGTCCAGATGGTGACTATATCGCTGTAACCAAGGGCTATATGTCGGCGCGCTCAATTCCTGCGGGAGAGATCTGGATCTACCACCGCAGCGGTGGAGACGGGGTTCAGGTTAAGGCGCGCGAGCACGATCGTCACAGTCAGAAGTCCTCTACCGACCCAGTTTTTTCACCAGATGGGCGCTATCTCTACTACAGCAAAGACGTCACTCCGGGGCGAGTCTGGGAGTACGGCAAAAACAGCACCACTGAGCTGTTTAATATTATGCGCCACGATCTTCAGACCGGCGAAGAAGAGCGTTATATCGGCGGCGCCGGTGGTGCAATTGTACCCACGCCATCGCCGGATGGCCGGCATATGGCCTATCTGAAACGAGAAGACACCAAAACCGTTCTCTATCTTAAAGATCTTAAATCTGGCATCGACCGCCGTCTATTTACCGAGATGGAGCGCGATCATCAGGAGACCTTTGGTTCAGAGGGCAACTTTGCCTACTTTGACTGGAGTGCGGATGGCCAAGAAATAGTCTTTTGGACGGCAGGTCAGTTCCACCGTTTGACTGTGGATAGCTTGGACGTCACTACCATCCCCATGCATATCAAAGCTGAAAAACAGGTTCAAAAAGCACCGCGCTTTGCGGTGGATGTGGCACCGGATAGTCTGGATATTAAGATGATTCGCTGGGCCAGCCTCTCGCCGACGGGTGATCGTGCGGTTTATCAGGCGCTGGGCAAGCTGTATATCCGCGATATGCAAAGCGGCCAGGTTAAGCGCCTGACCCGCCAAAATGACCATGACGAGTTCTACCCAAGTTTCTCAAGGGATGGCAAGTCGATTGTCTATACGACTTGGAATGATATGGATCTGGGCGCGGTAAAGGTAGTCAGTGCCGCTGGCGGTAAAGGCAAAACTATTACCACTGAGCCCGGCATCTATATCGAGCCCAGATTTTCGGCTGACAGCAATAGGTTGGTGTTCAGGCGTATTACTGGCGGCTATATTCTTTCGCCAAAATGGTCGATGGAACCTGGTATCTATGTGGCCGATCGCAGTGGCAAGAGTATGGAGAAAGTGGTCGACTATGGCTGGAATGCCCATTTTGCCGATGATAACGAGCGACTTTACTTTACTAGCTATGTGCCGGACAGCATGGGCACAGAGCTTGAGCTGTTGAGTGTCAATCTGCAGGGTAGGGACCAACGCAAGCTACTGAGGGGTACCAATATAACTGAGTACCAGCTGTCGCCTGATGGCAACTGGGTGGCCTATACCCATCAAAACAACGCCTATGTGGCTGCGCTGCGCAGCACCGGCAAGCAGCAACAGCTGGGTACCAGCACAGGTGGCTTGCCAGCTACTAAGCTGTCAGCCCGCGCCGGTGAGTATTTGCACTGGTCTGCTGACAGCAAGCGGCTCAACTGGTCACATGCTGCTAATCTTTATGGTCGCGATCTCAACCAGGCCTTTGCCTTTTTAGAGGGAGCGCCGCAACAGTTGCCAGAGCCAGTCTCTGAGGGCATAGATCTAAGCTTTTCCCTGCAAGCCGATAAGCCTACGTCAGTCATAGCGCTGGTTGGCGGTACATTGGTCACCATGAAAGATGCAGATAATAGCCAGGATATTATCGACAACGGTGTACTGCTGGTGCAGGGCAACCGTATTTTAGCTGTGGGTAAGCAGGGCGAGGTGACAATTCCTGAGGCGGCAGCTGTGGTGGATGTGAGTGGTAAAACTCTGCTGCCCGGGCTTATTGATGCCCATGCTCACGGCCCGCAGGCCAACGAAGAAATTATCCCTCAGCAGAATTGGAAAAGCCTTTCTAGTCTGGCTTTTGGGGTGACTACTATCCACGATCCCTCCAATGACAGTTCGGAGATTTTTGCCGCTTCTGAGATGCAGCGTGCCGGTAAGATTTTGGCGCCGAGAATATTTTCTACTGGCACGATTTTGTACGGTGCTTATTCTCCATCGGTGAATGCCACTATTGATAGCTATGAAGATGCACTGTTTCATCTTCAGCGTATGAAGGATATGGGCGGTATTTCGGTAAAAAGCTACAACCAGCCGCGTCGCGAGCAGCGCCAACAGGTGTTGGCCGCCGCTAAATCTCTGGGCATTATGGTGGTGCCTGAGGGCGGCGGTAAGCTGTATCAGAATATGTCGATGATGGCTGATGGCCATACCACCTTGGAGCACTCGCTAAATATCGCCACCGGCTATGATGATTTAACCCAGTTCTGGAGCCAGACAGATATGGCTTATAACCCAACGCTAGTGGTGGCTTACGGTGGTCTGGAAGGCGAGCGATATTGGTACGACCGCACCAATGTCTGGGAAAACAGCCGCCTAATGCGCTATGTACCACGCTACATTGTTGAGCCGCGCTCAATTCGGCGAGTCAAGGCGCCGGATGATCACTACAACCATATCAAGGTGGCGCAATACGCTAAAACCCTACGCGATGCCGGTGTGCGCGTGTTGATTGGCGCCCATGGTCAGCGTGAGGGGTTAGCGGCGCACTGGGAAATGTGGATGTTAAATCAGGGTGGTTTTAGCCCCTGGGAATCTCTGCGGGCCGCCACCTATGATGGCGCTATTGCCATGGGCATGGATAATGATCTGGGCTCTCTGGAGCCCGGTAAACTGGCAGATATCGTGGTGATGGATGGCGACGTACTGACAGACTTGCGCCGCTCTG
>JABJEX010000086.1 GCA_018663035.1 Porticoccaceae bacterium
CATGGCCATGGAGTGGGCCGTTAATTCGCTCCTTAGCCTGTAATGCATAGTACCTACAGAAGTCGATGGCTTCGCGCACCTCCGAAATACCATCATCTAGGGTGCGGCCCGCTTCGATGCTAACCACAGCCATAAGCTGGCGGCAGTCACGCTCCAGCAGATCGGCCACTTTATTTAAGATGGCGGCTCGCGCTGTGGAACCCTGTTGGTCCCATAGGGGTTGAGCTGCAGTGGCGGAAGCTAGGGCCTGCTGGATACTCTGATTGTCGGCCTTGCTGTAGTGACCGATCAGCTGGCTATTGTCGGCGGGGTTGTAGCTGGGTTGAAGTTCGCCCTCAACCGCCTGCCCGTCAACAATTGAGTGGGTCAGCAGGGGTTCGGCACTGGTGCTGGCAATGCTTGCTAAAAGTATGCTGGTTTCCAGTGGCGAGTCGAGATCTATTCCTTTGGCATTGGCTCTGGGCTCTCCTGCATCCGTAAAGATCTCTGCTGGGATAGCAATCTTGCTGTGCTGATAGGGGAATGACTGAGTGACCTCATGGCGGGTGTCATCCAGCAGTTGCTCCACTGGGGTCTGGTGGTCGAGAAAGCGGTTTACAAAGGAGCTGTTGGCGCCATTTTCTAGTAGCCGGCGCACTAGGTAAGGCAGCAGGTCACTATGGTTGCCGATAGGGGCGTACACTCGTACCTGCAGCGCTTTGCCCAGCTTTTGCAGTCTTGTTTTTAACTGGGCGTAGAGAATATGCCCCATGCCATGCAGGCGCTGGAATTCAAATTCTCGGCCGCCCGCTAGGCTCAGTATCATGCTGGCGGTATAGGCATTGTGGGTGGCAAACTGCGGGAAAATCTCAGTCTGGGCATCGAGCAAAATCACTGCACATTGCTGGTAGCAGAGGTCGGTGTTGGCTTTACGGGTAAACACCGGGTAGCTTTCAAGCCCCAGTTCTTGGGCATGTTTAATTTCGGCATCCCAATAGGCGCCTTTAACTAGGCGCACCAGCAGTCGACGGCCTGTCTCGCGAGCCAAACCAATTAACCATTTGGCAACATGGGGGGCGCGTTTTTGGTAGGCCTGCAGAACAAAACCCAAACCCTGCCAGCCCACTAGGTCTGGATCCCGAGCCAGGGCCTCAAAAATATCCAGTGATATATCCAGGCGGTAGGCTTCTTCGGCATCAATCGACAGGCCAATATTGTATTGCTTGGCCTGCAGGCACAGTTGCTTGATTCTGGGCAGTAGCTCGTCCATCACGATCTGATGCTGGGAATAGTAGTAGCGCGGGTGCAGGGCGCTGAGTTTTACCGAAATACCATTGGCCTCTTCGACCTGCTCGTTGGGATCGATGGTTTTGCCAATTTCATCTATGGCTGTGCTGTAGGCGCGCAAATACTGCTGAGCGTCTCGGTCAGTTCGGGCGCCTTCACCCAGCATATCGAAAGAGAATCTGGTGCTCTGATCGTTTTGTTTGGCTCCGCGTTTGATGCCTTCTCCAATGGTTCGGCCCAAGACATATTGACCGCCCATAATTTTCATGGCCTGAATAACAGCAGCGCGAATCAACGGCTCGCCCATGCTGGCGGTCAGACGCTTGAGCCAGCTATCTGTATGCTGAGTGATCTCGGCATCCAGGCTGACAAGCTGGCCGGTTAGCATCAGGCCCCAGGTGGAGGCGTTAACAAATAGAGAGTCCGATTTGCCGTTGTGGGCACCCCAGTTACCGCCGCGTATCTTCTCTGCAATCAGGCGGTCCGCGGTCAGGGCGTCTGGCACTCTTAATAGGGCCTCGGCCAGACACATCAGAGCAACACCCTCGGCGTTAGATAGGCCAAACTCCAGCAAAAAAGCATCTAATGTGCCGCTGCTGTTTTTATCGCGGCGGCAATCGGTGACTAGACTACGGGCATCATTTAGCACCTGTTCCCGCGCCTTGTTGGACATTGGGTTGCTGTGCAACAGCTGGGTAACCGCCTGATGTTCGTCCTGATGGGTGTTGGCGCGTATTCTTTGGCGGAGCTCTATTTGGTTCATAGTTAATCTATTTGTGTTGTTAGATAATATGTCGAATTATTGAGTATTAGCACCCATATTTGTCTCCAAAATTATTTAATTGGCAGTGTTTAATTCTTTAAATCCTGATTTATTAGGGTAATATGCTGGTATTATTTTTGGAGAGCTGCTGTGAAAACCTTAAAAGACCTAGACAGAACTGACCGTAAAATTCTTTCCGTGCTACAAAAGGATGGCCGCATCGCCAATGTAGATCTGGCCCGTACCGTCAACCTTACGCCCACGCCCTGTCTGGAAAGAGTGCGCCGGCTGGAAAACGAGGGTTTTATTACCGGTTATGTGGCGCTGCTTGATCCGGTAAAGGCCAATGCCGCGCTCTGTGCCTATATTGAGGTGCAGCTAAATAGCACGACCACTGAATCAATCAAGCGTTTTAACGAGGCCATGCTGGCTTTGGAAGAGGTGCAGGAGTGTCAGATGGTGGCAGGGGGCTTTGATTATTTGATTAAGATTCGGGTTGCGGATATGCAGCACTACCAGCGGTTTTTGGGTGGCCAGTTATCGGCCATTGAGGGCATTAGCCAGACCCATACCTATGTGGTGATTGAGGATGTTAAATCTGAGACGGCTATTCAGATAAATTAGCAAGATAGGCGACGTTCGAGATTTTTGGAAGCAGTTTGCGGGATTTTATCGAAGTTTAGCTGCTTTTAATGTCGGCTTGTCTATAGATGCGGGGTACTCTATCTGGCATGCGGGTTAGCAGTTCGTAGCCTATTGTATTGCAGGCAGCTGCCACCTCATTTACAGGCAGTGCTGGGCCCCAGAGTATTACCTTATCGCCGATTTTGACTCTGGTATTCACCAAATCAGTCACATCCACGGTAATCATATCCATGGAGACCCTACCCACCAGCGGGCATTTAACGCCATTGACCAATACTGGTGTGCCATTGGGTGCATGCCTTGGGTAACCGTCCCCGTAGCCTACTGCCACAGTAGCTATTTGGGATTGACGCTGAGCCGTCCAGTTTGCGCCATAGCCCACAGAATCGCCTGCGGGAATTTCTCGCACCGAGATTACCGCAGATTCAAAGGACATAACTGGCTGCAGCTGGTCGGCGTTGGCCTGAGGTTCGGCAAAGGGTGAGTTGCCGTATAGCATATAGCCCGGGCGCTGCCAGTCCCGCTGTGCTTCTGGCCAGGCCAGAATAGCGGCAGAGTTGGCCAGGCTGGTCATTGGCATTGCCGGAGCCCTACCCCTGGGCAGGCTGTTATCAAAAGTGGCGATCTGTTGGCTGGTGGCTGAGTTATTTAGGTCATCGGCACAGGCAAAGTGGGAGGTCACCACAATTTCGTCGTGCACATTGCGGCTGGCTTTTAGGGCGCTGTAGGCTGCTGCTAGATCCTCGGGCTGAAAGCCCAGTCGGTGCATGCCTGTATCCACCCCTAGCCAAACCTTGATCTGGTGACTGAGATCGGCGGCCAATATGGCATCCAACTGGGGCTGGTTTTCGACCATCAGCCACAGATTATGGTGCTCGGCCTGGGTTACTTCGTCGGCGGTAAATGTGCCTTCCAGCAGCAGAATAGGCTGGCTGATATTGGCGTCACGCAGGGCAATCGCTTCTTCGATGCAGGCCACTCCAAAGGCGGGGGCCATGGAGGCCAGGGCGGTGGCCACCTCTATGGC
>JABJEX010000087.1 GCA_018663035.1 Porticoccaceae bacterium
GCAAAAAATACTCTGGGCACAAAGGGCATATGGCGGCTGATGTTATCAAACATATCTGCAGCAAGACCCTCTAGGCCGCCAGGTACCGGATGTTCTTCCAGTTGGGTGATAGCTCGGGCCAAATCTGTAATTGCACTGGTTTGCGGAGGCATAGAGGAGTGCCCGCCCTCAGCGGCCGCCACAATATCCAGGGTAATACTGCCTTTTTCCGCCACATTAATAGCCGCCACCAAGCTATCGACCCCGGCAATCAAGCCATCAAAGATAAACGAGCCCTCATCCAGGGACCAGGCAAGCTGGACCCCCTGATCTTTTAGATAGGCAGCCACCGCAGCGGCGCCCTCGCGGCCGCCAATTTCCTCATCATGGCCAAAGCTAAGATAAACCGTTCTTTGAGGCTGATGACCTGCATCCAATAGATAGGTAACAGCTTCAAGAATACCCAGCACACCGCTTTTATCATCCAGCGCCCCGCGACCCCAGATCAGTCCATCCACTATGGCCCCAGAGAAAGGCGGCTGCTGCCACTGGCTCTCAGAGCCTGGAATCACAGGTACCACATCGTAGTGCCCAGTAACAAGAATCGGCTGCAGACTGGCATCAGAACCGGGCCAGCGATAGAGCATGGTGTCGTTGAGCTGAATATAGTCGAGGCTTTGATGAACTCTGGGGTAGCTGGTATGTACCCAGTCTATAAAAGCAGAGAATTGAGACCGATCTTTTAGCTCCGGCGACTGAAAGGATATGGTCTGAAATTGAATAGACTGGGACAGGCGCTCTGCCAACGCAGCTTCGTTAAGTTCAATTTCAACCAAGTCAGTATTGATGGACGCCGGAGGCTGGTGCATCAGGGTGCGCACAACCACCAGTGCAATTAGAAGCCCAACGGCCGCTATGCTTCCGTTAAAAAGTCGCTTCATATTTATCTCGCCTGATTATTTTTTAGAGATTTTTATACCCTATACCCCCGACCATGCTACCAGCTCAACTTGCACTGGGCCACAATGAAAAATATGATCTATAAAAACGAGGGGCACTTTACACAATGATTGAAGTTACTAATCACCTGACCTGGGCAGAATTTGAACGCATAGACCTTCGAGTAGGAACAATTGTCGCCGCCGAGGTTTTTAAAGAGGCAAAGAAACCCGCCATTAAAATGAGCATCGACTTTGGTGATGGGCTGGGTATTAAAAAGTCGTCTGCACAGATTACCCATCATTATGATCCAGAGACATTAATAGGCAAACAGGTCGCCGCAGTGGTCAATTTTCCCAAGAAACAGATTGGCCCCATTATGTCGGAATGCCTTGTGACAGGTTTTACTCAAGCAGATGGCAGTATTATATTGGCTATTCCCGATAAGCCGGCCAGCAATGGATCCCGGCTGGCCTAATAGGCTATTGGCTAATGCTTGCCGCGATTCCAGCCAGACTCAGCCAGAGCCCTATTGCCAAACTCAACGGCCTGGGGCTCCAGTTCAGTGGCCATGGTATCGTTCCAGCGATTTAAAAACCCAAATAGAGATACCACCGCCACTATTTCTACGACTTCTCGCTCAGAGAAGAATTGTTTTAACGCTGCAAAATCACTGGGCTCTGTGGCATTGGGCTGCATTGCTGCATGCCAGCCAAAGCGCAGGGCGACGCGCTCTCTGTCGCTAAACAGGGGCGACTGTTCAAACTCAAAAGCGGCGGCGATTTTTGCTTCGGCGGCACCAGCGCGATGGGCCGAGTGGGAGGTATGGGCCTGACAGTAGTTACAGCCACTGGCGCGGCTGCTTACCAGCGCAATCAGCTGTTTAAGCTCAGGCTCAATGTCGCCGGTTTGCAGTATGGTCGCACCCAGTCCACCAAAGGCACCCAGTAGTTCCGGCCAGTGAGCCATGGTCAGCATGCTATTGGGCACAAAGCCCATGCCGGCCTCTACCATATCCAGCATTGGTGCGAGAGCCGGGAGTTCCTGCCGTTCTTTTTTAGAAATTTGGGTCATACAAATAGGCCTCTAAACCGGATCTGCTATTTTTAATAGCTGCTTGCCGAGATTCTCGCCCGTATAAAGTCGCTGCAAAGTACGGGGAATATTGTCAAACCCCTCCTGCATATCAACCTGATAGATAATATCCCCAGAGGCTACCCAACCCATCAGAGCTTCAATAGCTTCCATGGCCCGGGGCAGATAGTCCAAAATAATAAAGCCCTGCATGCGACCGCGATTGGTCACCAGATTCATCAGATTGTTGGGACCAGGAGAAGCCTCTGTATTATTGTAATTGGCAATACCGCCACACATAACCACTCGGGAATAGAGGTTTAGATGATTGAGAGCAGCCTCCAAAATGGGCCCGCCCACATTATCGAAAAACACATCCCATTTATCCGGGCAGTGGATAGCAATCTGCTCGCTGACATTCTCGTTTTTATAATCAATCACCGCATCAAAACCGGCTACATCTTTTAGCCAGGCACATTTTTCGGGACCACCGGCAATACCCACCACACGACAACCTTTAAGCTTGGCAATCTGTCCCGCCACGGAACCGGTGGCACCGGCAGCACCGGACACCAGCACCGTCTCACCCGCCTTTGGCTGGCCATGATCCATCAATCCAAAGTAGGCGGTCATGCCCGTGATACCCAGAATCGATAGCATCATTTCCGGAGATACCCCGGGCGGTAATTTATTAATGCCCGTGGGGCCTTTGCCGGGCTCTACCACCGCATAGTCCTGCCAACAGCCGGTGGTTTGCACCAGCTCGCCAACGGCAAAGTCAGCATGCTGGGACTCCACCACCTGGGAGACAGAACCCGCACGCATCACCTCGCCCATAGCCACCGGCGGCAGATAGCCGGGGCGATCGACCATCCAGTTGCGCTGGGTGGGGTCGAACGAAAGATACAGGTTTTTAACCAGAATCTGGCCACTGCTAATGGTGGGTATGGGTGTTTCTACATATTCAAAATTTTGTGGACCAATCATGCCGTCCGGTCTGGCAGCCAATAGCCACTGTCGATTAATTGTCATTATTATTCTCCTGTAGCGCTGTGGTCTGCGCGAATGCCGCTAATAATGCGGCAGGCATTTTTTATAAAGATGGGTTCTGAAGAAAAACTGTCGATCAACCCCTGCACATCGGCGGGAATAGTTTCTCCCTCCAGTGAAGGGCCCTGATCTGTATTGCTAGCGCCCACCAAAAGCACCCCCATAGTCTTGACCAGTTCCAGTGACTGAGCCTGACTTAGATTCAGAACAGGCGCGGTGGCCTGAGCAATACAGTCCACACGCTCGATAAAATTGCGCTTTGACTGAATCAAACTCTCAACGGACACATTGTGCTCAATCACATGCTCAAGCCTGGTCAATAGGGGAATAAAGCTGCCATCAGCCAGAGCTGTGGTGTACAGGGTTTTTGCATAATCCTGATCTGTCATGGCGTCTTGCAGCTGATCGAGAAACACATGACTCCAGCGCACCAGACTCTGGTTATACAGGGTTAAAAACACTTCCTCGCGGGTTTTAAAATACAGATACAGAGTCCCTTTAACGACCCCGGCCAGTTTGGCCAGGTTCGCCATTGAGAATCCCTCGTAACCCACCTCAGTAAATTGCTGCTCTGCCGCGTCTAGTATTTGCTGGCGGCGAAAATGCTTTTGATCCTGAGTGCGTGCGCGTTTTCGCTCTGTGCTCATCGCTTTACTTTGTCCTTAATATTCTTCTCAGAAGCCGGACCATAGGGAGGCATAAAGCCAGCCAGTTTAGCCACAGGAATGCGTTTTGGCTGACGATAGATACCTTTGGCATGACTGAACGTCTTAAAGCCTTCGATGCCATGATAGGCCCCCATACCACTGGGACCGACACCGCCAAAGGGTAGGTCTTTCTGCAGCATATGGAACATCACATCATTGATAGAGACGCCGCCAGAGGTGGTGCCCGTGAGGAAGCGCTTCTCCTCAGCCTTGTCGTACCCAAAGTAGTAGGCGGCCAGAGGACGAGGCCTATCGTTGATATAGCCAATAGTCTCTTCGAAGTGCTTGTAGGTTTTAATCGGCAACAATGGCCCAAAGATTTCATCCTGCATACAGATGGCATCATCATCCGGGTTAATAATCAGCGTCGGTGGAAGCTTCTGGGCAGGATTATCTTTAAAGTCTTCATTGGCCGGGTTGATGGTAACCATCTTGATTTTGCGCTTTTCGGCATCGTTGAGGTTGTCCATCATGCGCTGATAATGACGCTCATTAACCATAGCGGTGTACTGGTCATTGTTCACTATGGTTGGATACATCTCATTAACTACCGCAGTGGCCTGCTCAATCACTTGATCTAAGCTCTCTTCGGGGACCATCAGATAATCAGGGGCAATACAAACCTGCCCGGCATTGAGCATTTTGCCTACCATAATGCGCTGCACTGCCTCATTGAGGTTAGCGCTGCGGGAGACCACCACCGGTGACTTGCCACCAAGCTCCAATGTGACCGGCACCAGATTGCGCGCAGCAGCACCCATAATATGCCGGGCAATACTGGTTGCACCGGTAAAGATCATATGATCGAAAGGCAGTGAAGAAAATGCCTGCCCTACTTCCGGGCCTCCGGCAAAAACCGTTAGTTCGGTGGGGTCAAAGGCCTCGGCCACCATTTCTGCAATCAGCGCAGAGGTAGCCGGGGTAAACTCAGAGGGCTTGATCATAGCCCGGTTACCCGCGGCCAGCACATTAGCCAGAGGCTCAAATACCATGCCCAGGGGGAAATTCCAGGGAGCCAGTACACCAACCACACCTTTGGGTTGATATTCGATAGAGGAACGTCCACCCAGCAGATTTAGCGGGAACATGCTGGGCCGCTTTTCCACCTTCATCCAGCTTTTAAGATGCTTTTTGCTGTGCTTGAGGCATTCAATAGAGCCGGTCACATCGGTCATCAGATTGACCTGTCGTGGCCGACAGCCAAAGTCTGCATTCATAGCTTCACTTATAGCTTCGGAATGCTTGACCAGCACATTAATGGCGCGATCAATGCGATCTATACGGGTTGCAGCCGACACTTCACCCTCAGCAATATAGCTATCGCGCTGAGCCTGCAGTGCCGCCTGCATTTTGAGTTCGGTTTCAGTATCTACAAGGATTTTTTGCGGTGCGTTCATTGCTATTCTCCGATAGTTTATAAATGACTTAGGGTCATTAAATAACTGACCAGAGGTCATTACAAGCTTTTTATCGGTGGAAAATAACCGGAAAGGAATATGCTAATTCAGTTCAACCAGCTGGGGCCCCAAGAATTTGGGACCCCATAGGCTTAGATAAGCGCTGATATCAGGGGTGTTAGGCTGTCTCTGCTGTGTTCTTATTTAACCAGCGGAACTGCACAATTATGCCCACCACAAAGATCAGTAAAAATGCCTGGTGAAAAGCCATCAACAGAGGGTCTTCAAAGGAATCAATAAACGGATCTCCTAGGGGCAGACGGCGCAGGAAGTCCGTAATCGCTGGAATCATATGAAACAGCAGCGTGCTGGAGTAACCCAGCGCCTGAAAATACATGGAAAAGCGGCCAAACCACTTAAACTTCTCCATAATAATGCCACCGCTAACCGCAACTAGGGTCAACACCGCCAGCCAGTGGGCAATACCAAAGCCACCCTGGTTGTAGATACCCAGAGCAGAGCCAGCCACAATAATGGTGACCAGCACATAGAGTTTCCCAGACTTATTGTCCAGAGAAACTACTCTGTATTTAAACAATGTATAAAACGCAGCGACCAGTGCCACTATCCCAAGGATTGTGTGGAACCAGCCAAGTAATGTCATTTCTGGCATTTTTATTCTCTCTTAATTAGCATTAATTATTTATGGGGGTTAACCAGATACTTCTCACCCGTCGCCTGTTTTGCATAGCCGCGAATAACCTCTGGCTGCAGCATCTCTTCAAACGAGATCTCCTGAGTATAATGGCTAGCAAAGGTGGTATTAATCTCACGGGCAACACGGGCGCGCATTTCGCCAAATCGCTCCATACCAATGCGACCAATCATGGGTGTCAACAGCCAACCACCCAGCCCCCATTGCAGGCCAAATGATCTGTTTAGAACAGTGGGCTGCATATCCAGTCCGCCATAGATATATACCTGCTTGTAGGTGTCTGAACCATAGCGGCTGTATTCTGTGGCTGTTTTGTTAGCAGCGATTTCCATGGCCGCAAGTATTTGGCCAGGCAGCTTGCCGCCATTGCCACCACCGGTGGCGTCAAAGCCCAGGGTGCAGCCAGTGGCAACAATTGCATCCACTAGATCGGCCATAAAGCTATCTGAACTGGTATCGCAAATATACTCTGCTCCCAGCTTTTTAAGAGTTTCTACCTGCTCAGGCTTTCTAACCACATTGATCAGTGGCACGCCGTCATCCTGACAAATCTTTACCAGCATCTGACCCAGATTTGAGGCTGCAGCAGTGTTAAGGAGGGCTGTGTGATTTTCCATTTTCATGGTTTCCACAAAGGCCAGAGCA
>JABJEX010000088.1 GCA_018663035.1 Porticoccaceae bacterium
GGTATGGTTCTTTCCTCGATATTGAATCTATCTGGCTCTGACAACAGTGCGCCGTCGGCAACTGGGAACGGGCTGTCGAGCGAGAGCTTGTCGGGGTCTACCAGCTGGCGCCAATTTTTAGGAAACTCAAGCTGGTAATCTGTTGGTGCGGTCTCCGACCCTCTGTCGCCCCGTTGGGTGAAAATAATTACTTCTACCTGATACCAGTTGTCTGGTGGAGTAATCTGCAATTCGCCGTTTGCTGGCTCGCTGCTGAGAAGGGGGCTCGACAGGCAACTCAGAGCGAAATAAAGAGCTTTTGTTACTCTGTATTTTGCTCTTTTTTGAGCGGCTATGTTGGCACCAAAATGGTTCATTTTGTTCCCTTGTTATCGGCTGGCTCAGGCCGCTGGCATTAACTTCTGCAAAATCTTATGAACCTGACCAAAGCGTTGTTCCGCCGTATCCATCTCGATAGTGAAACTCAGTTGGTCATTGTTTTGCAAGCGGAATATGGCCGGTTCCTTTTGTACCATCTGAATTATAGTGATGGGCTCAACCGAGGTGTTTTTAGTAAATTGTAGACGACCGCCATTGGGTCCCGCTTCGATTTTTTTCAGACCTAGCTGCTCGCCCATTTGGCGTAGCTCGGCGATTTCGAACAGTGCTTTAACTGGGTCTGGCAAAAGCCCAAAGCGATCAATCATTTCTACCTGCAACTCGTGCAGGTCCTGCTTATTTTGACAGTTTGATAGGCGTTTGTAGAGGGTTAGTCGCATATTGACGTCTGGCAGATACTCGTCTGGTATAAGGGCGGGTAAATGCAGATTTACTTCCACTCCCTGATCCAGCGCGGCTTCCAGATCTGGTTGCCGGCCATTGCGAATAGCATTAACGGCACGCTCTAGCATTTCCAGATAGAGTGTAAAGCCAATTGCCTGAATATGGCCGCTCTGCTCCTCGCCAAGCAGTTCTCCGGCGCCGCGAATTTCTAAGTCATTGGTGGCCAGGGTAAAGCCTGAACCTAGATGATCGGCAGCAGAGATGGCCTCGAGCCTCTTGGTAGCGTCGGCGCTAAGCTTTTTATCTGCTGGGGTCATGAGGTAGGCATAGGCCTGATGATGTGAACGACCCACTCGGCCGCGCAGCTGATGGAGCTGAGCCAAGCCAAGTTTATCTGCACGATCGATCAAAATAGTATTTGCGCTGGGCACGTCAATACCGGTTTCAATAATGGTCGTGCATACCAACACATTAAAATGCTGATGATAAAAATCTGACATCACCTTCTCTAATTCGCGTTCGCGCATCTGCCCATGGGCTATTTGAATGCGCGCCTCTGGAACCAACTCTGCCAGTTCGTCGGCGACACGCCGTATGCTCTTTACATCGTTGTGTAAGAAGTACACCTGCCCACCGCGCAATACCTCTCGCAGAATCGCCTCTCGAGTCACCCGAGACTCTGTCTTGCGCACAAAGGTCTTGACCGATAGACGCCGGGCGGGCGGTGTGGCAATAATCGATAGATCGCGAATACTGTGCATGGACATATTCAGCGTTCTGGGTATTGGGGTGGCTGTCATGGTGAGAATATCCACAGAGCTGCGCAGCGATTTGATCTTTTCTTTTTGGCGCACTCCAAACCGATGTTCTTCATCGATGATCATGAGCCCCAGCTGGCTGAAATCAATTTGTGCATGCAGTAATTTATGGGTGCTGATAAGAATGTCGACCTTGCCCGAGGCCGTGTCTGCTATTACCTGATCCTGCTCTTTTGTGGTACGAAAACGAGAGAGCTCCTCTACGCGCACTGGCCAGTTGGCGAAGCGATCGCGGAAATTTTCGAGATGCTGGTGGGCTAGCAGAGTGGTGGGAACCAATACCACCACCTGTTTGCCACTGGACACTGCGGTAAAGGCAGCTCGCATAGCAACTTCTGTCTTGCCAAAACCCACATCGCCGCAGACTAGCCGGTCCATAGGTTGCGGGCTCAGTAGATCCCGACGCACGGCATCAATAGCCTCCTGCTGGTCGGGAGTTTCTTCAAAAGCGAAGTCACTGCAGAATTTGCGGTAGTCTTGCTGATTTTCCTCGCATGCAAACCCCTGTCTAGCAGCGCGGCGCGAATAGATATCTAACAGCTCTACTGCAGTGTCACGTACCTGCTTGGCGGCCTTTTCCCTGGCTTTGTCCCATTTATCTGTGCCCAGCCTATTGAGGGGTGCCGCCATTTGGTCACCACCGCCAAAACGGCTAATAAGATGCAGGGAAGAGACTGGCACATAGAGTTTGGCGTCATCTGCATAGCTGAGCATTAAAAATTCTTGGGCGGACTTATCAACATCGAGCATAACAAGCCCCTGGTAGCGTCCTACTCCATGTTCTATATGCACTACTGGGGCGCCCACCTGCAACTCTGCTAGGCTCTTGAATATATAGTCCGGTGACTCCGATGCTTTCGATCGTCGACGGCGCTGCATCACCTGCTGTCCGAACAGCTCGCCTTCGGTAATTAAACATAGATGCTGCTCTGGGCAATAGACGCCCTGGTCTATGGGGTAGGTGGTGATACCGAATCTAGCATCAGATTCGACAAACTCCTGCCAGTGGTTAATCTCAGAGGGTCTGATATCTATGCCGCGCAGTAGATCTGAGAGCACCTCGCGACGCCCTGGGGACTCTGCACAAAAAAGTAAGCGAGTTTGGGGGCCACAGTGATCGACAAATTCCTGCAGCTTGGCCATTGGGTTCACCAGTTTGGCATTTACAGCTACGTCCGGTACAGAGTGTAAACTAAGATTGATTCGCCCTGATTTTTCGTCAACTAGATCTCTGCCAATAATGGTTCTGGGCAGCTGACCGATCCTTTGGAAGAGTGCATCTACGGGCAAAAATAATTCGTTAGGTGGCAGAATAGGGCGCTCTGGATCAACTGCATACTCTTCGTAGCGGCGGCTTACATCTACCCAAAACTGCTCTGCTGCAGGCTCTATGCCACTGTGGGTAAATAGCTGAATATTTTTTGGTAGATAGTCAAACAGGCTGGCCGTTTGATCAAAAAACAGCGGCAGGTAATATTCGATGCCTTGGGGTGCTATGCCATCTTTGATATCTCTGTAGACTGGGCATTTTGTTGGGTCATGGTCAAAGTGATCGTGCCAGTTGTTTAGAAAACGATTGATCGATTCTTTGCCTAGGGGAAATTCTCGAGCCGGTAGCAATTGAAACTGACTGACATTTTCGGTCGTGCGCTGAGATTCTGCATCGAACAGACGCAGCGATTCAATCTCGTCGTCTAGCAGATCAATGCGCAACGGACTCTTCTCACCCATGGGGAAAATGTCGATCAGAGACCCCCGAAATGCAAACTCTCCATGCTCGAAGACCTGATCTACCCGATTGTAACCGGCTCGACTCAATTGGTCCTGCAGTTGATCTCTGTCTAGACTCTCGCCAATCACATAGTTAAAAGTGCGCGACGCAACAAAGTCTGTGGGCGCGATACGGTGCAAAAGGGTTGGCAGGGGTACCACCAAAATGCCCTGCTTGGCACTGGGTAGGCTTGCGAGGGTTTGAAGCCTTGCAGATACAATATCCTGATGGGGAGAAAAAATGTCATAGGCCAGAGTTTCCCAGTCGGGAAAGCTATATAGCGGCAGGTTTTGTTCGGCGGTAAAAAACTCTAGGGCACGAGTCTGCGCGGCAGCCTCTCTTGCGGTTTCGGTTACCAACATGGTCAGCCCCTGGTGCCGGAGTGCTGACTCAGCGACGGCTAGTGCTCGACCTGCGGCGCGCAACTCACCCCAATGCTGTTTGTCGCCGGGCTCTGAGGCAGGCAGTTGGCTGATAATACTCATAGATACTAGATTATTCCGTTGTGTTCGGCGGCAAGGATGTTGGTGCAAAGATTTTGCAACGTCTATTCTACTTATGTAGGGGTATTGATTGAAGATATATTGTTTATCATAGTGCGAAAACAATAAGCCATTGTTTACTAACAACCCCTACCAGATAATGTTAATACTTAAAGCGACTCAAAAAGGACCTGTGGAATGACTCAAGATAAAAGACCATTACCGGACGATTTTTTCAAGGATTGGAAGCAGCGTGAGGCCCTTGCGGAAGGTATGATCCCGCAAATTGGCAAGCTCTATCGGGAGCGCAATGTATCTTGCTATATGTATGGCAACAACATGGTCAACAAATCAGTTATTGACCTAATGAAATCCCATCGATTTGTGCGCCAGGTAGAAAAGAACGAGCTCTCAGAATTTGAATCTGCTCCGGTTATTGATGCGCTGACCAAGCTGCAATTGGGACCGGCTCACCTAGATATAGGTAAGCTAGTGGTAAAGTTCCAGTCAGTTGGCAATGGACGCTCACTGGAAGAGTTCCTAAACGAAGAGCTTGCGGACATCATAGGGTCGGACACCAAGCCCCTGCCACAGCCACAGGATGTCGTGCTCTATGGGTTTGGCCGCATTGGCCGTCTGGTGGCGCGCATTTTGATCGACAAGGCTGGGGGAGGCGATGTGCTGCGTCTGCGCGCCATTGTTATTCGCAAGGGCAAAACTGACAATGACCTTGAAAAGCGTGCTGCGCTATTGCGTCGCGACTCTGTGCATGGTTCCTTTAAAGGTACTATCCGCGTGCTCGCTGAAGAGAACACTCTGGTTATTAACGGTAATCCCATCAAGATTATCTATGCCAACTCGCCTGAAGAAATCGACTATAACGATTATGGCATCAGCAATGCCTTGATTGTCGATAACACTGGTGTTTGGAAAGACACTGACGGACTTAGCGGCCATCTTCGTCCCGGCGCCGCGAAGGTGCTGCTAACGGCGCCTGCAGGTGACGATATCCCAAACATTGTCTACGGCATCAATCACCATGAAATCACCCCAGACCGAACAATAATTTCGGCGGCATCCTGCACCACTAATGCTATTGTGCCTGTTCTTAAGTGTCTACTTGATGAGTACGGGATTAACAATGGTCATGTAGAAACTGTACATGCCTTTACCAATGACCAAAATCTAATCGACAACTACCATAAAGGTGACCGTCGTGGTCGCAGTGCGCCTCTAAACATGGTGCTGACTTCGACTGGTGCGGCCAAGGCTGTGGCCAAGGCGATTCCAGAGCTGAAAGGCAAGTTGACCGGCAATGCGATTAGGGTGCCTACACCCAATGTCTCTATGGCGATACTTAACCTTCAGCTGGGTCGTGATACCAGTGTCGAGGAGCTCAATGAATTTTTGCGTCAGAAAGCGTTGCACAGTAGCTTGCAGCAGCAGATTGGTTACACGGTGTCTACCGAAGCTGTGTCAACTGATTTTGTAGGTTCTCGTCAGGCTTGCGTATTGGATTCTCAGGCAACCATCGTCGATGGCAATAGCTGTGTTCTTTACTGCTGGTATGACAATGAGTTTGGCTATAGCTGTCAGGTTGTTCGCTGCCTCGAAAAGTTTGCCGGCGTTGTCTGGCCGAGTTATCCTCGAGAGGGTTAATCAACGGTTGCACAGGGCCTATGCCCGAGGAGGCTAGGCCATGTTAGTTGAACAGATCTGGACAGATAACCCGCTGCGGAATTTTCACTATTTGGTTGCCTGTCCAGAGACTCTAGAGGCTCTGGCCATAGATCCCTATGACCATCAGCTGGTGCTGGAGCGCGCCGAGGCGCTTGGCTGGAAGATCACTCAAATTGTCAATACACATGAGCATTTTGACCATATAGATGGCAATCAGGCAATGGTCGCCGCCACAGGTGCCGAGGTTCTCGCTCATGCTAATGCCAGAGACAAAATTGATGGGATGGGCCGCGGGCTGCAAGCCGGGTCGAGAATTCAGGTTGGGAGTTTGGTCTCTCTTGAGGTATTGGATACGCCTGGCCATACCATGAGCCATATCTGCCTGCTGGCTAATCTTGAGGTGCCGGCACTGTTTAGCGGCGATACGCTGTTTAATGCGGGTGTAGGGCACTGCCATGCTGGCGGTGACCCCGAAGTGCTCTACCAGACCGTAGCCCAGCAGCTCTCCGATCTAAGTGACGATGTTTTGCTCTACCCGGGGCACGACTATATTGTCAATAATCTGCGCTTTACTCTGGGCCGTGAACCGGGCAATCAGGTGGCGCAAAATCTACTGCTAGCAGTAGAATCCCAAGACCCCAATAAAGCGATGATCACGGATTTGGCCTTAGAAAAGCAAATCAACTGTTTTATGCGTCTGCAGAGCCCTGAGGTAATCGAAGGGCTGCGAGAAAAGTTTGCTGATCTGCCCGCCCAGCCAAGCCCCAAGCAGGTGTTTTTGGCGCTGCGGACATTGCGCAATAGCTGGTAGCTGAGCCCCTATTATCGGCAGGCAAAAACTGTGTGCCAATCAGTTGCTTTAAATCCTGTTACGCCATTGCTGCCAGCAGTCAAAAAAAGTTATTCAGTTTCGGCTTTCAGTGTCTTATTCACTGGAATCATAGGCGTTTGCCCTTTATAATCCCGCGCATCCAAAAAGCGGTCATCGCAGCCAACAATTGGCCAGTTTTCATAAGACCGGAAAAAACTTATTGCAATGTTTTTGAGGCCTGAGACGGCGTCAAATTTGGCTGAAAAATCAGTCAGCATCAGAATTTAAATTAGAGTAGTGGGAATTCCTATGATCAAAGTTCGTCGCGGACTTGACCTGCCTATTTCCGGCGTGCCGGAGCAGGTTATTCACGATGGCCCCAAAATCAGTCAGGTGGCGGTAATTGGTTCAGATTACCCGGGCATGAAGCCCACCATGGCTGTGCGAGAAGGTGATCGCGTCAAGATGGGTCAGGTACTGTTCACCGACAAGAAAAATGAAGGTGTCAAATTCACGGCTCCTGCTGCGGGTACCGTGGTTGCGGTTCACCGCGGCGAACGCCGTGTGTTTCAGTCCTTGGTGATCGATGTGGATGGTGAGGAAGCAGAGACGTTTACTGCCTATAACGCCGACCAGCTTCAGAGCATCGATCGCGCGGACGTGGTTGAGAACTTGGTGAATTCAGGTCAGTGGGTTGGCCTTCGAACTAGACCCTACGCCAAGGTTCCAGCGATTGACTCCAAGCCCTCATCGATTTTTGTTACCGCCATGGATACCAATCCACTAGCTGCTGATCCCGCGATCATTATCGCCCAGCGCAGCGAAGATTTTATCAATGGCTTAAAGGTACTCAGCCGTCTCACCGATGGCCCTGTGCATCTCTGTGTGGCGCCAAACTCTGCAGTGGTCGGTGCTGAAGTCGACAATGTTGTCGAGCACAGCTTCAGTGGGCCGCATCCAGTTGGTCTCGCTGGTACTCATATCCACTTTATTGATCCAGTCAGTGTCAATAAAACGGTGTGGACTATTGGCTATCAAGACGTTATCGGTTTTGGCAAGCTGTTTACCACGGGCACAATCGACACCAGTCGCGTGGTGTCTCTGGCCGGTCCGCAGGTCATCAAGCCGAGACTGCTGACCACCCGACTGGGTGCAAATATTAATCAGCTCGTGATTGGCGAGTTAGCCAATGACGAAAATCGTCTGATCTCTGGCTCTGTTCTGGCAGGTCGCAAGGCTGCCAATGCGTTTGCTTTCTTGGGTCGTTATCACAGCCAGGTGTCTGTTATTCGAGAAGGTCGTGAGCGCGAATTTTTGCATTACCTGCGCGCTGGGGTAAACAAACACTCTGCGCTGCCTATCTTTTTCTCTTCAATCAAAAATAGATTGTTCGATATGACCTCCAGCACTAACGGCAGCGAGCGAGCCATGGTTCCTGTAGGTGGCTACGAAGATGTTACTGCTCTCGATATTCTGCCAGTGCAGCTGTTGCGTTCACTGATCGTTGGTGACACCGAGATGGCTCAGAAACTGGGTTGTTTGGAGCTCGACGAGGAAGATGTTGGTCTCTATACCTACGTCTGTGTAGGTAAGCACGAGTATGGTGCCATTCTTCGAGAAAACTTAACCAGAATTGAGAAGGAGGGTTAGGGCCATGTTGCGTAATTTTCTAGATAAAATCGAGCCTAACTTTCACAAGGGTGGCAAATGGGAGAGCTGGTACGCGCTTTTCGAAGCTGTAGATACAGCGCTCTATAAGCCGTCAGATATCACCAAAAACAGCTCCCATGTGCGCGACGGTATCGACCTCAAGCGTGTCATGATCACTGTTTGGCTGGCAACTTTCCCGACGATGTTTTTCGGCATGTGGAACATTGGCTTTCAGGCTAATACCATCATGGCGGATATGGGAATGGTGTCTCAAGAAGGGCTTCGCGGCGTCTTTATTGGCCTGCTAGCTGGCTACGACGCCAATAGCATCTGGGACAATATGGTTCATGGTGCGGCCTATTTTCTGCCGATCTACCTGACTACCTTTATTGTTGGTGGATTCTGGGAAGTGCTGTTTGCCTCTGTTCGTGGTCACGAGGTTAATGAAGGCTTCTTTGTAACCTCAATTCTGTTTGCGCTCTGTTGTCCACCCGATCTTCCTCTGTGGATGGTTGCTGTGGGTATCAGCTTCGGTATTGTGATCGGTAAAGAGGTATTTGGCGGAACAGGTAAAAACTTCCTTAACCCAGCGTTGACTGGTAGAGCTTTCCTTTATTTCGCTTATCCTGCCTATATGTCTGGCGATGCGGTCTGGTCCGCGGTAGATGGCTACACTGGTGCCACTATGCTGTCAGTGGCTGCCGCCGACGGTATGGACGCGCTTCAGCAGACTGCTTCTTGGACTCAGTCCTTTATAGGAACCATTCAGGGTTCTATAGGTGAGACCTCAACTCTGGCGATTCTCATGGGAGCGGTGCTTCTATTGGTTATGCGTATTGCCTCTTGGCGAATTATCTCCGGTGTCCTGGTGGGGTCAGCACTGCTGTCTATGTTGTTTAACAGCATAGAATCAAGCAACCCCATGTTTGCACTGCCGTTCTATTGGCACTGGGTTATCGGTGGCTTTGCCTTCGGTGCGGTGTTTATGGCCACAGATCCCGTGTCTGCTGCTATGACCAATACGGGCAAGTTCTGGTACGGCGTGTTAATTGGTGTCATGGTGATTTTGATCCGTGTGGTTAACCCGGCTTTCCCTGAAGGCATGATGCTAGCAATTTTGTTCGCCAATCTATTTGCGCCACTGTTCGATCACTGGGTTGTGCAGGGCAATATCAAAAGGAGACTGGCCCGTGGCTAATGACTCTATTTCTAAAACCTTTGGGGTAGCTCTAACGCTCTGCTTTATCTGTGCCGTCGTGGTGTCCACGGCTGCCGTTATGCTGCGTCCTACCCAAGAAGTAAATAAACTTCTTGATTTAAAAAGCAATATTTTGGCCTCTGCAGGCTTGCTGCAAGAGGGTATCTCTATTGAAACTCAGTTTGAGCAGATCAGCACTCGGGTGGTAGACCTGGAAACAGGTCGCTTTACCGACGCGGTTGATGTCAGTAGTTATGACCAGCGCAAGGCCTCTAAAGATCCGGCTCTGTCAGTGGCCTTAGACCCCAAGAGGGACCCAGCCAAGATCAAGCGTCGCGAGAACTACGCTACCGTATATATGGTAGAGGGTGAGCAGGGCATTGAGAAAATTATACTGCCAATTAGAGGCTATGGTCTGTGGTCTACCCTGTATGGGTTCCTAGCTCTCGAAGCTGACCTGCAAACTGTGGCCGGCATCGGTTTCTACGAGCATACTGAGACTCCAGGATTGGGCGGTGAGATCGACAATAAACGCTGGAAAGCCAGCTGGAAAGGCAAGCAGGCATACAGTCAGGGTGAGTTGGCGATTACTGTACTCAAGGGTAGGGCAGATCTTAGTCGTCCCGGTGCAGAATCTCAGATTGATGGTTTGGCTGGCGCCACGTTAACCACCAGAGGCGTAGATAACCTAGTGCGTTACTGGTTGGGCGATCAGGGCTTTAGACCTCTAATTAATCATTTAAAAGCAGGGGAGGCCTAATCCATGTCAAAGGTTAAAGATACTTTATTAGAGCCGGTTGTTGCCAATAACCCTATTGCGCTACAAATCCTAGGAATCTGTTCGGCGCTGGCCGTGACCTCAAGTATGAAGGTTGCCTTTGTTATGTGCTTAGCACTGACGATCGTATGTGCCTTTTCTAACCTGTTTGTTTCTATTATCCGCAATCATATTCCCAACAGCATTCGCATTATCGTCCAGATGACTATTATTGCGTCTCTGGTAATTATGGTGGATCAGGTCCTCAAAGCAGTTGCTTACGATATCAGCAAACAGCTGTCGGTCTTCGTGGGTTTGATTATCACTAACTGTATTGTGATGGGTCGCGCTGAAGCCTTTGCCATGAAAAACCCTCCAATGCCTAGTTTTTACGACGGCATAGGTAACGGTTTGGGCTACAGCATGGTGTTGATGGTGGTGGCTTTCTTCCGCGAGTTGTTCGGTGCAGGCACCCTCTGGGGCTATGAAGTACTGGCGTTGACTACTGATGGTGGCTGGTATGTCGCCAACGGTATGATGTTAATGCCTCCGAGCGCTTTCTTTCTGATTGGCCTGTTAATCTGGGTGATTCGCATAAGGGACAAAAAGCAGGTGGAACAGCCCGACTTTAAAATTACTGCCAATAGTCGTCCGAGCGAGGTGGCCTAATGGAACATTATCTGAGTTTATTAGTACGCTCGATTTTCATCGACAACATCGCCCTGAGCATGTTTTTGGGGATGTGTACCTTTTTGGCTCTGTCGAAAAAAATTGATGCTGCCATAGGTCTGGGTATCGCTGTTATTGTGGTACAGACCATTACAGTGCCAGTTAATAATCTGCTGCTTACCTATCTTTTGGCCGATGGTGCGCTTGCCTGGGCTGGTCTACCTGATGTTGATCTGAGCTTTTTGATGTATCTGTGCTTTATCGGCGTGATTGCAGCCATGGTTCAGATATTGGAGATGGTGCTGGATAAATACGTGCCGGCTCTCTACAACGCGCTGGGTGTATTTCTCCCGTTGATTACAGTGAACTGTGCCATATTGGGTGGTTCATTGCTGATGGCAGAACGTGGCTTTGATTTGGCTGAATCAGTGGTTTACGGCCTGGGGTCTGGTACCTCCTGGGCACTGGCGATCGCGGTGTTGGCTGGTATCCGCGAAAAATTAAAATATAGTGATGTTCCAGAAGGCCTTCAGGGGCTGGGCATCGTATTTATTACCGTAGGGTTGATCTCGCTGGGCTTTATGTCCTTTGGCGGCATCGATATCTAACTGTGTGCCTAGCGCTCGCAACTGAGAGACCTGTAATAACGGAGAAGTAACAGAGTATGAATACTGAAATTATTCTTGGTGTAGGTATGTTTACCGCCGTGATTCTAGCGCTGGTGGCCTTTATTTTGGCTGCACGCAGTAAGCTGGTTTCCTCAGGCAACGTGAATATTGTTATCAACGGTGAGAAAACCATCACTGTGCCAGCTGGAGACAAGTTATTGCAGACTCTCTCTAATGCTGGACTGTTTCTGCCGTCAGCCTGTGGTGGCGGTGGTAGCTGCGCACAGTGTAAATGTGTGATCACCGAAGGCGGCGGCGCTATGCTGCCCACCGAAGAGAGCCACTTTAACCGCCGAGAAGCGGCAGAGGGCTGGAGACTTTCCTGTCAGACTCCTGTTAAACAGGATATGAAGGTCGAGGTGCCAGAAGAAGTTTTTGGTGTTAAGCGTTGGGAATGTACTGTTGAGTCCAACCCCAATGTGGCGACTTTCATTAAAGAGCTGACCCTCAAGTTGCCAGAGGGTGAAGATGTAGATTTTCGCGCTGGCGGTTATGTTCAGCTGGAGTGCCCTCCGCATCATATCAAATACTCTGACTTTGATATTGAAGAAGAGTACCGCGGTGACTGGGAGCGATTCGGCTTCTTCAAACATGAATCTATTGTTAAAGAAACTGTAGTCCGCGCATACTCTATGGCTAACTACCCCGAAGAGAAGGGGATAGTGAAATTTAATATCCGTATTGCGACTCCGCCTCCGGGATCCACGGGGATTGTACCGGGACAGATGTCGTCCTACGTATTTAGTCTTAAGCCGGGCGATAAGATCTCAGTCTATGGCCCCTTCGGCGAGTTCTTTGCCAAGGATACTGAGGCTGAGATGGTCTTTATTGGCGGTGGTGCAGGTATGGCACCGATGCGCTCACATATCTTCGACCAACTCAAGCGTCTCAAGTCTGATCGCAAGATCAGCTTCTGGTACGGTGCTCGCTCGTTGCGTGAATGCTTCTATGACGATGAATACGATATGCTGGCCGCCGAAAATGATAACTTTGACTGGCACCTGGCACTGTCTGATCCTCAGCCGGAAGATAACTGGGATGGTCTGACTGGCTTTATCCATAATGTGTTATACGAGCAGTATCTCAAGGATCACGAGGCTCCAGAGGACTGTGAGTTCTATATGTGTGGGCCACCTATGATGAACGCAGCAGTGGTAAAGATGTTGGTAGATCTGGGTGTCGAGCAGGAAAACATCTTCCTCGATGACTTTGGTGGATAAGTCATTGTGGGGTTCAAAAATAACGGGGCTTCCTAACAGAGCCTCGTTTTTTCTTTCTGCGCTGACGGTTTTCTGTCTGCTTGGGCTGGCTGGTTGCGACTCAAGACCTGAGGTCATCAATATCAGTGGCACTAAGATGGGCACTAGTTACCATATTACGGTCGTGGCTGATCAACCGGCGCCGGCTGATCTGGCAGCACGTATTGATGCAGCTCTGGACCTAGTTGACCTGTCAATGTCTACCTACAAACCAAGCTCAGAATTAAGCCAATTCAATCAGCTGCCTGTGAGTCAGCAACAAGCTATTAGCGCAGAGTTCTCCCAGGTTCTAGACATCAGCCGAGATGTTTGGGCACAGTCGTCAGGTGCTTTTGATCCCACAGTGGGTCCTTTGATCGACCTGTGGGGCTTTGGACCTGTGCCTGCTAAGGATACGCTACCAAGTGATCAGGCAATTGCACTGGCACTCCAAGGCGTAGGGTTCGAGCATGTGCAGCAATCGGCACAAACGATTAGCAAGCGTCACCCAGTGCGCCTTGATTTATCTGCGGTGGCTAAAGGCTATGCTGTTGATCTCGTGGCTGACCTACTTGAGATGTTAGCGCTACCAGACTATCTGGTAGAAGTGGGTGGCGAGATACGTCTCGGTGGCTCTAATCCAGAGGGCGAGGCTTGGCGTGTTGCGGTGGAGATGCCCAGTTTAATGCCCCAGATTCAGACCGTGATTGCCGCAAGAGACACTGCAGTAGCCACATCGGGCGATTATCGCAATTACTTTGAGAAAGACGGCAAACGCTACTCCCACACCTTAGATCCGCGCACTGGCCGGCCCATAACCCATAGTCTGGCTTCTGTCACCGTATTGGCTGAGACCTGCGCCTACGCAGATGCTTGGGCAACGGCGCTGATGGTGTTAGGCGAGGAGCAGGGCATGGCCCTAGCCGAGACGTTGCAATTGCCAGTGTATATGCTGTTAAAAGACGCTGATGGTTTTAAGGCGATCAGTAGCACCGCTTTTGCGCCTTTTTTAACGAGACAACAAGAGATATAAATCCATGGCCGAGATTTTACTGGCGATAGTAATGTTTGGGGTACTGATTGCTGCTATGGCGATCGGCGTACTTATGGGTGGTAAACCTATCTCTGGTTCCTGTGGCGGTGTTGGAGCTGCCCTAGGTGAGGACAATTACAACTGTGATATATGTGGCGGTGACCCGAATAAATGTGACGAGCAAACAGATCCTGATGCTTCATCCATAGCCTACAATGCCGCAGATTCGAATAAGGGTTCTAAATAAGTATGTCTGATTTTTCCTATGACCTAGTGGTAATTGGAAGTGGTCCTGCGGGAGAGGGCGCTGCCATGAGCGCAGTCAAATTGGGCTGGAAAGTTGCTGTAGTCGATGAAAGAGCTATGGCTGGCGGTGGCTGCACCCATCTTGGCACTATTCCCTCTAAGGCTCTGCGTCACTCTGTGCGTCGTATGATGCAATACAACACAATGCCGATGTTCCGCGCAGTGGGAGACCCCAAGTGGTTCTCTTTTCCTGAGGTTATGAAAGCCGCAGATGATGTAATTACCAAACAGGTTCAGGGTCGCACCAAAGGTTATGCTCGCTACCGCGTGCAGATGCATATAGGCCGTGCAAAATTTACCAGTCCCCATGAGATTTCAGTTACCGATAAAGATGGCAAAGTCATCAGCGTCAGGGGGGAGCACTTTCTTATTGCCACCGGATCTAGTCCCTACAGACCGGATGATATTGATTTTAGCCACCCGGCGATTTTTGACAGTGACAGCATTCTTAAGCTGGATAGCACACCACGTAACATCATTATTTATGGCGCAGGTGTTATTGGCTGTGAGTACGCTTCGATCTTCTCTGGCCTAGATACTCGAGTTGATCTGATTAATACCAGAGAGTGGTTGATGAGCTTTCTGGATGATGAAATCTCTGATGCGCTCAGCTACCACCTGAGAGATCTCAATGTGATGGTGCGCCACAACGAAGAGTATGAGCGTGTGACCACCAGTGAACATGGCGTGACGCTTGAACTAAAGTCTGGCAAGCGTATCCATGGTGAAGCACTGTTGTGGAGCAATGGCCGTTCAGGCAATACCAAGAATCTCGGTCTAGAAAATGTTGGACTACAGGCTGATGAGCGGGGCCAGATTGCCGTCAACAAAGATTATCAAACAGCGGTCAAGCACATCTATGCAGCGGGCGATGTGATAGGTTGGCCGGCGCTAGCGGGCGCTGCTTATGATCAGGGTCGTTTTGCTGCCGCCCATATGTGCGAAACTGAAGATCAGTATCGAGTTGATGATGTGGCTACCGGAATCTGGACTATTCCTGAGATTAGCTATGTGGGTAAAAACGAAGCAGAGCTGACAGAGAAAAAGATTCCCTACGAGATTGGTCGTGCCTATTTCAAAGATACGGCTCGTGCTCATATCTCTGGTGAAGAAGTGGGAATGCTAAAGATTCTGTTTCACCAAGATACCTTAGAGATTCTCGGGATTCATTGCTTTGGTGCTGAGGCGGCAGAGATTATCCACATTGGCCAGGCGATTATGAATCAGAAAGGTGAGGCTAACAGTATTAAGTACTTCCTGCGCACCACATTTAACTATCCCACCATGGCCGAGGCCTACCGAATAGCCTCAATGAACGGTCTAAATCGAGTTAGCCGCGAACATCGCGTCTTTGGGGACAAGCAAAAGTAAAACCTTATTGTTGGCTAGTGTCAGTCTGTGGTTTTACCACTGCGTGAAGCAGTAGGTTTTTTTCAAAGTACAGAACAAAATCGGCGTAAACCCATCGAGAAATGGGTGGGTCGCCGATTACTGCATATTTTTCCTGCGGCTCACCCATGGTTTTCAATACCTGCCTCTTGGTTTCTCCGCGCTGCGGCAACCTAAGATCTGAATCTAGGGTCTGGGTGCCCAGCGGCAATGTCAGGGTTTCGATTTGAGTGACTGCTGTGTTTTGTGTGTTGGGCTTTTCGCTGGGCTCTGGCAACTGCGCTTGGGCCAACAGCCCATTGCTACAGCTGATACCAATGACAGCTAAAATCAATTGTTTCATGCTAAACATCCTGTCTGGCGATTGATTGGTGAGCTAATTGTAGGTGATAGTCAGAGGCAAAACCTCTATTGATTGGCATTACTGATATCGACTGCATGTTGTTTGTGGCTGGGCTTTCGGGTTTAATCCCTGCATGCTTAAAAACCTCCCACTCTTTATCGGCTTGCGTTACACCCGCAGTAAACGCAGGGAAGGATTTGTGTCCTTTATTTCTGGTTTCTCACTACTAGCCATGGCCTTAGGGGTGATGGCATTGATTGTTGTGCTGTCAGTAATGAATGGGTTTGATCGCGAGATCAAGAGTCGATTACTTAAGGTGGTTCCCCATGTGACGGCCACAGCTGCAGAGGGCTTCTCCAGCGCGCAGATAACCGAGCTTGAGCAGCGTCTAGTGGGGAATCAATCATTAGTGCAGTCGGTGACGCCTATGGTGCAGAGTTTTGTAATGCTGTCTTATCAGTCGCAGCAGGCTGGCGTGATGATGCAGGGGCTCGACCAGCAATGGCCGATTGCTCGATTGCTTGAACACAATATGCTCGCTGGCCACATCGAGCAGCTCCAACCAGGCGAGTTCGGTATTGTGCTAGGCAGTCAGGTTGCGCGCCGACTGGGTGCGTTTGTTGGTGACAGATTGCAGCTCACCATGCCCATGGTCAGTATTACGCCGGCGGGCGTTTTTCCCAGAATGAAAACCATGACCCTGATCGGCATATTTCAGGTCGGGGCTCAGGTTGATAGTTCGGTCAGTTTTGTACATCAGCAGGATGCTCGCCGGTTACTGCAACTTGGCGATCGCTATCCCGGGCTTCAGATACAGCTATACGACGCCTACCAAGCCGATAGCTGGCGCCAGAATCATCAGCCGCAGCTACCTCAGGCCAACTGGCGCTCATGGACAGATGCCATGGGCACATTGTTTCAGGCCATGGCAATGGAAAAACTCGTGGTTGGCCTGTTGCTGTCGGTGATAATTGCTGTGGCTGCCTTTAACATAATTGCCAGTCTGGTGCTGATGGTGTCCGATAAGCGCAGAGATATCGCTGTGATCCGGACTCTGGGTGCATCCTCGCAGTTGGTGATGCAGGTGTTTATGGTGCAAGGTATGGCCGTGGCCAGTGTTGGTATCGTTGTAGGTACTATACTAGGTTGCTTGCTGGGGTTTTTTATAGGGGATATTGTGGGTTTTATCGAGGCTTTCTCGGGCCTGTATCTGTTTGATCCCTCTGTGTACCTGATCAGTGCGCTGCCATCAGAGGTGCGTCTCGCCGATGTGGCTATGGTGGTAGGCAGTGCTTCTTTAATGAGTTTTTTAGCTACCCTTTATCCTGCTTGGCGAGCAGGCCAGGTGTTACCCGCGGAGGCGCTGCGCTATGACCAATAAGAATTCTGTACTGCTGGCCAACGACCTGTGTCGAAGCTACCAGCAGGCTGGTGCAGACCTAGAGGTACTCCGAGGAATCAATCTCGAGATAGCCAAAGGGGAAAAGCTCGCGATTGTTGGTGTTTCGGGCTCTGGTAAGACTACGCTGCTCAACGTCTTGGGCGGTTTAGATAATGCTGATTCAGGAGCCGTTAGCCTCTGCGGTAAACCCTGGGATTCTCTGGATGCAACTGCCCGGGCAGCTTGGCGCAATCAGCACGTTGGGTTTGTCTATCAGTTTCATCATCTTTTGGCAGAGTTTTCGGCTCTGGAAAATGTTGCATTGCCACTTCTTATTGCCGGCCACTCTGTGGCAGAGTCACGAGGTCGAGCAGCTGAACTACTGAGCAGGGTCGGTTTGGCAGAGCGGCTCAACCACCAGCCGGCAGAGCTTTCCGGCGGAGAGCGTCAGCGAGTCGCCGTTGCCCGGGCTCTGGTTACAGAACCCTCAGTTGTTTTAATGGACGAGCCAACAGGTAATCTTGATCCACATACGGCGGCAGCGCTGCTAGAGCTGCTTATGGAGCTCAATGATAGTTTGCAAATTTCCTTTGTGGTGGTAACCCATGACCCCAAAATTGCTGCCCTGATGGATCGCACTCTAACTCTGGTAGACGGCTGCCTCCAGCCGGTGAACAGCGACCTTGCGGAGTCACAGATTGTATAGGTCAGTGCCATTATTTGTTGGTCTGCGTTACTTTACCGCTGGTGGTCGAGGCAATCTTTTACTGTCGTTTATTTCGTTACTGGCTATAGCAGGGCTGGCACTGGGAGTTGCACTGCTGGTCATAGTGCTGTCAGTGATGAATGGTTTTGATCGAGAGTTGCGTGAGAGGATTCTAGCCGTAGTGCCCCCCATTCAGCTGATTCACAGTAGCGGAATACCAGACTGGAAGGCTCAGCAGCAACAAATTGCTGGGTTGGAGCATGTTACCGAAGTCACACCGTTTAATCAGGTAGAGGGCCTGATTTACAGCAGCAACCAGTCCAAACCTATTCAGTTACTGGGTCTTGCTCCAGAGGCGATGCCTCAGGGCCTGCAACTAACATTAGATCAGCAGGGTTTGGTGCTGCCCGGCGCCAACCAGTTGTTGCTTCCACAGCCCTTGGCCGAAGAGCTTAATCTGGTCGCTGGCCAGCGTGCCAGTCTCATTATTCCCGGGGTCCAGGGCGCCAAAACTGCGATCTATCCCTTTATCGTTGAGGGTGTTTTTTCAACCCGTACCGAATTAGATCAAAGACTCGGTCTAGCCTCATTGCAGCAGGTTGCTCAGATAGCGGGACAGCCGGGATTAGTACAGGGGTTTAGGGTGCAGATCGACGATCAATTTGCAGCCCGAAAAATTGGCTTCCAACTGGTTGAGCAGCTGCCCTTTGGTTATGGTTTCCGCGACTGGTTTCAGACCCATGGAAACCTATATCAGGCGATCCAGCTATCTCGCAATATGGTCGGGTTACTGATCTTTCTTATTGTTGCCATCGCCGCCTTTAATGTGGTTTCAATGTTGATGATGTCGGTGATTAACAAGCGAAAAGATATCGCAATCCTCCAGACTCTTGGGCTGTCGCGGGCAGATTTGGTGCGTCTATTTTTAACTCAGGGCGCCATGATAGGTCTATTTGGCATCAGTATCGGCATTGCGGTTGGCGTGGCGGGTTGTTTCTGGGTTGCAGACTTGGTGACTTGGTTTGAGTCCCTAATGGGAATGCGCTTTCTTAACAGTGCTATCTACCCAATTGATTTTGTACCTGTAGATTTGCGGTGGCCCGATGTATTGTCAGTGGCGTTGGTGGCTATTGTTTTGACAGTGCTGGCAACCATTTACCCCGCGTTGCGTGCCAGTCGTATCGTTCCTGCCCAGGAACTGCGCTTCGAAGGCTAGATGCCTTGCTTCCTCTTGAGTCGCAAGTCTTTGCGGGCTTCCCAATTTTTGATGACTTTCCAGCGCCAGAGGTAGCGAATTGAAAAATACCCTATGGTGGCGAAAACGATTCCGCACAGCAGGCTGCCAGCTACCAGGGGCAGTAGGACTCCCGCGCCAAGATTACTAAACCATTCCCAGCTCAGGGACATGGTAAATTCCGTTGGCGCCGTGCCCAGCAAATAGCTACCCAGCCTGTGGGTCAGATAGAACATTGGTGGGATGGTTACAGGGTTGCTGATCCATATAACGATCAATCCAATCGGCAGGTTTGCGCCCAACCAAAAACACATAAATGCAGCGATTATTGTCTGTGCCGGCAATGGAATAAACGCACAAAAAATACCGACAAACACGGCCAGAGACACAGAGTGCCGATTGAGATGAAACAGATTGGGATCATGGGATAAACGATTAACCCAGCGCAGCGAAGAGCGATTGAGCAGCTTGCTGATATCAGGTAGAAACCGATGAATAATTTTGCGTGGCATGCAGGCCCGTTTATCCGTTTTGATGGCGGCGCTATTATGCCCGCATTAATATTAGGTAACTAGTTAAAATACGCGTTAAAACCAGACATAGTTTACCCAGCCAGTTACAATAAACACTGCAGAATTTAACTCAGTTGGACAGGCTCCCGTGAAACAGACAAATGAACCAGCTCTGGCTATTTGCCAGCTCAGCAAGACCTACGAGGACGGTTTTCAGGCCCTCAAAGGCATAGATCTCAATGTTAGCCCCGGTGACTTCTTTGCGCTGCTGGGCCCTAATGGTGCCGGCAAGTCCACCACCATTGGAATTATCTGTTCCCTGGTGCGAAAAACCAGCGGCTCAGTCAAAGTATTTGGTCAGGACATCGACAAAGACTTTAGTGCTGCTAAACAGTTTGTTGGAGTGGTGCCTCAGGAATTTAACTTTAACCAATTTGAAAAGCCGATTGATATTCTGATTAATCAGGCGGGTTACTACGGGATTCCCCATCGCGTCGCTGCACAGCGAGCTGAAAAATACCTTAAGCAACTCGCGCTTTGGGATAAACGAGATATACCCTCGAGAACACTGTCTGGAGGTATGAAACGCAGATTAATGATTGCCCGAGCTTTGATCCACGAACCTAAGCTGCTGGTCTTGGATGAACCCACTGCAGGGGTGGATATAGAATTGCGCCGCTCGATGTGGGAGTTTTTACAAGAGATTAACCGTCAGGGCACAACCATTATTTTAACCACCCATTATCTCGAGGAGGCCGAGAGCCTGTGCCGCAATGTCGCCATCATTGATCATGGCACTATTGTTCAAAACACCAGTATCCGTGAACTGCTAAAGCAGCTAAATAAAGAGACCTTTATTCTGGATACAAGGGAAGCTTTGGATAGCTGTCCACAGGTGCAAGGTTACCCCCTGAGGCAGACCGACAGCCAGACTCTAGAAGTCGAAATTGAGAAATCCCAGTCAGTCAACGAACTGTTTGCTGGCCTGAGCGAGCAGCGTATTCATGTGGTCAGTATGCGCAATAAGACCAACCGCCTCGAAGAGTTATTTTTCGATCTGGTGGAGAAAAATTTGCAGGAGAAAAAACATGGATAACAGTCAGAAGTGGATCGCTTTCAGTACCATAGTGCGCCGTGAGATTCATCGCTTTTTGCGTATCTGGCCGCAGACTCTGGTGCCACCTATTATCACTATCGTGTTGTATTTTGTGATCTTCGGTAAGCTCATAGGCTCGCGCATAGGCGAGATGTCTCAGTTGCCCTACATTCAGTTTGTTGCCCCTGGATTGATTATGATGTCGGTCATAACCAACTCCTATTCCAATGTGGTCTCATCGTTTTATGGCTCTAAATTCCAGCGCAATATTGAAGAATTGCTGGTGTCGCCGACACCCAATTGGATAATTCTGCTTGGTTATGTTGTCGGCGGCATGAGTCGTGGTCTTGGAGTGGGAGCCATGGTCACTGTGCTGTCGCTGTATTTTGCCGACTTTAGTCTGCACAGTTTGCCAATTACTATCGGCATAGTGCTGATGACGTCATTAATGTTCAGTCTAGCTGGACTGATCAACGCTATTTTTGCTGGCAGCTTCGATGATATTTCGATTATCCCAACCTTTGTACTGACGCCCTTAATCTATCTAGGAGGGGTGTTTTACTCCATCGACCTGCTCGGAGATTTCTGGGGGTCCGTGTCGCTTATCAATCCGATTCTTTACATGGTCAATGCCTTTCGCTTTGGCATGGTCGGTATAACTGATATCAACGTGGCCTACTCCTTTGCCATGGTGGCGCTATTTTCAGTGGTGCTGTTTGCAGTGGCTTTAAGGCTGTTGGAGAAGGGCTCGAGGTTGCGTAGCTAATGGCGAATTACTCAGATACAGGCTTAGGGAAGCAAACCCAGTACAAAGACCAGTACGACGCGAGCCTGCTGTACCCCATACCCCGCAGCAAAGCTAGACATCAAGACAACGAAGTGGAGCTGCCATTTCAGGGCGTAGATATATGGACGGCTTTTGAGATCTCTTGGTTAAACAGTCATGGGCTACCTCAGATCGCCATCGGGGAGTTTTTTATTCCTTGCACCAGTGAGGCTATCGTTGAATCGAAGTCCGTTAAGCTTTATTTGAACTCGTTTAACCAGACTCCGCTTGACTCTATGGAGGCCGTGTCAGCGTTGATTGCGGCAGATCTGTCCGCTGCCACGGGCTCTATAGTTGACGTAGTGCTCTATCAGCCGGGTGAATACAACGGCTTTAAGCCAGTGTCAGAACCCGATGGTATCTGCTTAGATAACCGGCCTGTGGCAATTAGTAGCTACCAGCCAGACAGCAGCCTGCTGTTTGCTGACCCTCAGAATAGGGTCTCAGAAACTCTGTATTCGCATCTGCTTAGAACCAACTGTCCAGTGACTGACCAGCCGGATTGGGCCTCGGTTTATATTAGCTATGAGGGGCCCGCTATCGATCCTGATGGGCTACTTAAATACATAGTGTCATTTCGCCAACATCAGGACTTTCACGAGCAGTGCGTAGAGAAGATCTACAGGGATGTACTGGCGTTTTGCCAGCCTACTGCCCTGACCGTATATGCTCGCTATATGCGTCGTGGTGGGGTGGATATCAACCCATTTCGCAGTAGTCATATCAGTCTACCCCCAGCTTTTCGTCAAGAGCGCCAATAGGCTTGCTGTTGCCAATTAGGCAAGGCTGGTGCGCAGAAATTCTGCCAACAGCACTGCCGCCTCGCTACGCTTTTTGCTACGGGAGAAGATTAGGCTAATACCCACCTTACCCAGATCAGGAAAGCGTGCCGAGGGGCTGAGAATACGCAGATTCTCTGGCACCGTGCTCTTAGCCAGAACAGTGACCCCGAGCCCCTCCTGAATCGCATGTTTGATACCACTCAGATCTGGAATCGTGTAGACAATTTGCCAGGGCTGTTTAATTGAATCGAGCAAGGTGGTGGCACGTTGGCGGTAAATACATCCCTGGGCCGCAACTATTAAAGGGACTACTGGCGCTCTGTGGCTATTGTGTTCGGCGCTGGCAACCCATACCAGACTGTCGGTCTTTACTAAATCCGACCAGGTTTTAGAGGGGTTGTCTTCCAAAGCCAGTATAAGATCATGCTGCTCCCGTCCTGCTTTGGACAGTAGGTTTTTACTTAGCTCACAGTTAACTTCGAGGGTGATGTTAGGGTAGGCCTTGGCAAAGCGGCTGACGATTTTAGGAAGCAGTATGGTGGCAAACTCACTGGGAATACCTAAACGAATTTTTCCGGATACCGCGCTTTTGGACAGCTCGCTTATTGCCAGATCATTCAGAGTTAGAATTTGGTTGGCATAGCTGTAGAGAGAACGCCCAGCTTCACTGAGCTCAAGACCTTTGCCGGTGCGTGCAAATAATGATTCGGCGACCAGCTCCTCAAGTCGTTGTATCTGCAAACTCACCGCAGGCTGAGACCTGCCGAGTATTTCACCAGCCTTGGTAAAACTCTCCAGTTGAGCAACAGAGACAAAGGCTCGCAACAGCTCCATGGGGAGATTTTTCATGGTTCACCTGAGTATTTATATTTTAAATACCAGCATTATATCTATTAATTTAACAAATTGTAATCAAGGCTCTATTATTCTGCTTTCATAGCCCAAAAAAGATTTAGCTATGCCCGAAGATACAGCGCTCAAGCACACTAGTTTCTATGATTATCACCTGGCAGCAGGCGGCAAGATGGTGCCGTTTGCCGGCTACTCCATGGCAGTACAATACAGCGACGGCATAATGCAGGAGCATCTCCACTGCAGAGACAACGTCGGTCTTTTTGACGTCTCTCATATGGGACAGGTGGTGGTGCGAGGCGAGGGTGCCGCAGCCGCTCTTGAACGTCTTATGCCGGTAGATCTTGAGGCCCTTGTACTCCATCAACAGACCTATGCGACCTTTACCACAGAGTCTGGGGGAATATCCGACGACCTGATAGTGACGCGCTGGGCTGATGATGAGTTCTTTTTTGTGGTTAACGCAGCCTGTAAAGAGCAGGATATTGCGCATCTTCAGCAGCATCTACCCGCCCTAGAGATTGATTATCTTGCCGATCGCCAGCTTCTTGCACTGCAGGGACGGCGGGCGTCTGAGGTGATGGCGGAGTTAGCGCCAGAAGCAAACAAACTCCGATTTATGAATGGCGGTCCTTTTAGTATTGATGGTATCGACTGTTACGTTACACGTTCTGGATACACTGGCGAGGACGGGTTTGAAATTTCCATGGCCGCCGCTGATGCAAAATCACTCGCAGATCGGCTACTGGCTTTTGAAACAGTCCGCTGGGTAGGTCTGGGTGCTCGCGACTCTCTCCGTCTTGAGGCCGGTCTGTGCCTGTACGGCCACGATCTCGACCTCGATACATCACCAGTAGAAGCCAGTATCAGCTGGAGTATCAGCAAATCTCGTCGCAGCGGTGGCGCCAAAGAAGGCGGCTTCCTAGGTGCTGAAAAAATACTTAGCCAGTTGATTCAGGGCGCTGATAAAAAACGAGTTGGCTTTCTGATCGAGGGCCGCGCCCCGGTACGTGAGGGGGCAGAGATTATCGATGCCAGTGGCGCGGTGGTAGGCCGGATAACCAGTGGTGGTTTTGGCCCTACTTTGGGAGCACCTATCGCCATGGGCTATGTACCCTCAGATTTGGCGAGCCCCGGTACTAAGCTCAACGCTCTGGTTCGCGGTAAACCAAGGCCCATTAAAGTCACCAAAATGCCCTTAGTGGAGCAGCGCTACTATCGCGGATAGTGACGCAGATAACGTTAAACCTAATTGGAGCCATTAATGTTGCAAAAAAAACGCACCTTTGCCGATTTACAAAATGCTAGTGAATTTATTGCTCGCCATATCGGCCCCTGCGCAGATGATCAGCAGGCAATGCTCGATACGCTGGGCTGCAATAGCTTAGAGGAGCTCACACAGCAGGTAGTGCCAGCAGCCATAGCTATGCAGGAGGACCTGAGTATTGTCGATGGCTGTACTGAGGCGCAGGCGTTAGCTGAATTGGCGGACATTGCCAGCCGCAACAAAGTTTTTAAAACATTTATTGGTCAGGGTTACTACGGCACCATTACCCCTAATGTTATTCAGCGTAATATTCTTGAGAACCCAGCCTGGTATACCGCCTACACCCCCTACCAGCCAGAAATATCTCAGGGTCGCCTCGAAGCCCTAATCAATTTTCAGACCATGATTACCGATTTAACGGGTATGGAGATGTCCAACGGCTCTATGTTGGACGAGGGTACCGCGGCAGCTGAAGCCATGGCCCTCTGTCAGCGTATGTCAAAGTCTAAGTCACCGCGCTTTTGGGTCGACCAAGACTGCCTACCGCAGACCATTGAAATTATTAAAACCCGCGCTGAACCCATGGGTATTGAGGTTGAGATCGGCAATCCAGACCGTTTTGAAGGCGAGGCCTTCGGCGCCTTGCTCCAGTACCCCGGAGCCAGTGGAGAGGTGCGCAACCATCGTGATGTCATTGCTAAGATTCAGGCGCAGAATGGCCTAGTCGTGATGGCCGCTGATATCCTCAGTCTGGTGCTACTTGAGTCCCCAGGCTCTCTGGGTGCCGACGTCGCCATAGGAACCACGCAACGTTTTGGTGTGCCACTGGGCTATGGAGGGCCTCATGCTGGCTATATGGCCACCCGTGAGGCCTATAAGCGCAGCCTGCCCGGTCGCCTAGTGGGCCTGTCTCAGGACGCCAACGGGGAGCCGGCTTATCGCTTGGCGCTACAGACCAGAGAACAGCATATTCGTCGTGAGAAAGCGACGTCTAATATCTGCACTGCGCAGGTTCTTTTGGCGGTGATTGCCAGTATGTATGCGGTCTATCATGGCCCCAAAGGTCTGCAACGTATTGCCGAGCGCGTACATCTTCTGACCTCTGTATTGGCAGCAGGCTTGCGCTTAAATGGTATAGAACCCATCAATACTAGCTGGTTCGATACCCTGACAATTAACAGTGGAGAGCGCACCTCAGCGGTTCTAGCTGCGGCACAGGCCAAACAATTTAATCTGCGTCAGTTAGATGCGCAGACTATTGGTATTTCACTGGATGAAACCACTGGCCCTGAGGACATAACTGCACTCTGGGAGATTCTGATTGCCGACAGCAGTGCTCTACAGAACCTCGACTTTGCTGTGCTAGCCGAAGATACTGCAGATGCATTGCCTAGTGATCTTATTCGTATTCAAGGCTTTTTGAGCCACCCAACCTTTAATAGCTACCATTCAGAAACCGAAATGCTGCGGTACATCCGCAAACTGTCTGACAAGGACATAGCGTTGGATCGCGCCATGATTCCGCTGGGCTCCTGCACCATGAAGCTCAATGCGACCGCAGAAATGCTGCCCATTACTTGGCCCGAGTTTTCCAATATGCACCCCTTTGCTCCAGCAGATCAATCGGCGGGCTATCGTGCGATGATTGACGATCTCGAAGCAATGCTCTGCGCCGCCACGGGCTACGATGCCATGTCCCTGCAGCCAAATGCCGGCTCTCAGGGCGAGTATGCCGGCCTTTTGGCCATTCGTGGTTATCACGAGAGTCGCGGTGACACCCAGCGCGATATTTGCCTGATTCCCAGTTCAGCCCATGGTACAAATCCTGCGTCGGCTCAGATGTGTGGTATGAAAGTGGTGGTGGTCAAATGCGATGATCAGGGCAATGTTGATGTTGATGATCTAACCGCTAAGGCGGCCGCTCACGCCGAAAATCTCGCAGCGATTATGGTTACCTACCCATCGACCCATGGCGTTTTTGAGGAGCGTATTACCGATATCTGTCAGATCGTCCACAGGTATGGTGGGCAGGTTTACATTGATGGCGCCAACCTCAATGCCATGGTGGGTGTCTGTCAGCCGGGCAAGTTTGGAGGCGATGTCTCCCATCTCAACCTGCATAAAACTTTCTGCATCCCCCACGGCGGTGGTGGCCCAGGTGTTGGCCCCATCGGCGTGGGTGCGCATCTGGCACCATTTCTCCCTAAGGAATCCGACACAGGTAGTCGGCAGGGCGCTCAGGTATCTGCCGCGCCTTTTGGTAGCGCCAGCATTCTGCCTATTACCTGGATGTATATTCGCATGATGGGTCGCGTAGGTCTCAAGCAAGCCACAGAGGTTGCCATACTCAATGCAAACTATATGGCCAAACGTCTACAAGACCATTATCAGGTTCTCTACACCGGTGCCAACGGCCGTGTCGCCCACGAATGTATTCTGGATGTGCGCCCGATTAAAGATCAGATTGGCATCAGTGTGGATGATATTGCCAAACGATTGATCGACTATGGCTTTCATGCTCCCACCATGTCATTCCCCGTGGCTGGCACATTGATGATTGAGCCGACAGAGAGTGAGTCAAAGGCTGAGTTAGATCGTTTCTGCGATGCCATGATTGCTATCAAACAAGAGATTGATCAGGTGGCAACCGGTGAGTTTTTATTAGAGGACAACCCACTGGTGCATGCGCCCCATACGGCTGCTGTTGTCTCAGGAGATAGCTGGGACAGAGGCTATAGCCGAAGTCAGGCTGCCTACCCGCTGGAGTCATTGCGCCAGACCAAATACTGGCCCCCGGTCGGGCGTTTGGATAATGTCTTTGGTGATCGCAATCTAGTGTGTTCATGCCCATCAATTGCTGATTACCAGTAACCCTATTCAGCTAGAGCTCCGCTTTTTTGGGCAGTACAACTGGTTTTTTGTTTTAAGTGCTTATGGAGGTCTACCACTCGGTAGACCTCTACAGGCTTAGCAAAGCCCTTAATGGCAATATCGCCTTTGCTCAGGCAGTGCACAGTATCTTTAACTAGGTCAAAGGTAGCGCTGGATATCAGTATCTCATTGCTTTGTGCTGCGGACTCAAGACGACTAGCAAGGTTTACTGCTCGGCCTAAGAGGGTGCAATCGAGCCTGTTTTCGGTGCCAAAGTTACCCACCTTACAGGCGCCACTGTTAATCCCCATCCGCAGAGATGGCGGATTGGTGATGCCTTCAGCTTGCCAGCGTTTTTGCAAGTCCTCCATCGCCCGTTTCATGGCGAGTGCCATAGAGACACAGGTGATGGCATCGGCTCTAACCCCACGACTCTCTGGATCTCCAAAAAATACCATAATGGAGTCACCAATTACCTTGTCAATGGTACCGCCAAACCTAAAGGCTATCTCAGACATCTCAGTAAGATAAGTGTTTAGCAGGGAGGTTAACTGTTCCGGATCCAGCTCCTCTGCCAGACTGGTAAACCCGGCCATATCAGAAAAAAATATGCTAAGAGCCTTTTCCTGTGTTTCAGCGCGGACATCTTTGCCAGTCAGAATCGCTTTGCGCAGTGCTGGCGAAAGATATTTGGACATGCGAAATGTTCTCAGTGTCAGCCATTCATTTTGACGCAGCACTGCCTCATATTGCTCCGCCAGCAGGGTCTGGGTATGGCGCGCCATATTTGCTTGGATTAAGCAATATCCAGCAACCACCAGTAGTATTAGTAGTTGCGAACTCTGCCCAGGAACTACTGCCGCAGGTGACAGCCAAAAAGTCACCATCAATCCTAAAAACATTCCGCATAGGTTTAGCGGAGCGGTGGCCTTTAGTGAACTAATAATTGTCATCAAAAATGCCAGCCCCAGAGCCACTGTTAGCACTGGGTCAAACCCCACCAAGGCGATCAAAGCACCGGTGAGTACGGCATCTCCAAATTCCATGCTCACAGCCAGCCTCTGTTGCCAGCGCACTGCGATAGCAGAGCCAGAGGCAAGATAGCTACCTAGTTGATAAAGAAATAGAGCGAGCAATAGCACCAGCAGTCCGGGGTGATAACCAGCCACCCGCCAGGCGCCCAATAAAATAATCGCACCACAGATGCAGACTGTTAGCCTGTAAAGCTCCTGAGATTTAGGCGAGGGGTAAACCATCTCTTTCCATGTCATAGGATTAAGTCTAGCACCGGCATTCTAATGGCGCCGAGTTCTCAATTCATGGCCAGTTCTAGATTGCTTTTGAGAGTGCAGACGTGTAAAGTTGCGCGCGTCAAAAAGGCCTGAAAGCAGCGAAATATTTGGGTCCAAGAGCATGACCTGTTACCGACCATACAGAGCATTTAACGCATTTAAAAAGGTCAGAAATCGGTGATAGTTTACGGTGAGGTGTCCGAGTGGCTGACAAAATGCGAAGGCATTTTGGACGCACAAAGGGCGATCTCGCAGAGACAAGAGGCAAGCTCTAGCTTGTCTCGAAGCAACGAGCACGCCGTGCTCCTGACTAGCTAATAGAACAGAAAACGGTGACAGTTTACGGTGAGGTGTCCGAGTGGCTGAAGGAGCACGCCTGGAAAGTGTGTAAGCGTTAATAGCGTTTCGAGGGTTCGAATCCCTCTCTCACCGCCATATTCAAGCCCCCCAACAGGGGGCTTTTTCAGTTTTATGTAAACCCCCCGATCATTTTGTATCAACCCAGAGCAACTTAACACTCATTCTTATATGCTGGTTTCTTTCAGCCTAGGCTAGGGTTATATTAGCGGTTGGCTGATGAACTTATAGCCCAGTAAACATCGTTTTATAGAGAATAGACTAGGCTGCTATTCGTTGTAATGCGCTGGCAGACTAACCGTCGCATAAAAAATAAAAACTAGGAATTTCATATGTTGCGTGCAAATACTCTAATTATCGTTCTCTGTTCTTTTCTTGTTGTATTTCAAGCTCAGGCCGCCGAAAAATCTGATGCACAGGCGCAAAAAGGGCCGATTTTAATCACCGGGGCAACCACAGGTATAGGGCGCAATTTAGCTGAGGCACTGGCTAAAAAAGGCCATCTTGTCTATGCGGGAGCCAGAACCGATGGGGAAATGGCCGAGCTTAATGCTATTAAAAATATGATTGCCGTGCGGCTTGATGTGACTAAACAGGATCAGGTTGACCAAGCCGTTGCCTTTGTTAAAGAACAGGGTCTAGGCCTTTATGCCTTGGTCAACAATGCAGGCATTGGCGGTGGTGGGCCGGTTTTGGTAACCCCGTTAGAGCAACAGACCGAGGTGTATAAGGTTAATGTTGAGGGTGTGTACAGGGTGACAAAAGCCTTCGCGCCATTGGTTGTTGAGTCCAAGGGGCGTATCGCTACCACTGGTTCCGTTGCCGGTATTATTACCAATAGTGGCTACAGTGCTTACAGTGGCAGCAAGCACTGGGTTGAGGCTTTTACTGACGGATTGGTCGATGAGCTGTCATCCACAGGTGTTTGGGTCAGCGTGATCGAACCAGGCGCTTATCAGTCCTATATTCGTCGTAGTTCTGTCCTGCGCGATTTTGCTAGAGTCGAAGCCGCGGGTGGTGAGATCACAGATGCAATGCAGCAACAGTATCAGCAGGCTGCAGCTTATGAGCTGTCATTAAAGGAACCTCACGAAGTGACTAGCGCTTATATGCATGCGTTATTCGACGCCAATCCTCTGCGTCGCTACATGGTGACGCCCGATCAACAGACACAGGCGCGTACCATAGGCACCAAGGTTCAACAGCTGGTTGAGTTAAATCAATGGGGCCCGCACAGCTATAGTCGCGATCAACTCGTGGATATGTTGGATAAGGCTTTAGCAACGCAAAGGGCATCAGAATAATCAGCGACCGATAACTATGGTTATCAGGCTAGAGGCACAGTCGTTGGACTCAAATAAGACAATAATAGGAGCTTAAAAATGATATCAAATAGCACCTTTACCGATGAAGCCGAAGCTTACGAGCAGATTAAAGCAGCAGGTTACTATCCGTTTACGGCAGACTATCCAGCGGTCAACAATGACTTCCATTGGCACGATTTTGATTCGTTGACTTATATTACGGCCGGTGAGTTGACGGTGACTGAACGCGACTCTGGCGAAACCAAGACCTTTGGCCCTGGCACCAAATTAGTGGGAGTCGCTGGAGTCGTGCACCGCGAGCGGAGTGCCGGCTATAGCGCAATTTTTGGTCTGGCGGTGGATCCTAAGACCTTATCAAAGCCAGTAGAGAAGCCAGTTTAGCTAAAAAAAGGCGAGTACTTAATTTCCAGCGTGCAAGCCAGGCTAAAGGCCTATTACACAAACTGATTGGGGCAGCCAACATCAAAGGCCACAACCAGACGACTCCCAACACCCTGATAGGGTCTCGTCGCATGCCAAAAATAACTCGGAAATAGAACCAACTCGCCAGCTATGGGTTTCACCCTGTAATCTGGTGCCAGTAGATCTTTGGTGATAAATGGAGGCTGGCCAAACAGCAGATAGCCCGCATCAGATTGATCGCTGACAACCGTTGGCACCTCAATATAGCAGGCACTGCTATACCAACCTTTGGAATGAATGTGCGATTTATGGAAGCCGCCTTCAAATGTTCTTATCGACCAGCTTGTATTAAAGTAGGGCTCGTCCACATAGCCGCGGCGAACCGGATGGCTATCGCTGAGTCTGTCTGTGCCCAGACGTTTTAGAAAGGGCATAGACGCGTCCTGAAGCTTCTGTTTGAGCTGCTGAACAATGGGCTGTTGGCACTGCGCAAATAAATTGCCCGGCGTTTGCGTGCCACCGGTCACCGACTGCTGAGTTGGCGCACTGGTTGTGGTGTGCAGTGCATGCATCTGTTTGGCTAGATCCATTCTAAATTCAGAGAATTGCTGTGCCAATACAAATTGTGACTGGAGATTGGTCTCAAGAAGCAGATTATTATAATCAACCAACTCATGATAACGAGGATCTCCAAGGCACCTTAGCGCGGTAGCCCAAAGTGCCATAAAGTACTGATCTTTTGGCTGGCTGTCACAAAGTGCTTTTGCACAGTCATAGCTGGTCCCATAGTCCCCTAGGGCAAAATGCGCGATGCAGTTTTGCACCTGGTGCTGGGATTTATATTGCGAGCCCTTAATCAGAGAAACGCTTTCCTCAAAGTGCTGATTAGCCTCTAGCAGCTTTAGTTTGGCAGCCTCCCAAGAGAGATCCCGGCTAAAGTGCATCTCATAACTACCCAGTAGCTGCTCAGCGTCCTCGATTTTGGAGCTGGACATCAGACGCTCAAAATACTCACTGAATAGTCTGGGGGATGCCTGCTTGAGCCAGGCCTCGTGAATGTATTGATTGGGTTTGCTCATGCCGGTTTCTGTGGCCCAGTCTGTGGCTACACCAATAAGGCTTTGGTCACCTGGATGTTTTGCCAACCCCGCATCAATAAGTGCTTTGGTATCTGAGTGGTCGCCAGAGTAAATACTGTTCAGTAGTAGGGTTTCTGTGGCCACAGTTAAGTCAGGTTGAATCGCCAATGTTTTTTCGAGTGCATCGCGGGCAGCCTGATTGTTACCCCTGTGGGTTTCCAGTCGGCCCAGTCGATAATGGCTTAGATAATTATTGGGTTCTAGGCTGCAAGCCCTAGTTAATAGATTGTGCGCCTGATCAAAATCTTCCAGAGCGGCAAGGCAGCGTGCTAACAGTACTAAAGATTTTACATAGTCCGGCCGCAGGGCAAGTGCGTCGCGGAGCACAGTCTCCGCCTGCCGTGGCTCAGCGCTTTGATACAGACATAGCGCCAGGTTGTATTTAAGTTCAGGCAGCTTCGGAGCCAATTGCACTGCCCGTTGATAGTCTGCTAGCGCGGCCGGCAAATCATTCTTGGCCTTATTAATATCGCCGGACAAAGACAGCGTCATAGCCGTTGTTTTAACCAGAGCAACCAGCTGCTTTAGCGCCTGTTCGGCTCTGTCGGGACGATTGGTTTGCAGGTAGCTAATAATGCTGGCGTGAATTTGTTGTGGCTCTTTGAGTTTCTTCTGCACCTTTTCAAACAGATCAGCGGCCTGCTGTAAGTTCCCGCGCTTGTAAGCATCTAAGGCCTGGTTAATCTTTTTTATTGACATAATCTTAGGGTTAAATTTGAAAATAGTAATGGTCTGACATCGACTATAGAGCTATTGCCCCAATCTGTCTAAGCATAAAAGAATCCAACTATCACCACAGCCAGAGCAGAGATATTGTCTGGATACTGCGGCATGGGCTAAGTGGTGAGAGCTGACTAATGATCTGATGGTGCAATTAGAGACGTACGCAATCTAAAGCAAACAGTAATCCGCTGCCAAAACGCAGGCTTGGTCAGGGCGGGTCACAACCTCGTTATCTAATAAGCTAACCCCAGGAATTGTTATGAGACCCTTAGTCTGGCTGATTCTTTTAGTACTCACTGCTTGCGGGGGCGGAACCTCTCCAGCATCGACTTCGCTTTCTCAGACCCCCAGTCCGGTTGAAGAGCAGGCCTCAGGATCAGAAAATAACAGCCTCAGTCAAACTATCGATGGGCAGTTAGTAGAGCGCAGCTATAGTATACGATACCCAGAAGATATGCAGGCAGACAGCTACCCTGTGGTGATGTTTTTTCATGGCGCCGGCGGAACTGGTGAGGACTGGTTGGCGACAGATTCCGAGGTGCTTAGCTTGATTGATGCCGGAGAATTTATTGGCATATTTCCTGATGGCTATGAGCAGCGATGGAACGTTAGCGATGAGACCTTGGCTGATGATGTCGAATTTGTCCGTTTGATTATCAACAGTCTTGACGGCAATGGGCTGTTTAATTTGGATAGAGTCTATGGAGTAGGGGTGTCCAATGGCGCAGGGCTGGTCAATAAAATAGCCAAGCAGACAACCCTATTTGCAGGTATAGCGCCACTAATTAGTCAGCAGACGCAGGCCATAGGTGACATTGTGCCATCGCAGGCAGTCTCGGTGTTTCAGGTCAATGGTAGTGCTGACGAACTAGTGCCCGTTAATGGTGGCAGTGGCGTGGCTAACAGTCAGTTTATGTCTGCTCAGAACAGCGCTGAAAATTGGGCAAGTAGCTTTAACTGCGATTTGAGCCCCTTTAACAGATCACTAACATGGGGCGGCAGCGCGGTTCAGGAAACGACCTATACTGGCTGTCTAAACAACAAAAAAGTACGCTTTTTTATTGTCGAGGGAGCGGGACACAGCACAGCCTTTGGTGAGGACGTCAGTCTGTATAGTCTTATCTGGGCATTTTTTACTGCTACAGATCGGGAGGTCGCACTAGACTTTAAGCTGCTTGCTCTGGGTGATAGCTATACCATCGGCGAGCGTGTCTGCAGCAGCTGTCGCTTTCCAGAGCAATTAAAAGATAGTCTAAAGTTTGCCTACTCAGATCAGGATACATTTGAACTTCAGATTATCGCTCGCACCGGCTGGACCACTAGTAATCTCAAAAGCGCTATTCAGGCGGCGGAACTGACTCCAGATTTTGATCTAGTGACCCTGCTGATTGGGGTAAACAACCAGGTGCAAAGCAAACCCTTTAGTCTCTATGAAGTTGAGTTCGCAGAGTTAGTCGATTCGGCGATTGCACTGGTGGGTGGTGACGCTTCAAAACTTATAGTGGTATCTATTCCCGACTATGCTTACACACCCTTTGGACAGAATTTTAATCAGCAGCTAATTAGTGATGAGCTTGATTTATACAATGATTATGCAGAGCAATACTGTGCCGAGAACGAGCTCTCATATGTCTATATTACTGATATCACCCGGCAGGGCTTAGACAACCCGGAGTTGGTTGCCATTGACGGATTACATCCCTCAGAGCTCGCCTACACCAGGTTTGTCGAGCGGATTCTACCTCTGGCACTGGAGAAGCTTCAGTCGGTCAGTCAATAATAAATCCTATCCCTTAGTCTGATGCTGAGCCAACAGAGGTTTCCAATAGAGAATGCCGAAGAGAATTATTAGCAGCAGATCCTTCGCTGAAGCATGGTTGATGGCCTTGATTTTTTTGTAGTTAATAACCAGCTCGAGTATATGGACAGTAATCAGTAGCAGTCCGATATTGTTTATCCACTCGCCCGTTGTGCCAGCTAAGGGCGCCACGAGATTGACAGCAAACGCCAGCCAAAAAAGCGACAACATAATCCAGACAGCAGTAGTAACAGCGCGTTGTATAGTCATAATAAAATCTCATTCCGACAGTAGTTTTTGGTCCACAACCTTAGGCGATTGCAGGTAAACTTGCTACCCAGAGCCGAATATAAGTGCTGAGTGTTTAAGCCTGTATACTAACGTCTAGCTGATTATACGGCGACTCTTCGTTTTATAAGGTGGGGATAGATGTACCAAATACTTTCTGTAGCCATCGCGATTACGCTGGCAACTTCGTTGTTTATCTGTATAAGGTGGCGCAACCTATCCTGCACAGGCCCTACGCCGTTATCCCTAGCCGCGTTTACCGCCATCTTATTTACATCGGGCCTAGATGTTGGGCTCATTATGTTTCCTCTAGTCGAGTTTCCTACCTATGCGACTGAGGCGGCCTACAGCTTTACCAACCCGCTGGCCATAGAGTTTGGGTTCTGGGGATTCTTGGTTTGGGCATTTTATTTTTTAACCACCTTTTATTTTTGTATTGTTGAGCCTCGGGTAAAGCTGTTCGAAATAAAGCTTATACGCTGGATTAATAACCTTATTATCATTGCCACCTGCGCGTTTACCGCCTTTTTGTTTCTCAGCTATGCACCCAGCTATATCGAGGGTATAAGCCTGTCCCAACAGTATTTATTAGTTGGGTTTATTATTCTTATGGCAGTATTTTCCAGTACAGATATTCGCTACGTTAAATTACTAAGCCTAAGTTCCAGCGCACTTTTTATTGTACTCACAGTGGTTATGGCCGGTAGCTCCGGTGCTTCTGCTAGTGACTATCTGGGCTCTATGGCTAATCTCTCCGGTTACTTTGAGAATATTTATCGCTTTATTACACCCATCAGCGACTACCATGGTTGGTATCTTTTTTGGTGGTTTGCATGGAGCATAATGATTGGGCAGTTCGTCGCTAGGTTTGTCAGTGGGCTAAAAACCTGGCAGCTGCTACTAGCACTGCTGGTGATCCCATCTATTGCCATTGCCCTCTGGTTTACTACGCTGTACTACTATTTCGCCAATCAGATACCAGTCACTGATCTCTTGCGCTGGGCCATGGTTAGCCTCGGCGTTATCTTTGTGATTAACAGTCTCGATTCTCTGATCAGGCTGTATACAGATAATCTCGGTCTAAATGTCGAAACTTTGGGGCGCAATCAATATATGCTGGGCAACTGGCTGCTGATTGTCAGCTTGGTACTGCTGTACCAGTTTACTCCGCTTAAAATTGAATGGGTTGGCCTGACCGTTATCGGCCTTTATCTGGCAATCTATACGCTGCTCTTTCAGCGTAGAAAGCAATTATCAGTCAGCCAATCCGGTTAAGCCTGACATTCTAAGGTATGTTAAACCATGAAAAACGCAAAAAGTTATGACTACATTGTGGTGGGGGCAGGGTCGGCAGGAACCATCGTGGCTGCCCGTCTGAGTGAAAACCCCGATTGCAAGGTGCTGCTAGTTGAGTATGGTGGCACAGATGCCAGTGTCTTTATCCGCATGCCCTCGGCCCTTGGTATACCTATGAACAGTCGAAGGTACAACTGGGGCTTTGAGTCTATTCCAGAACCCTATTTAAATAACCGGCGTATGAATTGCCCCCGCGGAAAGGTTATGGGCGGCACATCTTCTATTAATGGCATGGTCTACGTGCGGGGTAATGCTAAGGATTTTGACGAGTGGGAATCACTGGGTGCAGAGGGATGGAACTATCAGAACTGCTTGCCCTATTTTAAGAAATTTGAAAACCACCAGCTGCGCAACAGCGAATATACGGGGTCCAAGGGGCCGGTCGCGATCAGTGGCGGCAACAATATGCGCAATCCACTGTACCGCGCCTTTATTGATGCCGGGGTCGAGGCTGGCTACGGCGAAACTGAAGACTACAACGGATACCGTCAGGAGGGTTTTGGGCAAAAGTATATGAATGTGGATGCTGGGGTGCGCGCCTCCACCAGTTATGCCTATTTAAAAAAAGTAAAAAAGCGGCCTAACTTGCAGATCCGCAAGCGCAGCCTTGTGCAGCGGGTGATATTTGAGGGCAAAACAGCCATAGGTATCCAGTGCACCAGAGCTGGGCGCAGCCATTATTATCGCGCCGAGCGAGAGGTTATCTTATGTGCTGGTGCCATAGGTTCACCTCATCTGCTTCAGGTCTCCGGTGTGGGCCCCAAAAAGACCTTGCAGGCAGCTGGTATAGAGCAGTTGTTAGAGCTGCCCGGCGTGGGCAAAAACCTTCAAGACCATCTCGAGTTCAACTTTCAATATACCTGCAAACAACCCATCAGCCTAAATGGCGATCTGGGCCTGATTAGCAAAGCTCTTATAGGTGCCTGCTGGCTATTTTTCAAAACCGGTCTTGGGCGCACCAATCACTTTGAATCCTGCGCTTTCATCCGTTCAAGGGCGGGGGTCAAATGGCCTGATATCCAGTATCACTTTTTGCCCGGAGCCATCACCTATGACGGTTCTGTCGCATTTAAGGGGCACGGCTTTCAGGTACATGTTGGCCATAATAAGCCCACTAGTCGAGGCCATGTACGGGCACTCTCGGCGGATATTAACCAGCACCCAGAAATACTGTTTAACTATCTGGCCACTGAAGAGGATCGCCAGGGCTTTCGTGATTGCGTGCGCCTAACCAGAGAAATAATGGCGCAGCCAGCGATGGATGCTTTTCGCGGTGAGGTGATTCAACCAGGCCCTGAGATTGAGACTGATGAGCAGATCGATGCCTTTGTGCGCCGATCAGTAGACAGTGCTTATCATCCAGCTGGTACCTGCAAGATCGGCACAGATAAGATGGCCGTGGTCGATTCAGATCTGCGCGTGCATGGGCTCTACAATATTCGCGTTATAGACTCGTCCGTCTTTCCCACAGTGCCTAACGGTAATTTAAATGCGCCGACGATGATGGTCGCCGAGCGCGGTGCGGACCTAATTAAAGGCGAGGGGCTTCTGCCGGCGGCTGGTGTGGCAGTGTACGAGGACGCGCACTGGGAGATTAGACAGCGCGAGTTGCCAGCTGAGCAGCCGGGCTAAATAGGCTATTAAATGTTCAGTACCTCAGATAAAAAGTCGCTTAACCGTTAAGGCTCCCCCCCAACAGGTTGCAAGGCTAGATTAAATTACTCAATAGGGGCAGAATAGCGGCCTTGCGGGATAGCGGTTAGGCCGTTGGGCTCGCAAAAATACTAAAACTAGAAAAGATTCCCTAAACACAAGCTTCTAGGCAGCTTAGCCGAAAAATCATTGGGTCGATGCGCAAGAGCATGGCCGAGAAAGTCTCTGCACCTGCCTCTAGGCTTGATAGACCTACAGATTAAAAAGCTACCTATGCCAAAGATTTATTACCTGTTGAGGTTAAGCCTAAGTATATTTTTCATCACAGCCCTAAACGCTGGTGCTGACATCAGCATCGATGGTGTTTTGGATGAGCCCGAATGGGTTAAAGCAGAGATCTTTACAGACTTTGTTACCGTTGAGCCACTGACGGGGGACGCAGCAAAATACGCCACCGAGGTGAGAATGATTACCAACCAAGATGGCATCTTTGTTGGTTTTAAAAACTATCAGCCAGCCTCAGTAAAACGCATCAATCGACAGTTTGCGCGGGATTCGCAAATCGAGGCGGACCGCAACGTAGTTAGTATCGATTTTGATGGCACCGCTAAGGCTGGTTACGATTTTACTGTGGGCTCTGCTAACTCCCAGCAGGACGGTATTGTTACGCCAAGAAGCTACTCTGCTGATTGGGATGGCACCTGGTACTCGCAAACCTCATCGCAGGGTGACTACTGGTATAGCGAAATGCATATTCCCTGGACCATAGCCGCTATGATCAGCTCTGATACTGGGCGCAAGAATATAGCGGTGTGGTTTTCTAGGGTGGTTTTCGAAGAATCTCTGCGCTTTGCTTACCCCAATGCCTTTTACTCTCGACCTACCTTTATGGAAGACTGGCAGCCGCTGACTGTGGATCAGGTGTCAGCCTCAACACTGGACTGGTTTCCCTATGCTAGCTATGCCAGCAATCTGCAAGATGCTTCGGGAGACGGCGCCGATGATCAATTTAATGCCGGTCTAGACTTTATTTGGCGCCCCAACAGTAATAGCCAGTTGACCGGTGCATTTAACCCAGATTTTGGTCAGGTAGAGAGCGATGATTTGGTGGTAAATTTCTCGGCATTTGAAACATTTGTCACCGAGAAACGCCCATTCTTTACCGAAAATCAGTCGTTATTTAGCGTTAATGTGCCCAATGGTGATCGCATGATCTACACCAGACGGATTGGTGCTGGCCCGGCGGGTAGCAGCGACGGACTGGTTGATATAGATATAGCAGCGAAGCTGAGTCATTTTGGCGAATCCACTGATATGGGCGCTTTTGCTGTTATTGAGGACAGTGCCAATGGCAGTCTGGGAGGAGATTTCTTTTCTAGCCGCCTGCAATACAAGGCCGAAGGTTTGAGTCTCGGACACAGCCTGACCTATACAGAGCGCCCCAGCTTTGATCGCGATGCCATTGTGCATGGTGTTGATATGATCTGGCAGAAAGATAGCAATACAGAGGTTCGCGGTCAGGTTATGGCATCTGATATTCAGCAGCGCGGCAATCTACTCAACAGCCAGGTCAATATTGATTCTCAGGATATTGCTGGCTGGGCCCTTTGGACCCATGCACCCAGCGACGAATGGCAGTATGCAGGCTTTATGTCCCATTATGGCGATCAGTTCGATATGAACGATATGGGCTATATGCGGCGCAATGATTTCAACGAACTCTTTACCTCTATTCAACATGACCAGCAGCAGTTTGCGGCTGATTCATCAGTTCTTTCAACGACCACCGTAGTTGAGATTGGTACTACAGAAAACGGTGCTGGCGACAGGTTGACGCTATTTACCGAATGGGATCATGCTTGGACCTTTAAGTCGACGCGCAAACTGGCTCTTGAAGCTGGTGCTAGAGCAGCGGGCTGGGATGATCGTATCAGTCGCGGCAATGGCCTGTTAAGGCGGCCCGCGGGATATTGGCTAGAAGCCAGATATGACAGCCCACGGGGAGATGACCTGACGTTTCAATCCCGTATCAACTACGAGTACGACAGTCTCGAGAAGGGGGTTCTAAGCCTGTCGGTGAGTCCGCAGCTGTATCTGGCGGAAACGCTAACACTCAGCGGCTCTCTGCGTTTTAAAAATCTACAACACTGGATGATCTGGGATAGTGGTAATCAACAGTTAGGCGGCTACCAGGCGCAGCGCTACTCCGCTGATCTGCGGCTTGACTGGTATCCCTCAAGCCGCCAAGAGGTGCGCCTAAAATTTCAGTGGATTGGTATAGATGCCAAATTAGTGGGCGATTATCAGCTTAATAACCTGGGTGGCCTAACTGCCTCGGATATCAGCTCATCAGATTTTGGTCACAGTGATACAGCGCTTCAGGTTCGTTATCGCTATCAGCTGGCACCGCTTTCTGATGTGTTTTTGGTCTACAGTCGCGGCGGTTATTTTAATACTGATAACAGCGATCTGGCTGTGGTAGATTTACTTCAAGAGGGATGGGATAGCGTGCAGGTTGAGTCTATAGTCGCCAAGGTTCGCTACCGATTTTAGAATATCAAACCTGATTTAAGCGAGGGGGTGAGCATGAAACCAGTCTGTTTAGTGTTAGGAGCTGGTGCCGGTATAGGCGGATCTGTGGGGAAACGCTTTGCTCAGGAGGGCTATCATGCTGTGCTCTGCCGACGCAGTGATCAGGCTGGTCTCGATAAGCTAGTGACTGACATCCAATTCGATGGCGGCGATGCCACTGGGTTTCTCCTCAATGCAGTGCAGCCAGACAGCATAGAAACTATGGTCGCAGAGGTTGAAAGTGATATAGGGCCCATAGACACAGTGGTCTTTAACCTGGGTGCTCAAATTGGCGATCGCAGTTTGGCGGATACGTCTTATAAGGCTTTTGAAATGGGCTGGCGCATGGCTACTTTGGGTCTTTTTCGCTTGGCGTCTGCGGTCTGCCCATTGATGGTAGCGCGAGGCTCAGGGACATTGTTAGTTACTAGTGCCACTGCTGCAGTGCGAGGTAATGCCGGTCAGCACTCTCATGCTGCTGCCATGGGTGGTAGGCGTATGCTTTGCCAGTCGTTAAATGCAGAGTTTGGTCGTCAAGGACTTCATATTGCCCATATCTTAATCGATGGGGCTGTAGATGCGCCGGATACGCTCGGAAAAATGCTTGGCCCAGAGCGCTTTGCTCTGCTCCGGGAAAGTCGGGGCATGCAGCATGATGGGCTTATCTTGCCGGAAAAACTGGCCGACACCTATTGGCATCTAGCTCAGCAGCACAAATCAACCTGGACTCATGAATTGGATATTCGCGCTCACAGCGACCTGGCCTGGTGGAACCACTAATCAGGATAGCTGGTTGTCTGCTAGAGGCACTTCTAGCGCATTGGAGTGGGTTTTGTCTGGGCCACCCACCATCTCGTCATAGGGGCTGGTATGCCTTAAAACGGTCTTCTCAGCTGAGACCTTGCGCAGGGCTTTATGAAGCTCCAACAGTTTGCTGGATTTAAGGAACGCTCCCCTGTTATCAACGATGTAGTACTCGGTACCTTCGACAATGGCAGACACCATGTAGAGGCTGAGATCCACAGAATGATAGATAAGTTTTTCAACAACAAAGTACTGGGTGAGTTTAGTCAGGGGCATTTTCATAGTGATCTGCAGCCGGGCTCGTTGGATTAATAATGTTGCGGCTATAAAAAAGCCCTCCGTAGAGGGCTTTTTGGTAGCTCCTACACTTATACTAGCTGCACCGCCATCAGGATCATACAGACCAACGAACCTATCCAAACCACTGATCTCAGATGGTTTACACCAGCCATATACAGAGGTACGTAAATGACTCTAAGCCCCAGCCAGTAGGTTGCCGCCTGAGAGATATCTGCGTCCTGATGCAGGGCAAGCAGCATAAGAGCTAAGGCTGCTGGTAGGCTCTCTTGCAGATTAATCTTGGCGCGTTCAACCCGTTGCTGCACCAGACTGGTGTCGATTGGCTGGTCGCGGCTGGATAGCATCCAGGTCATGTTTTTCATATTCAGGCTCATGGGTAACAGCCATATTTGCACTAGAGCCAGTGCGAGGGTCGCTATAATCAGATCTGTCATTGGATTTTTCCTTTTTTATTATGGTGTATTGATGGATTTAGTCACTTGGTAGAGTAGGGCGCCGTTATTGTAGCTGGAACCAGTATTCATGCCGGTGCCAGCAGGCAGTGTAGCTACATAGTTAGAGCCCTGTAAATTTGTCATATCGATTTTCATTTTTCTCTCATCGCTGCGATTCAAGGCTGGATGATAAAGGCTGTTGCGCACCACCAACATATTATTTTCAAAATCAATCATAATGTATTGACCATCAAAACCAATGGTCGAATAGATGCTGTTGGCTGCTGGAAAAAGGCTCCCATCTGACTGAATCTGCGGTGAGATGGTCCAAAATTTTAGGCCATAACTAAAGCTGCCGGCGAATTGTTCAATCAGCACGGAGTCCTGAGTAATATTGCGAATCGCTGCCACATAGGATTGGGGGACGACCTGTTCGCCATCCCAGAGGCCATTGTTTAACAATAGTTGGCCAAACTTGGCAAAGTCTCTGGGTGTAGCGTCTAGGCAGCAGTACGCCAGATAATTGCCGTCTACCTGTCCAGTGGGGTCATTGTCCTGCCACCAGTGCGCCTGCATGCCAATCTTAGAAAACAGATTGACGTCGGCGAAGGTTTCTAAATCCTGACCCGTCGCCCTAAATAGAATTTCTCCCAGTACCATGGTGTCGCAGTTAGAGTAAACCCAGTAGCCCGCTTCATAGGTCGGCCCAAAGCGATACCAGGGTTGGCGGACGCCAGTTTCGGCCAGTGAACGACTGATGCAGGCATCTAATTGGTTGTCTGCGAACACTAGGTTGCCACCCGTTCCGCTGCTATCGTCGGAGCAACGTTCGAGTAGGCGCGTGTCGTTATTCAAGCAGACTAACTCGAGGCCAGAGCGCATATCCAGCAGATTGCGAATACTTACCTGATTGCGTTCATCGCCTCTCCACTCCTCGATAAAGTCCGAGGCGCTTTGTTCTGTTGATTCGATAAACCCCTGTTCAATAGCAATGGCCACCAGCACGCTGACAAAGGATTTGGCTGTCGACCAAGAACTTGCAAGGCTGTCTTTATCGCGACGCCCATAAAGCGAGTCAATCGACTGGCTATCAGGGGGCAGGGTATTTGCCAATGCAGCCTCTTCTGAGGCGAGAATACCGCGATAGCGCTCATAGACTAACATACCATCCTTAATGACCAGAGCCGCCTGAGTATAGGTACCATCGGCAAATGCTTGATCAAAGGCTGCAGACAGGGCAGCCGCATCCATATTGACAGAGTCGGGGCTGGCCTCTTGCCAGAGATATGGGTTGGGTTCTGGTGCTGTAGTAGCTGGTGCCGTGGTAATCGGTTCCGGTGCGCTACCACCACCACAGGCGACCAGAAAAAGGCTGGCTAAAATAAGAATATATCGCTGACGCTTCATTGCGCTGCTCCTATTATTTTGAAATAGCTTATCAATATTCCCCCATGGTTGCGATACCGGCCTAGCTGCCTTCGATTTATTACCCTTTTGGCGTATGATCTGACCAGAACAAATACTGGTAGACTGATTAAAACTTGCGCAATTGAGACTGCATTATGAGTGACTCCTATAACCAACCTCTTGGTGGTAACAAGATGCCGCGCTTCGCTGGACAGGCGAGCTTTTTTAGGCTGCCAATTCAGGACAATGCAGTTGGACTAGATGTAGCCTTGCTGGGGATGCCGGTGGATATAGGCACTAGCAACCGCAGTGGTTCAAGATTTGGTCCGCGACAGATCCGCGCTGAATCTGTGTTGGTACGTCCCTATGGTATGGCCACTCAAGCGGCACCCTTTGACTCTTTTCAGGTTGCTGATATCGGCGATGTGGCGGTTAACCCCTATAACTTACTAAAGACCGTCGATGCTATCGAGGCGGCCATAGATGCAGTGCTGGCTGCAGGTGCCAAGCCTATCTCTGTGGGTGGCGACCACACCTGCACCCTGCCAGTGCTAAGGTCTCTTGCTAAGGTTCATGGCCCAGTGGCGCTAGTGCATGTGGACGCCCATGCCGACATCAATGATGAAATGTTTGGTGAAAAAATTGCCCATGGCACAGTGTTCCGTCGTGCCATAGAAGAGGGTCTCATAGAGACTAACAAGATGTTTCAGATTGGCTTGAGGGCAACTGGCTATGCGGCCGATGATTTCGATTGGTCCAGAGAGCAGGGCGCCACAGTGATTACCGCCGAGGAATGCTGGTACAAATCGTTAGCACCATTAATGGATCAGATCCGCGACACCATAGGCCCAGATACCCCAGCGTATTTGACCTTTGATATAGATGGTTTGGATCCCTCAGTGGCGCCGGGCACTGGTACACCAGAGCCCGGGGGCTTGAGTGCTTCACAGGGGCTAGAGGTGATCCGCGGTTGCCACGGTCTCAATCTTGTGGGTTGCGATCTGATGGAGGTATCGCCCCCCTACGATACCACTGGCAATACCTCGCTTCTGGCCGCCAATCTGCTATTTGAAATGCTCTGTAGTTTGCCGGGCTGTATTCGCCGTAGCTAAACCTAATTTAGGGGTGCAGGCACCCCTTCAAATACCGTACCCCAGATTTTGATATCTTTAATGCGCTTGGGGGCAACTCGATAAGGGTCGGCTTCCAATATGGTGAAGTCGGCGTTTTTGCCGGCGCGAATCGACCCGATTCTATCTTCCCAGCCCATGACCCAGGCGGCATCAATAGTAATGGCGCGCAGGCCTGCCTCCAGACTTACTCGCTCGTTCTCCCCGGTCAGATTGCCATTAATAGTCACCCGGTTAACCGCGGCAGACACTAGGGTTAGGGGCTCTAGGGGCGCCATTGGGCTGTCCGAGTGAAAGGCAAAGGGCATGCCCAATCGCTCCAATGAACCCAGTCGCACCATCTGATTGCCACGGTCTGCGCCAAGCCACTGGTCGCTGTAAATATCGCTGAGAATAAAGTGGTAGTAGGGATTGGCTGACACCACAGCGCCCAATTCCGCCAGCTGACGGTTTTGATCTTCAGTGGTGTAAGCAAAATGTTCCAGCGCCAGTCGATGATCTGCAGTGGGTGTATTGCTTTGTAAGGATTTAAGCAGCTCAATCAACACCTCAGCACTGCCATCGCCATTGGTATGGGCATGAAGCTGATAGCCAGCATCCCAGAAAGCCTGAGCCCATTGTTGAGTGACCTTATGGGGCACCATCCATACCCCCTCGTGGCCATCTATATAGCCGGGAAACTTAAACTGGGCCAGCCCGCTGTAAATAGCGCCATCAATCATCAGCTTAAAGCGGCGATCGAATAATACTCGGTGGCTGCTTTCGTCACGCCATTTATCCACCTGCTGCAGCGCCTGCTCTATAGTCTGCTTGCGGCCAATAAAGTCAGTAATTATTGGCGTTAAAATCACTCGTGCCGGAGCCTGGCTGCTCTCCACGGTATGGCGAATTAGATTGATCTCGGCATCCGGGTTGCCAAACACACCAGTGCCCATATCCAGGGCTGTGGTGACACCACCCTGATGCACCATGCGAATAAAGTTTTCCATGCCTTTGCCAAAGCGCGCGGGATCAAATAGAAAGGGCATCTTAGGTATCAGTGCATACATGCCATTTTCATAAAAGTGGCCCTTAGACCAGTTGGTTAATGGATGGCCAGCTAAATCAGCCTGGGTAACCCCCAGCAGATCTAGGGCGGCATCATTGGCAATTAATTCATGGAAAGATCTATGCCACAGCATTACCGGCTGGTCGGGAAAGAGCTCAGTTAACTCCTGACGAAATAAGGTGCCGTGCCATAGGGGGTGATAGCCCCAGGCAATAAAGGGGATGCTCCTGTCCGTATGTTGATTGGCTAGCTGTTTAAGGCGCTCAATATAGGCCTTAGGAGTTTTGGCCCCGGGGAACTCTCCAGTGGGCAATGACCAGTCATCTGGTGCAACAAAGGCAAACTGAGTGAGCACCGCCGGCAAGCTAGGATGCACATGGGGATCAATAAATCCAGGCATAATCACTTTGCCTTCAAAGCGCCGGTCAATGCGGCTATTGGTCTGTTTTGTCCAGCTATCCAGAGACTTGAGGCTGCCCACAGCCACAATTTTTCCATCGGCAACTGCCACTGCAGTGGCTTCTGGTAGCGCGGGCTCCATGGTGATAATCTTTTTGGCGGTGTAGATCACCAGGCTATCAATAGACTTTGGCGCGCCTGGGGGCTCAGCGCTCCAGCCTGTGGGACTAACTAACAGACACAAAAGGGCGAGTTTTATTAGTGATCTCATTGGGCGCACCGGATGTTGAGGTTATTATGAAGTCGCTTTCTGATAGCCAAAATAGCCTGTTTTGGCCTAGTATGGCAACCAGCAATCAACTAGCCCATAAGAAAAATCCCCAACATATTATTTAGCAGAGGAATCAGAGTATGAAGACCAGAGCCGCCGTTGCATTTGGAGCAGGCAAGCCTTTAGAAATTGTCGAGGTCGACCTCGATGGCCCAAGAGCTGGAGAAGTCTTGGTTGAGATCAAAGCTACGGGTGTCTGCCATACGGACGCGTTTACTCTATCTGGTGATGATCCTGAAGGTGCCTTTCCCGCTATTTTGGGCCATGAGGGTGCAGGTGTGGTGGTTGATGTGGGCCCTGGGGTCAAAAACCTAAAGCCTGGAGACCACGTGATTCCGCTGTATACAGCGGAATGTCGCGAATGTGATTTCTGCCTCAATCCCAAAACCAACCTCTGTCAGGCGGTTCGCGCGACTCAGGGGCAGGGCGTTATGCCCGACGGTACCAGTCGTTTTTCTTTTGAAGGCAAACCCATACTGCACTATATGGGATGCTCTACCTTTTCTAACTACACAGTGCTACCAGAGATTAGTCTGGCCAAAGTGCGCGAAGATGCGCCCTTTGACAAGATTTGCTATATCGGCTGTGGTGTAACCACCGGCATTGGTGCTGTGGCTTTCACAATGAAAGTAGAGGCTGGCTCCACAGTGGCTGTGTTTGGCCTTGGTGGTATTGGCCTGAATGTTATCCAGGGCGCCAAAATGGTTGGCGCCACGCGCATTATTGGTATCGATCTCAACCCAGCCCGTGCCGCGCTGGGCAAGCAGTTTGGCATGACTGACTTTATCAACCCCCGAGAAGTGGACAATGTTGTCGACCATATTATTCAGATGACCGGCGGCGGTGTGGATTACAGCTTTGAATGCATTGGCAATGTAGATGTTATGCGTCAGGCATTGGAATGCTGCCACAAAGGTTGGGGTGAGAGCTGCATCGTCGGCGTAGCCGGTGCGGGCAAAGAGATTGCCACCAGACCATTCCAGCTGGTGACAGGCCGCTCTTGGCGCGGTACCGCCTTTGGCGGCGCCCGCGGTCGCACCGATGTCCCCAAGATTGTTGACTGGTATATGGATGGCAAGATCAATATCGATGACCTCATTACCCATAAGATGCCTCTAGAGGATATTAATAAAGCCTTTGATTTAATGCATGCGGGCGAGAGTATTCGTTCAGTTGTTGAATTTTAAGGGGGAGTTTTAAATGGCTCATCAAGCCCCAGAGAAGATAGGCACCAACCAGAGTTTTGGTGGCCAACAGCTGCGCTATAAGCATCAGTCCGCGGTACTTAACTGCGAAATGACGTTTAGCATTTACCTGCCACCTCAGGTTGAGAAGGGTCCAGTGCCTGTGCTGTATTGGCTATCTGGCCTAACCTGCACCGACGAGAACTTCGTGCAAAAGGCCGGTTCCCAGCAGTATGCTGCGGAGCACGGTATTGCCATACTATGCCCAGATACCAGCCCTAGAGGTGAGGGCGTGGCTGATGACCCGGATGCTGCTTATGATATGGGCCTTGGCGCCGGGTTTTATGTTGATGCCACCCAGCAACCTTGGGCCAGCCACTACCAGATGTACAGCTACATAGTTGATGAACTCCCGGCTCTGATCAATGCTCAGTTTCCTGTGGACGCCAATAGGGTATCTATTTCAGGGCATTCCATGGGTGGTCACGGCGCACTGAGCATAGCTTTAAAGAATCCAGGCCGGTTTAAATCTGTGTCGGCCTTCTCGCCGATCTGTTCACCGTTAAACTGCCCCTGGGGTGACAAAACTCTGGGTAACTATCTTGGTGCGGACAAAAGCACCTGGGCTCAATACGATACAGTGGCCCTGGTTGCTGAAGCCAAAGAACATTTGCCAGTGCTAGTTGATCAAGGTGAGGCCGATAACTTTCTTGACGAGCAACTTAAAACGCCGCTGTTGATAGAAGCGGCAAATCGGGCCGGCTTTCCGATGGATATTCGCATGCAACCAGAATACGATCACAGCTACTTTTTTATTGCTACGTTTATAGCAGAGCATATGGCGTTTCATGCCCGTGCTCTGGCTGCCTAACGGCTTAGAGTAGCGGTCCTTATTAGATAAATAAGAGTCGCTTAGGGCCCGAAATCAGTGATGTTATGGTGATAGACTGCGGTCGAAACGGGGTTGGCTTTAAGCACTTATGGCTAGAGCATGGCAGTTACCTAGCAACAGGAGTCGTGTAGACGTGGAAAAAAGCGCACAAAATACCGCTGATATCAGTCATCTTGTGACTCAATTTAGGTCCGTGCCCGGTGGTCTTCTCCCGCTCTTGCATGCCATCCAGGGTGAGTTGGGTTATGTCCCAGAGTCCACAGTACCAGCAATAGCCGCTGGGCTTAACCTGTCCCGCGCCGAAGTCCATGGCGTTATCAGCTTTTACCATGATTTTAAAACCCATCCCGTGGGCAAAACGACAGTTCAAATCTGTCGCTCAGAAGCCTGCCAATCTATGGGGTCGCGACAGTTAGAGGCTCATGCCAAAGCGACATTGGGTGTGGATTATCATCAGACAACAGATGATGGTGCTATCACGCTGGAGCCAGTTTATTGCCTAGGTAACTGTGCCTGTTCGCCCTCAGTGCGCATCAATAACGACATTTATGCCAGAGTTGATGCTGCGCGGTTTGACCAACTAATGGCGGACCTTGGGTCAGACACTGGAGTGTCAAAATGACGTTTTATATTCCTCAAGACACTACCGCACTAGCGTTGGGCGCCGAATCAGTCGCGCGAGCACTGCAGACGGCTGGCGTAGAACCGGTGCGCAACGGTTCCCGCGGCATGTTCTGGTTAGAGCCGCTTCTGGAGGTAGACACAGAAGAGGGCCGTATCGGCTTTGGCCCGGTGTCCAGTAAAGATATTCCAAGCATTCTAGATGCCCTAGAGACCGATGCCAGCAGCCATGATCTGTATCTGGGTCAGGTTGAGCAGATTGACTATCTGGCCAGCCAACAGCGTCTGACCTATGCTCGTGCCGGGCTGGGCGATCCAGTCTGTCTCGACAACTATCAGGCCCTTAATGGCTTTAAAGGCTTAAAAACTGCCCTGGCCATGACCGGTCAGCAGATTGTAGATCAGGTAAAAGACTCTGGTTTGCGTGGCCGCGGTGGCGCAGCCTTTCCTGCCGGTATCAAGTGGCAGACGGTTTTAAATTGCGAAGCCGAGCAAAAATACATTGTCTGCAATGCAGATGAAGGCGATTCCGGCACCTTTGCCGACCGCTTAGTGATGGAGTCCGACCCTTACCAGCTGATCGAGGGCATGGCCATCGCTGGTCTGGCGGTGGGTGCGACTCAGGGCTACATCTATCTGCGTTCAGAGTACCCGGTGGCCCATAGGCTGCTCAATATCGCGATTGAGCGAGCGGAAGCAGCCAATTTCTTGGGTGACAATATTCAGGGTTCCGGCAAAGCCTTCCATTTGGAAGTGCGCCTAGGTGCCGGTGCCTATATCTGCGGTGAAGAGACCTCGTTGCTAGAGAGCCTTGAGGGCAAGCGCGGCATGGTTCGCGCCAAGCCACCACTGCCTGCAATCGAAGGCCTCTTTGGCAAGCCCACCGTGGTCAACAATGTACTGACCCTGGCGGCCATTTCGACTATTTTGGAGCAGGGCGCAGAGACCTATCAAAACTTTGGTATGGGCCGCTCTCGGGGTACATTAGCCATTCAGCTGGCGGGCAATATTAAACGCGGTGGCCTAATTGAGTTGGCCTTTGGTGTGACATTGCGCGAGGTAGTTGAAGGCTATGGCCAGGGCACTTTTAGCGGTCGCCCCATTCGCGCCATTCAGGTGGGCGGGCCCTTGGGAGCATTCTTGCCTGAATCCCAGTGGGATACACCTTTGGATTACGAGGCCTTTGCGGCAATAAAAGCCATGATTGGTCATGGCGGTATAGTGGTGTTTGATGACAGTGCCGATATGGCTGCCCAGGCGCGCTTTGCCATGGAATTCTGTGTGGCAGAATCCTGTGGTAAATGCACCCCTTGCCGTATTGGCTCGGTGCGTGGTGTTGAGGTGATCGATCGCATTGTGGCCAATGAAGACCGAGACAATAACCTAATTTTATTGCACGACCTGTGCGACACCATGGAAATGGGCTCCCTTTGCGCCATGGGCGGCATGACACCATTCCCAGTGCGCAGTGCACTTGCACATTTTTCCAGTGACTTTACCGGCGAAGGTAGGGGAGATAACTGATATGTTGGAATTCTACGAACCCCAAGCAGATTACGGCACCCCAAAAAGCACCAGTACCGAGCTGGTAACCCTCAGTATTGATGGCGTTGAAGTCACAGTGCCGGAGGGTACCTCAGTGATGCGCGCTGCCGCTGAAAGTGGCGTCAAAATTCCACGCCTCTGTGCCACCGACCAACTAAAATCCTTTGGCTCTTGCCGAGTCTGTCTAGTCGAGATTGAAGGCCGTCGCGGTTTCCCCGCCTCCTGCACCACCACAGTGGAAGCGGGCATGGAGGTGAAAACCCAGTCCGATGAAATTGCCAAGTTGCGCCGCAATGTGATGGAACTGTATATCTCCGATCACCCGCTCGATTGCCTGATCTGCCCCACTAATGGCGACTGCGAACTGCAGGATACCGCCGGTGAATTAGGTCTGCGCTCGGTGCGCTATGGCTTTGAAGGTGAGAACCATCTGGTAGCTGAGAAAGACGAGTCCAACCCCTATTTTACCTTTGACCCCTCCAAGTGCATTGTCTGCTCACGCTGCGTGCGCGCCTGTGAAGAGGTGCAGGGCACCTTTGCCCTGACCATTGATGGCCGCGGCTTTGAATCCAAAGTCAGCGCCAGTCAGGCCGAAGACTTTATGGATTCCGAATGTGTCTCCTGTGGTGCCTGTGTCAATGCCTGCCCCACGGCAACACTCACTGAAAAGAGCATTATCGAAGCTGGTAAACCTGAGCACTCTGTTACCACTACCTGTGCCTACTGTGGTGTTGGCTGTTCATTTAAAGCTGAGATGAAGGGCAATCAGGTAGTGCGCATGACACCTTACAAGGACGGCAAGGCCAACGAAGGCCATGCCTGTGTTAAGGGCCGATTTGCCTTTGGTTATGCCACTCACAAAGACCGTATTACAGTACCCATGATTCGCGATTCTATCGACGACCCATGGAAAGAAGTGTCCTGGGAAGAGGCGGTGACCTACACAGCGCAACGCTTTAAAGCGATTCAAAGCCAATATGGTCGCACCAGCATAGGGGCTATTTCTTCGTCCAGATGCACCAACGAAGAAGTCTATCTGGTGCAAAAAATGGTTCGTGCCGGCTTTGGTAACAACAACGTTGATACCTGTGCCCGGGTCTGCCATTCGCCCACTGGTTTTGGCTTAAAAACCACCTTGGGTGAATCTGCCGGCACCCAAACCTTTGCCTCTGTGGCCGATGCTGATGTGGTTGTAGTGATGGGGGCCAACCCCACCGAAGCCCACCCGGTATTTGGTTCGCGACTCAAGCGTCGCCTTCGTGAAGGCGCTAAATTAATTGTTATTGATCCGCGCAAAATTGAGCTGGTTAGCTCCCCCCATATTACCGCCGACTACCATCTGCCAGTTCGCCCCGGCACCAATGTCACTGTGCTAAATGCGTTGGCCCATGTGGTGGTCAATGAGGGGCTAGAGGCCCGCGACTATATTGAAGAGCGCTGTGACGTACCTGAATTTGAAAAGTGGCTGGGCTTTATTGGCGACGAGCGCCATTCCCCAGAGAACACTGAGAGTATCACTGGCGTACCTGCTGCGGATCTGCGTGCTGCGGCGAGGCTCTATGCCACAGGCGGCAATGGCGCGATCTTCTATGGTCTGGGTGTAACAGAGCACAGCCAGGGCTCAACCGCTGTAATGGGTATTGCCAACCTGGCAATGCTGACCGGCAATATTGGTCGCGATGGCGTGGGCGTAAACCCGCTGCGGGGGCAAAACAATGTGCAGGGCTCCTGTGATATGGGTTCGTTCCCTCATGAACTGCCCGGCTATCGCCATATCTCTGATGGAGCCACCCGCGAGTTATTTGAAGGAGAGTGGGGCGTTACCCTAGATAGCGAGCCTGGTTTGCGTATTCCCAATATGTTTGATGCGGCACTGGATGGCGAGTTTAAAGGCCTCTATTGTCAGGGCGAAGATATCGCCCAGTCCGACCCTAATACTCAGCATGTAGAGGCGGCATTGCGCGCTATGGAATGCTTGGTAGTGCAGGATATCTTCCTTAATGAAACCGCTAAATTTGCCCATGTATTTTTGCCCGGTGCCTCCTTCTTAGAAAAAGATGGCACCTTTACCAATGCGGAGCGAAGAATCTCCCGAGTGCGTAAAGCCATGCCACCATTAAGCGGTAAAGCCGACTGGGAAGGTAC
>JABJEX010000089.1 GCA_018663035.1 Porticoccaceae bacterium
ATTACTCGACTATCACAGGCCAAGCAGATTTCGAGACCGCCGCCCAGAGCAAACCCATTTATTGAGGCCACCGAGGGAAAAGGCAGGTCCTCGATCTGGGAAAACAGAGTATTGACCTGCTGAGCGGCCTGTAAAAACTCTTCTTCTGATACCGCAAACATATCGAAGAACTCGGTAATATCAGCACCCACGACAAACACTGCCTTGTTGCTAGTGACTAGCAAGCCTCTGACACTAGAGGCAGAGGTCAATACTGCAATCGCCTCCGTTAACTCAGCAAGCGTCTGTTGATCAAACTTATTCACCGAGCCATTTTGATTGTCAAAGATAAGCTCAACAAAACCGTTTTCAATAGTTTTTAGACTGAGTGTAGATCCGCTGTACATAGGGGTTCCTGAGGCGTGGTAATTGAAAGATAGGACATTCTATCTTTGTAAACAATTTAGTCTATGGTTTACTGCGACTAGAGGTTTCTGCATAGACGAGCGATAAGGGGGAAGCATGAGCGTGCGCAGACAGATGCACAGAGAACAACAGCAAAAGGTGCTGTTTAAACAGGCGCAACGCTACGCATTTGACTATGCAGATAGGGCCGCTGAGCGCAATGTCTTTCCAACGCCCCAAGCCCTGAATGATCTCAAGCAATTCGATGAGCCCATGCCAGCCGAGACCGGTAATGCCGAAGCAATTCTTCAGCAACTTCATGAGGTTGGCTCGCCAGCTAGCGTTGCCCAGACTGGCGGTCGCTATTTCGGTTTCGTAAACGGTGGGATTCTTCCGATTAGCCTTGCCACTAAATGGCTCACAGATTTCTGGGACCAAAATACTGCACTCAACGTTATGTCTCCCATCAGCGCCAAGCTGGAGGAAGTCTGCGAGGACTGGTTGCAGCAAGTGTTTGGGCTTCCTGCAGGTACAGCCGCCGGTTTCGTTAGCGGTACCTCAGCAGCAATTCTTTGCAGTCTTGCCGCTGCCCGTTGGCGACTCTGCCGCAACCAGGGCTGGGACTTTAACCAGCAGGGTCATAACGGTGCGCCACAACTGCGTATTATTGCCGGCCGTCAAACCCATGGCGCTGTGATTAAGGCAATAGCCCTACTCGGACTGGGACTACAGCATATTGAGTGGGTTGAGGCCGATGACCAGGGACGAATTATCCCTGATCAGCTTCCTGAGCTCGACAGTAGCTGCATAGTCTTGCTGCAAGCTGGCAATGTAAATTCTGGCTGTTTCGATCCATTCGAAGCCATATGCAAAAGAGCCAATCAGGTAGGAGCATGGGTTCATATCGACGGTGCCTTTGGGCTCTGGGCGGCAGCCACCGAGCAGCTGAAGTATCTTACTCGGGGCATGGATATGGCTCACTCTTGGTCGGTAGATGGTCATAAAACGCTCAACACACCCTATGACAATGGCATTCTACTGTGCCGCGACAGGGAGGCTCTGGTAACTGCTCTGCAGGCTACTGGTGACTATCTGACATCCAGCTATAGCGAGACCAGGGACGGCATGCTCTACACGCCAGAGATGTCACGAAGGGCGAGAGCGATCGAACTCTGGGCAGCGCTTAAATACCTTGGCAAACAGGGTGTTGATGAGTTGGTGCTCGGTATGCATAAGCGGGCGCAGCAGTTTGCCCAAGAACTCAATGCTGCCGGCTTCCGTATACTCAACGATGTGGTTTTTAATCAGGTAATTGTATCTCCAAGTACTGACGACCAATTTACTCAGGCAATGATCACTGAGGTTCAGTCATCCGGAGAATGTTGGGCTGGCACCTCTGTCTGGCAGGGTCGCAAAGTCATTCGCATAAGTGTCTGTTCTTGGGTGACGTCTGAGGAGGATATTAGCCGTTCAGTACGAGCTTTTATTGCGGCGCGTCAGCGAATATCAGACAGAGCATAAAACTGGTTATATCTTGCCCATCCCTAACTTTGTAACTGCGAACAGCAGTTGATAGACCGAGCGAGCAATGGCTCAGCTGGTGTTGATATAAAGACTAATAATAAAAAGGACCCTGGGCATGACTACCCTCACCATTAACGGTATTACGCAACAGCTTGAAGTAGACCCATCCACACCCCTACTCTGGGTGCTGCGAGAAACCTTAGATCTTACTGGCACAAAATTTGGTTGCGGCATGGCGCAATGTGGGGCCTGTACTGTCCATGTTGCAGGCAATCCAGTTCGTTCATGTGTCACACCCATTGCAGCGGTTGCGGGACTTGAGATCACCACAATTGAGGGGCTAGCCCCAGGCCCAGATCAGCTCCACCCGCTGCAGCAGGCTTGGATCGATCTGCAGGTGCCTCAGTGCGGTTACTGCCAGTCGGGCCAATTGATGTCTGCGGCCGCCCTACTGGCGTCCAACTCAACTCCCTCCGATGAAGATATTGATAAGGCGATGGCAGGTAATATCTGCCGCTGCGGTATGTACGGTCGCATCAAGAATGCCATCAAAACCGTTGCAGGGGTTCAGCATTTTGACCCAGCGCCGCTGGCACTGAATAAGGAGCTGACCAATGGGTAAGTGGAGCAGAAGAGCCTTTATAGGCGCGGGTGTTGTCGCCGGTGGTGGACTGTTAATTGGCGTTGCAATCCGCCCTGGAAACCGTTCGGAAGAGCTCTCTAAGCACGTTATTAATGATGGTGAGACCTTTCTGCACACCTGGGTAAAGTTAGATAGTGACAATCTGGTCACTGCAATTGTACCGCATTCTGAGATGGGACAGGGCGCTGGCACTGCGTTGGCGCAAATGTTGGCAGATGAGCTAGATGCAGACTGGAATCTAGTAAGGTTCGAAGAGGCTCCAGCCGTCAGTGGGTTCGCTAACTACTCTATGGGTCAAGCTATATTGATGCCTGATGCAGAGGTCCCCAGTTTTGTTATGCCTTCAGTAGATGGTGCTCTTATTAAAACCGCACAGATGCTAGACCTGCAGATTACCGGCGGCAGTCTGAGCATTCGCAGCACTGGTACCTACGGCATGAGAGTGGCTGGTGCCGCTGTGAAACAGATGTTGCGGGAGGCCGCTGCGCAGACCTGGAATGTCCCGCTTGATGAGATTGTAGCGCGCAACAGCGTTATGGCACATGAAGCATCTGGTCGATCTGCGCCCTACTCCGCCTTTGCCGAGTTAGCGGCACAGATGGTGCCACCATCATCACCTAAATTAAAAAGCGTTGATCAATACAACATTATGGGTCGCCATGTCGATCGGCATGACCTTCCTGCAAAGGTAGATGGCTCAGCGGTATTTGCTGCTGATGTGCGACTGCCAAATATGCTCTATGCAACAATTAAGCGTTCGCCAACCTTTACTGGCAGTATCGAGAAACTCGATGAGACTGGTGCTCGATCCATCAAAGGTGTGGTGGATGTTATAAGGCTGGCCAGCGAAGAAGTCAGCTCTATGTTCGGTAACTTTACCTTCTCCGAATCTGTGGCTGTTGTGGCTGAGGGCTATTGGCCTGCCAAACAGGGGCTTGATGCATTGAAAATTCAATGGTCCACCACAGATAACAACGCAGTTTCAAGTGCGACAATTTTTGAGCAATTTGCTCGTGACATTGGGGCATCGGTGGACAGAGGCTCAGATGTTCAACAGGGTAATGTCCCGCAGGCCCTAGCTAATGCAGCTACAGTAATTGAAGCTGACTATCAGGTGCCCTTCCTAGCCCATACCTGTATGGAGCCTCTCAATGCCACTGCGGTGGTTAAAAACGGTCGCTGCGAGCTGTGGGTTGGCTGTCAAAATCCTCTTGGTTTCAGAAAGTCTGTCGCCGATGCGCTTGGCTTTGATGTAGACAATGTCATCTTACACAACTGCCTAATGGGTGGCGGCTTTGGTCGCAAGTCACGCCCAGATTATGCGATTCAGGCGGCGCAAATTGCGGCACAGGTAGGTCGACCGGTACAGCTTCTCTGGACCCGTGAAGAAGATGTGCAACAGGATTTTTATCGCCCCGCCATCATGAGCCGCTTCCGCGCAGGGCTAGACGCAGAGGGGAATATTATCGCCTGGGAAAACACCTATGTGGACAAGCACGATCCCTTCGAAGCCTCACTGATTCCCTACGCGATAGCGGCACAGGACATAGGCCATGTCAGTAGCCCAACTCATATTCCTTTTGGCGCATGGCGCAGTGTTGCCCATTCACATCAGGGCTTCTTTACCGAGTCCTTTATCGACGAGGCTGCCGCAGCGGCAGGGCAAGATCCCTATCAATACCGAGCAGCTCTTTTGCAGCACAGGCCACGGGAACTGGCTGTGCTAAAAGCTGCGGCCGAAAAGGCGCAATGGCATAAACCTCTGCCAGCGGGACGAGGCCGCGGTATTTCTCTGCATAGCTCATTTGGCTCAGTGGTCGCCGAGGTTGTAGAGGTAACGGTGCTAGATGGCGAGTTATCCGTGGATCGGGTTGTAGCAGTCATTGACGCAGGCTTTGCAGTGTCGCCGGATGGTGTTGCAGCTCAGCTAGAATCGGGGGTTATCTATGGGCTTACTGCAGCGCTCTACGGTGAGATTAGCATAAGCAACGGCGCGGTCGAGCAGAGCAATTTCCATGACTATCCGTCGCTTCGCATGCCTGAGTCACCCAATATTGAAACCCATATTATCAACAGTGGTGCGACCATTGGGGGAGCAGGAGAACCAGGTACTCCGCCCATAGCGGCTGCTTTGACCAACGCAATTTTTAATGCCACTGGCAAGCGTATTAGAAAGCTTCCAGTAGGCACCAACCTGAGTTGATGGCCTATTTGATGAAGCTCTGACAGCCTGAGTGACCGCCTCGCAGTTATCGCTCTCATAGCTGTGAGGTGCTGTAACAAGTCTAGGCCTTGCGGAATATTATTACGTCATCTCCCAAAAATTGCGGCTCTACACCCCACTGTGTCCCAATAAACCTAAAAGTGGCTTTAGAAAAGAAGCTTATATGAGTAGGGTCGTTTTTATAGTGCCAACTAGCAAAGGCTTCAGGGCTAACAACCAGCTTAGTCATCAGGCCAAGGTAGCCGCCCGGCTTGAGCTGAGCCCAAAGTCTTTGTAATTCATTACCGGGTTGAGAGAGGTGTTCAACAACTTCAGTACTGGTTATAAAATCATAATGTGCTTGCAATAGCGCGGGATGATTGGCGTAGTAGGGATCAAACAAAGCCACATCATGCCCGGCCTCCTGAAAAATCACCGATAGCGTCGGCCCCGGACCAGAGCCGAAATCCAGCCCCTTTGAATCTGGGGCTAAACGCTCTAATAATGGGGCAGCAAGGCGACTTAGAAAGGCACGGTACCCAGCGTCCTCGGGACAGTTTTGATGCTGATCATAGACCGCTTTTTCAGCTTCGGCTGTCAGCTGAAACTGGTTAGTAACAAATACTAGATCGCATTGATCACATTGCCTGTAGGGCCGCTGCCGATCACGATAAAATTCGGTACAACCAGTATTTCCACAAAGCGGGCAACCATAGTTCCCCCGCGCAGCCATCGTCAGTTCGTCCATCTGCCACCCTTTAGTCTCTCAGCACCTTTTATGCACCCTAAACTGTCTCTGCCCCTAAGCTGCGATCAGCATTCAATCTTAGTCCAGACACCACTGGCCAGGGCGTTTAAGCCCAGCGCAGCCAATGTAGCACAGTACAGTAACCAGCTGCCTACCACATAGGAGTGCTTGAGATATTGCACCATGTAGCTGACACTAGAGATTCAATAACCAAGACCTGCTCAGCCCATGAATAATAATAGATACGATCCCCTGTTTTCCCCCATCCAAATTGGCCCTGTAACTGCTCCGAATCGATTTTATCAGGTGCCTCATTGCAACGGCATGGGGCATTTAAGACCCCAGTCTCTGGCAGCAATGCGTGCAGTAAAGGCCGAGGGTGGATGGGGTGTTGTCTGCACTGAAATGATGGAAATTCATCCGACCTCTGATGTTACGCCCTATATTGAGGGCCGCCTATGGGATGATTCTGATATAGCAAAGCTGCAATTAATGACCGATGCCGTGCATGGTTTTGGTTCTCTGGCCGGTATTGAACTAGCCCATAGCGGCTCTTCTACAGGTAATCTTTATTCTCGAGAAACCCCTTTGGCACCAAGCCATACTGCCTGCTATGACAACCTGCCCTTTTCGGCTCGCGCCATGGACAAAAAAGATATTGCTCAGTTTAGAGACTGGCACCGTCAAGCTGCATTGCGCTCCAAGCAGGCCGGTTTTGATATAGTCTACGTTTACCTAGGACATGACCTAACCCTTCTTCAGCACTTTTTATCCCCCAGGCATAATCGCCGCACGGACAACTATGGTGGAAGCTTAAAAAACCGTGTGCGCCTGCTGCAGGAGGTTTTACAGGACACTAAAGAAGCTGTAGGTGATCGCTGCGCGGTAGCCTGCAGGTTTGCAGTCGACGAACTGTTGGCCAACGGCGGTTTACGCTGTAATGATGAGGCCAAAGAGGTAGTACAGATGCTCGCAGAGATACCTGATCTATGGGATGTTAATCTATCCGACTGGTCGAATGACTCTCAGACCTCAAGATTTTCCGAGGAAGGCTATCAGGAGCCCTTCACTCAATTTGTTAAACAACAAACCGGCAAGCCAGTGGTGGGGGTTGGCCGCTATACCAGTCCTGATCGGATGCTGTCGCTGGTTAAAACTGGCATGTTGGATATGATTGGCGCTGCGCGTCCATCTATCGCAGATCCTTTTTTGCCTAACAAAATTCGAGAAGGCCGTTTCGATGACATTCGGGAATGTATAGGGTGCAATATCTGCGTCTCCGGCGACCAAAATAGCTCGCCAATCCGCTGTACCCAAAATCCCACCATGGGCGAAGAGTGGCGCAGCGGCTGGCATCCTGAAAAGATTCCAACAAGGCAATCCAATGACAATATACTAGTGGTTGGTGCTGGGCCGGCAGGTATGGAGCTCGCCATGTCGCTCGGTAAACGAGGCTATCAGGTTAGCCTGGCGGAAGCCTCGAACTGTCTTGGCGGTCGCATCAACCAAGAGTCCGCCCTGCCGGGTCTCAGCGCATGGAAGCGAGTCGCAGACTATCGTGAGCAATGGTTGCGTCGAGCACCAAATGTGGCGCTCTATTTTGATAGTCATTTAACGGCACAGGATATTTTGAGCTTTGCCATCCCCCATGTTTATCTGGCCACCGGTGCTAGCTGGCGACGGGATGGTATTAGTAGAGCCACCCCGTTTTCGGTTCCAGGCATAGACTGTGCCAATCTATTTACCCCTGATGACATCTTTGCAGGAAATATGCCCAGGGGCCGGGTTACATTGTTTGATGAAGACAACTTTTATATGGGCGGGGTTATCGCCGAAAAACTCATTGAGGCTGGCTGTGAGGTTAATTTTGTTACCAATAATGCACTGGTGTCTCCCTGGACCGTTTACACCATGGAGCAACATCGCATTCAAGCAAGGCTGATAGAGCTTGGGGTTGCTATTTATACCCAGAACAACCTCGCCTCTGTCACCGCAGATCAGTCTGTAATTAGCTGCATATATACTGGCAAAACAACCGCTCTGGCCAATAATGCCCTGATGTTAGTTACCGAAAAACTGCCAAATGAGGCGCTCTATCTGACCCTGGAGGCTGAGCGGCTAAAAGGCTCAGAGCAATGGCTAGAGAGCGGTATTCGCACCCTAGAAAATGTGGGTGACTGCAAAGCACCTGGTACCATTGCCAATGCAGTTTATTCTGGCCATTTACAAGCGCGATTACAGGATCAAAAGCCAGCTAAAGGGCTGCGTTTTAAACGGGAATAATAGATATTGATTGTTGTTGGCAGATAATCTGCCGAGATGTAAAATTTCGCATTGACGGAAACCGGCCTGATCAGTATTATGCGCGCTCTCTAGAGAGACCGCATGGTAAGACATTCGGGGATTAGCGCAGTCTGGTAGCGCGCCTGCTTTGGGAGCAGGATGTCGGGGGTTCAAATCCCTCATCCCCGACCACTTTCCGGCTTTAAAAATGCGCCCGTAGCTCAGTTGGATAGAGCAACGGCCTTCTAAGCCGTGGGTCGCAGGTTCGAATCCTGCCGGGCGCGCCATTTTTAGCCGCTCAAAATCAAGTTAGTCATAAGCAAGACAATGGTGGACGTAGCTCAGTTGGTAGAGCCCCGGATTGTGATTCCGGTGGTCGCGGGTTCAATCCCCGTCGTCCACCCCATTTATCCCACATAGATATAAATTTTTCTAATCTTCCTGAAAAGTACTTGCGTTACGCACTCGCCTTGCCTATTTTAGGCGTCTTATTTTTTCTATACTCACAGGTAAAAGCATGTCCGCACTGGTTCTTGACGGTAAAACTCTCGCAGCTCAGACAGAAGCTGAACTCACCCAGCGGGTTGCCGCTTTAAAAGAAAAGAATGGTGGACAGGCGCCTATTTTGGCGACCATTCTGGTGGGAGGCGATCCAGCGTCAGCAACCTATGTCAAGATGAAACAAAATGCCTGCCAGCGCATCGGTATGGACTCGACTAAGGTTGAGATGTCTGAGGACACCACCACAGAAGAGCTTCTAGAAAAAATCCACGAATTAAATGCCAACCCAAACTGCCATGGCATTCTATTGCAGCACCCTGTGCCCTCTCAGATCGATGAGCGCGCCTGCTTTGACGCTATTGCTCTAGAAAAAGATGTCGATGGCGTTACCTGCTTAGGCTTTGGACGTATGGCTATGGACGAAGAAGCCTACGGATCTGCCACACCTCAGGGCATCATGCGTATGCTTGAAGCCTATAATATTGAGATGTCCGGCAAGCATGCGGTAGTTGTTGGTCGCAGCCCCATACTCGGTAAGCCGATGGCCTTGATGCTACTTAATGCCAACGCCACGGTCACAATCTGCCACTCAAAAACTCAGAACCTGCCAAGCCTAATTAAGCAGGCTGATATTTTGGTTGGCGCTGTTGGCAGGCCTGAATTTATTAAGGCAGAGTGGATCAAAGACGGCGCTGTGGTTGTCGATGCTGGTTATCATCCTGGTGGCGTTGGAGATATTGAACTTGAGCCTCTGCTAGAGCGCGCTAGTGCCTATACCCCAGTTCCAGGTGGCGTCGGCCCAATGACCATCAACACCTTGATTTTACAGTCTGTAGCAGCTGCCGAGAAAAGTTTTGGCGTAAAATAGCACGTCATCCCATGGGCAGCTAACCCAGCGAATAAACAGAGTTTAGGTTTGCCTAATGCTGCTCTGTAAGCAGTATACTGTGCAGCATGACCTCTAATCCTATCTTAAAGGGCTTTAATCCGGACCCATCAATCATACGCGTTGGGTCTGATTACTATGTTGCGACCTCGACCTTTGAATGGTACCCCGGTGTCCAGATCCATCATTCAAAAGACCTAGTTAACTGGCGCCTAATCAGTCGACCGCTCAATCGTCAGAAGCTCTTAGATATGCGTGGCAACCCAGATTCCTGCGGGGTCTGGGCTCCCTGCCTAAGCTATTCTAATGGCCTTTTCTACCTAATCTATACAGACACAAAACGGCTTCAAGGCAGTTTTAAGGACAGCCAAAACTACCTAACCTGCTGCGCCAGTATCGATGGTGACTGGAGCGACCCGATATATCTCAATAGCAGTGGCTTTGACCCCTCACTGTTTCATCATGATGGGCGAAAGTGGTTGCTCAATATGCTCTGGGACCACCGCCCAGGCCACAACCCCTTTGCCGGGATAGTGCTACAGGAATACTCAGCGGAGGCTCAAACACTGATCGGTCCAGTGCACAATATTTTCACTGGTACAGAGATGGGTTGCACCGAGGCTCCACACCTTTACTGGCACAATAATTATTTTTACCTACTCACAGCTGAAGGCGGCACTGGCTATGACCACTGTATAACGTTAGCGCGTTCTAAAAACATTGAGGGGCCCTATGAGGTTGATCCAGAGGGCTATTTATTAACCTCTAAGGACGCGCCGGCGCTTGCCCTTCAACGATCTGGTCATGGAGACTTGGTAGACACAACAGATGGTGAGCTATTTATGGTGCACCTGTGCAGCCGGCCACTACCTGGCCTCAGACGCAGCCCCCTCGGCAGGGAAACCAGCTTGCAAAAAGTGTCTTGGAATAATGAGGGCTGGCTGCGCTTGGAACAGGGAGGTAACCAGCCTAGTATCAATCTGCCCGACATCAGCCTGCCAAGGCATCCCTGGCCAGTGTTACCAGAGAGAGATCAATTCGATACCTCTGAGTTAGCCAGCCACTTCAATTGGCTGCGCACGCCAGATCTTGACAGTTTTTGCAGCTTGCAGGATCGGCCGGGTTACCTGCGCCTGAAAGGCAAGCAATCCATAGGCAACCTGTTTGAACAGGCATTGATTGCGAGGCGTCAGCAATCAGTCTGCTGCACCGCCACCACCTTGATAGAATTTAACCCTGATAATTTTCAACAGATGGCCGGTTTAGTCTGCTATTACAACGCCAGTAAATTCCATTATCTTTATGTGTCTAAGGATCAGGATAAGGGCAGACATCTGGGTATTATCAGCTGCTCGGGGGACAGCAGCGCTCTCTCTAGTTTTCCCCTGTATGAAAAGGACCCCAACAATCCAGTAATTCCTGTCCCAGAGGATGCCCCTATCTATCTGCGCGGTGTGATTCGCTATGCCGAGCTTGCCTTCCTTTGGTCTCTAGATGAGAGCAACTGGCAGGACATACCCCTAAGGTTGGATTACAGTCTGCTCTCAGATGAATCAGGCAGTGGTGATGCTTTTAATTTTACCGGGACTTTTCTGGGAGTCTGCTGCCAAGATTTATCAGGCAGCGACCGGAGTGCTGACTTTAGTTATTTTGAATTAGTCGACACCTCAGAGGCCAATGACCACTGAGCCTGGTCAGCGGCAATCACAACACTAACCTCTGTCACCACTGACCTTTTCGATCATAGCGGCGATTGAGTCTCTGGCATAGGGTTGATTAATGGACCACAGTTGCTGCTCGGTTTCTAACGCCAAAATATCTGAATGACTGTTAGTCCCCCCTGCTGTGCGCAATGTCTGCTTGGTGCGCAGTAAAAGTTCCTTGGGTAGCGCCTGGATATGATAAGTAAACGCCAATGCCTCATCTAATAGACTACCTGGCTCCACAGATTTCCATGCTAATCCCTTATCCACGGCCTCCTGACCACTTAGAGGCTGCGAAAACAAAAGCATACCGGCCGCTGTATTCCAGTTGGCAAGTTTACGCAGCATCCAGGTATTACCCCCACCCGGGTGCAGCCCCAGACCGAAAAATCTCGGTTCAAACCTTGCTTGCGGAGTAACTATACGCACGTCACAGCCCACCGCCATGTTAAAGCCGGCGCCCACGGCAGGGCCATTGACAGCTGCTATAGTCGGCAGAGTACAGTTGGCAACACTCAAGAAACCGCTATAAATAGACTCTAAAACGTCCTTGTTAGGCGTGAGGTCACTGAGTTGGCCCCCTGCGCAAAAAACTTTTCCATTCCCTGTCACTATAAGCGCCTTCACCTCTGGATCCTGTTCTGCCTGCGCCACGTAGCCAACGATCTGCTCACAGACCTCAAGGCTCAGCATATTGCGCTTATCTGGGTTGTTCATGGTGAGAATAGCTATATTATTGCGGACTTCATAAAGCACTAGAGACATTGAGATTCCTCGAAAGAGCGGCGGCCAGAGAATGGGCTTTTATTTCCATTGGGGCAAGGATACCATTAGCCAGATCAGTAATAAATTAGGCACATAAATGATTGCAGCAGAGCAACTGGTGGCGCACAGAGGGTATCAGGCAAAATACCCAGAAAACACTATTCTGTCACTAAGCCAAGCCATTCTACAGGGCGCGGTCATGGTTGAGCTCGATGTTCAATTTAGCGCCGACAAACTTCCTGTGATCTACCATGACACAGACCTAAAGCGCGTTAGCGGCTGCTCAGGCTCGCTGTTACAAAGCCCGCGGTACAGACTCATAGAGCTATCGGCGTTCGAGCCCCAGCGATTTGGCGAACAGTTTATAGAGGAAAAAATATCGCCTCTCGAATCACTGGTTGGCCTATTGCGAAATAACCCAAAGGTCACTGCATTCGTCGAGCTAAAAGAGGAATCTATAGCGCATTGTGGACGGAAACTAATTTACACAAGGGTACAAAATATTCTGCAACCAGTCTCCGCACAGGTGGTAATAATGAGCTTTGATTACCAGCTCGCCTTAGAGGCGCGGCGCGCCAACTGGCCAAGAGTGGGCGTTGTTTTAAAACAGTGGCAAGATCTCGAGCACCCGCAGGTGATTGAAGCACGGCCTGATTTTATTTATACCGATTATCACATCATCCCAGACCTATATGATCTTCGTAATAGCCCAGCGCTGGCAGACACCAAACTGGTTGCCTATGAGGTTGGCAACAAAGCGCTTGCACAGCAACTGTTGCAGCGCGGAGTAGATATTTTGGAGACCTTTGAAATAGAGAGTCTGTTGACTGGTTAGCTGCGCCGCCAGCTAGTGCCCTCGCGGCTATCTTCCAGCACGACACCCTGATCAAGCAGATCCTGACGTACCTTATCGGCTCCGGTATAATCTTTATTGGCCTTGGCCTGCTGACGCTCGACAATCAAGGCTTCAATATCAGCTTCGCTGATGCCCTGATCACCACGGATGTTTTTAAACCACTGGTCTGCGTCCTGCTGCAACAGGCCCATGATATCTGACAGGCCCAATAACTCGTCGCGCAACTGCGCCTGCTGCTCACCCTCGGCTGCATGCATCTCTTTGCCTAGGCGATACAGTTCACTAATTGCCACCGGGCTGTTTAGATCATCCAGAAGGGCCTGATAGCCGGCACTCGCCTTATTGAGCTTTGCAGTACCAGCAGGTACGCCCCGCAGGTAGCCGTACAGACTGTCCAGGGAACGCCAGGCGCTATCCAGCAGCTCCTTGCCAAAATTTTGCTCAGACCTATAGTGGGAGGACAGAATGACGTAGCGCAACACCTCACCGGGATATTGCTTCAACAGATCATTTACCATACGAAAATTACCCAGCGACTTGGACATTTTTTCGCCATCTATATTGATAAAGCCATTGTGTAGCCAGTATCTGGCAACTGGCTGACCGTCGTTAGCGCAACAACTCTGGGCTATTTCATTCTCATGATGCGGAAAGATTAAATCCTGACCTCCACCATGAATATCAATAGTTTCACCCAGATGTTTCTCGATCATTGCAGAACATTCTAGATGCCACCCAGGCCGACCGTAACCCCATGGACTCTGCCAACCTGGCTCGTGGTCCGCAGAGGGCTTCCATAAAACAAAATCGCCGGCGTACTGTTTATACTCGGCGACCTCAACCCGTGCACCAGCCAGCATATCCTCAAGAGATCGACCAGACAGGGCTCCATAGTTAGGCATAGACTGCACTGCAAAAAGCACATGTCCATCGGCACTGTAGGCATGGCCTTTGGCGATAAGGCGCTCGATCATAGAGATCATTTCAGGAATGTGCTGGGTCGCATAGGGAATAATGCTTGGCTCAAGACAGTTCAACGCTGCCATGTCATCAAAATAAGCCTGAGCAAAGCGTGTGGAAAGCTCAGAAATATCTTCCCCTGATGCTGCTGCGGTATTCATAATCTTATCGTCAATATCAGTGATATTGCGGGCGTAAACCACGTTGGAATATTGAGTTTGCAACAGCCTAAACAGCGTATCAAATACTACTGCGGGCCGCGCGTTGCCTATGTGCACCCGATTGTAGACGGTGGGCCCGCAGACATACATTGTGACCCGCTCAGGGTTCAGAGGAGTAAATGGGGCTTTACGCCGCGTTAAGCTGTTATATAAGGCTAAACTCATCTAAGAATTCCAGTTATCTCGCAGACCTATAGTGCAGTTAAACACCAATTCTGAACTCTTGCTATCGGGCGTAAAATAACCCTCGCGCTCAAACTGGTAGTGTTCACCAGCACAGGCACTGGCAAGGCCAATTTCCGCTTTGCAGCCTTTAATAATCCGCAGCGATTCTGGGTTAATGTGGTCAAGGAAACTACCCTCACCCGCATCCGGTGCTGCCTTATTAAACAGTCGATCGTACATTTTTACGGTGCAGTCAGCACTACTGGAGGCTGAGACCCAATGGATAACACCTCGAGGTCTAATACCCTCAGGAGCATCCTGACCGACAGTGTCCGGCACTATTGAGCCAATAATCTCGCTAATTTCACCGCTCGCATCTCTTTTCACCTGATCGGCACGGATAATATAAGCGCTCCGCAGCCGCACATAGTCACCAATGACCAGACGTTTAAATTTCTTGCGCGAAAGGCTGCTATCCTCGCTGAAATCATTGCGGTCAATGTAAACCTGATGTGTAAATGGCAGGCGCCGTTCGCCTAAGTCATCGCGATTGGGGTGCCCGGGTGCAGTAAACTGCTCCGTTTTATCTGCCCCATAGTTTGTCAAGGTCACCAGCAGCGGATCCAAGACACACATAGCACGGCGCGCATTGTTATTGAGGTCGTCGCGTATAAAATGCTCAAACTGAGCCATGTCAACCACACCATCAGTTTTGGCTACCGCTAAACTGTTGCAGAAGTCGCGAATCGACTGAGCACTGACCCCTCTCCTGCGCAGACCAGAAATAGTTGGCATACGGGGATCATCCCAGCCCTCTACGTGCTTTTCATCTACCAATTGCTTGAGCTTACGTTTACTGGTAACCGTATAGTTGAGGTTGAGTCGACCAAACTCATACTGGCGCGGTTTAGACGGCAGTGGCAGATTGGCTACAAACCATTCATACAGCGGTCGGTTTGCGGCAAACTCCAGAGTGCAGATCGAGTGTGTAACACCCTCAATTGCGTCTTCTTGACCATGGGCAAAATCGTACGAAGGATAGATATTCCAGCGATCGCCGGTGCGCTGATGGGCCATTTTTTTGATGCGGTACATCACCGGGTCGCGCAGATTAATATTTGCCGAAGCCATATCAATCTTAGCCCGCAATGTCATACGACCTTCATCAATCTCGCCATTTTTCATCTGCTCAAGCAGTGCCAAACTCTCTGCGGCTGGTCGCTCGCGAAAGGGGCTATTCACACCGCCCTGGGTTAAGGTGCCTCGATACTCGCGCATCTGCTCAGCATTGAGCTCGCAGATATAGGCTTTATTCTGAGTTATTAAAAACTGGGCCCAGCTGTATAACTGATCGAAATAATCCGAGGCATAGCAAACGTCATTCTGCCAATTGAAACCCAACCAGCGAACATCTTCGATAATTGCATCAACATACTCCTGATCCTCTTTTTCAGGGTTAGTATCATCAAATCGCAGATTGCAGACGCCATCGTACTGTTCTGCAAGCCCAAAATTCACGCAGATAGACTTGGCATGGCCTATATGCAGATAACCATTAGGTTCCGGTGGAAAGCGGGTAATTACCTGACTCACGTCGCCAGATTCAATATCTGAATTGATTACCTGCTGGATAAAATTGTTTGGTTTTTGACTATGGGTCATGATCGAATTATGGCTGGACTATAAAGCCGCAGATTATAGCCTTGAGTGGCAGCGCAATAAACAAAAAGCCCAGATAAACCCTGAAAATATCAAACATCTGTTTAAATCCGACATTAATCAAACTAAAATATGCAGCAGAAAATTTAACTACTACAAATATGGATTTCTTATGATTACCTTCCGCACCAATATGGGCGATTTCTCAATAGAACTGGATTTCGACAAGGCACCTATTACCGCTGCTAACTTCTTGCAATATGCTCGCGACGACTTTTACACCGGCACGATTTTTCACCGAGTGATCAATGGCTTTATGGTTCAGGGCGGCGGCATGGATTCAAATATGCGTCAAAAAGCGACTCGCGACAGCATTGAGAATGAAGCCGATAATGGTCTTAAAAACGAGATTGGTACTCTGGCAATGGCCCGCACTGGCGAGCCTCATTCTGCCTCTTCACAGTTTTTTATCAACGTTGCAGATAACGGTTTCCTTAACCACAGCGGTAAAAATATGCAGGGCTGGGGTTACGCGGTATTCGGCAAAGTTGTAGAGGGTATGGATGTTATCGAGGCTATTAAAGGTACCAAGACTGGGAGCTATGCCGGTCATCAGGATGTGCCTGTTGACGCGATCGAAATCACCGCAACAGAGATCGGCGAAGCTTACGCCGACAGGTAACCAATCTTTAATGTCTGTTCTATTTATTTCAGACTTACACCTTTCACCAGAGCGCCCGGAGGTTACTCGGGCGTTTTTGGCTTTTCTGCAGCAGCGAGCCGCACAGGCATCAGCCCTCTATGTTTTGGGTGATCTCTTTGAAGCGTGGATTGGCGACGATGATCCCAGTGACCTATCTCTGCAAGTCCAATCGGCTTTTAGGGCGTTGAGTAATTCAGGTACAGAACTCTTTATTCAGCAGGGCAATCGTGACTTTATGCTCGGCAAGCGCTTTATGGCAAACACTGGCGCCACACTGTTACCAGACGAGCATCTGATCAGTTACCAAGGCTGCCGCGCCCTGGTTATGCACGGCGACAGCCTTTGTACAGACGACGCTGACTATCAGCGCTTTAGACGCAAAGCCAGGCACCCCGTATATCGCTGGCTTCTGGCCAAACTGCCGGTCAAACGACGTCAGCGATTGGCCTCTGACTGGCGTGCTAAAAGCAAGGCGGCTAACAGTAACAAACCAAGCGCTATAATGGATGTTAATGCCCAAGCGGTAGCGGCAGTTATGAGCAAGTGGTCAGTCGAAACTCTAATCCATGGTCATACCCACAGACCAGACAGACATAGGCTGATTGACGGCGGAGAACGTATTGTACTAGGAGACTGGCATGATTATGGCTGGGCACTATCGCTGGAGAATGGCCACTTTGACTTACAAAAATTCTCCCTAACAACAACCTGAACAAATAGACAGCTCACTGGTCAAAAAGCTGACTGGATATTTCCCATGTAATCGGTATTATTAACCTGTTTTCACCCTGTAAATTTTACTTTAGGACTTTGATATGGACAGTAACAATCGCACTAAAACTATGCCAAGCGGCATTCAAAGCACGGCTCTGGACCCCGCTGTTGCCAAGGTCCTGCGCAGCACCTACATGATGCTAGCCGCTACCCTCGCCTTCAGCACTCTAATGGCGGGCCTGGCAATGGCTGTCAACGCGCCCTTCTTCGGTCTGTGGACGCTCCTTCCCTATGTTATCTGCCTTTGGATGACCGAGAAAAATAAAAACAACGCCAGTGGTATCCTTTGGGTTTTTGCACTAACTGGTTGGCTGGGATTCACGCTTGGGCCAATTCTCAGCATGTTCCTAGCAATGCGTGGACCTGAACCTATTTTGATGTCCCTTGGCTCCACCGCTCTGATTTTCTTTGCCGCATCAGCCTACGTATTGACCACTAGAAAGAACCTGAGCTTTATGACGGGCTTTTTAATGACTGGTCTATTAGTCGCTTTTGTCGCTGCAATTGCCAACTACTTCTTACAGATTCCAGCCCTGTCACTAACAGTTAGCGCAGTTTTTGCACTGCTCTCATCTGCAATGATTATGTGGCAGACCAGTGCAATCATCCATGGCGGCGAGCGTAACTATATCTCTGCTACGGTTACCCTGTTTGTGATGATCTACAACCTGTTCCTAAGTCTTTTGCAGATCTTTGGCATCATGGGTGGCGACGACTAGACAGCTGTCGGTCCCTTGGGGACGCTCAAAAGCCCTGTTAAATAGCAGGGCTTTTTTTGTCCAACAGCACAATTAATGTACAGCAACTAGCCTATGACTCGCCAAATAAACTATCTTGAGCAACTAGACGCCTGGGATCCGGAGCGAGCTCAGCTACTGGCTGCCGAGCATAATATTAGCCTGTCTGCTGCACAGATTGATATTCTGCTGGTTGCTCGAGATTTTTATAATCAGTATGGCTTTTCCCCCTCAATGAGACCTCTGTGCAAGTCAGTAGCAGCCGCCTTGGGAATAGAAATGGGCCGGAGTATCTATCTGAATCAGCAGTTTCCGGGCAGCCCTGCCAAGCTGGTTGCACAACTAGGTGGCCTACCCAAGCCAAAGAACTGCCTATGAGCTCCCAAAACTCAATAGCCCTCTGGCAGCTACAGTGCAAGGCAACACCCAAAGACGCAGCTAAACTCTCCGCTATTGAAATCAAAAACCTCTTTAAACAGCTGCCAGATTGGCAACTGATCAATACCGAAGGGGTCAATCAGTTACAAAAGCGGTTTGCCTTTAAAAATTTCGTCGAGGCAATCAATTTTTCTAATCACCTGAGTAAGATCGCTGAACAAAACGACCATCATCCAGCCCTGCTAGTAGAATACGGTCAGGTCACTGTAACCTGGTGGTCACACAGTATTAGCGGCCTACACCAGAATGATTTTGTGATGGCTGCAAAAACAGATAGAGTCTATTTAAGCCATGACCGTTAATCAAAACGACCCTCTAGAATACCAGCAGCAATTAGATCGCAAGGTTATAGAATTTAGACAAACCATGGCTACTGCCGGGATTTCGATCTCCGATATAGCAGTACATAGCTCAGAGCCACTTG
>JABJEX010000015.1 GCA_018663035.1 Porticoccaceae bacterium
TCAATAATTTGGCCAGTCTCATCCCAAGTCATCATGTCTACACCGTTTACGGTAATGCCGTTAATCTCGACCTTAAACTCCAGTATGGCCTGATTATCACCAGTCAGTTCACGAACATAGACAAAGGTTTCATTAAAGAACACCTGAAAAGCCGCCGCCAGATACTGCGTAGTAACCGCCTTACCTACCTGAGGCGTATGCACAACAGGTGAGTGGAATACACAGTGATCGGCCAATAATCCATCCAGTCCCGTCACATCTCGGGCTTTGGCAATGCGATGCCAAGTAGCAAGAGTATCAATTGCCATAGGGTTCACCTTTATTTTCCTGGGCCTAGGCCAGCAATAAGATAAATTTAATCCACATGGCAATCAGTATTAGCACTGAGGCCACAAATACCATAAAGCGATGGATCGTATGGTTGTAAGAAATGTGAATTGTCGTGTGAATAAATCGTAAGCCTACAAAAAGCCAGGCTAGATCGGTCATAGCCGGATCTTCAATTTGTAGCGCAACTAACAGAACCCCCAAGACATAAAACAGAATAGGCATCTCCAAAAGGTTGGACAGATTACGAGTAAGCTTTTGAACATAGTCTGGAGCTTCATAGCCTGCCATTAGCCTGTACAACTTTGGGTTTACCTGGCGTCTGCGCACACTGATAAGCCTAGAGGCACCCACCGCAAAGACAACGATAAAGGTGAGCATAACCAGCGTGAAGATTGGGTAGATAATGGACATGATTACGGTCTCTTATTCTATTTTGGAAATGGCTTTTATACTAAGTCACAGCTCAGTGATGTACCAGCATTGATTGGTCGCTTCTAACTCTATGACATGGTCGCATGGTTGTCAGGACTATAAAAAAAGGCGCCTAAGCGCCCTTTTTATCAAGCTAAAATCAGTTGATTCTAGGATCTAACTCTCCGCTGTCGTAGCGCAGGGTCATCGCATCCAGACCCAGAGCTTTTATCTTACTCGCATTACCCGCTGTTCCAAAGGCTTCGTAGCGCGCCACAGCAATGTCTCTCATTGCTGTAATGGTTTCTTTTAGATAGGAGCGTGGATCAAAGGCCGCTGGGTTGTCTGCTAGATAGCGTCGCACTGCACCAGTGGAAGCAAGACGCAGGTCTGTATCTATGTTGATTTTGCGCACGCCGTGTTTGATGCCCTCGCAAATTTGTTCAACTGGTACACCGTAGGTCTCCGGGATTTCGCCACCGTACTGATTAATAATAGCCAGCCATTCTTGAGGCACTGAAGATGAGCCGTGCATCACCAAATGAGTGCCTGGAATACGCTCATGAATGGCTTTAATTCTATCGATAGCCAGAATATCTCCCGTGGGTGGGCGGCTAAATTTGTAGGCGCCATGGCTGGTGCCACAGGCAATGGCTAAGGCGTCTACATGGGTTTTGGAGACAAAGTCGGCCGCCTCCTCTGGGTCTGTGAGCATCTGATCATGGGTTAGGGTACCTTCCGCACCAACCCCATCCTCTTCACCTGCCTGTCCAGTTTCAAGAGACCCAAGGCAACCCAGTTCACCCTCGACGGACACGCCGCAGGCATGTGCCATCTCGACAGAGCGTCGGGTGACATCAACATTATATTCATAACTGGAAGGGGTTTTGCCGTCTTCCATCAATGAACCGTCCATCATTACTGAGGTAAATCCAAGCTGGATAGAGCGCTGACAAATCGCTGGGCTTGTGCCGTGATCCTGATGCACACAGACAGGAATATCTGGCCATTCTTCTATGGCTGCCTGTATTAAATGACGCAAAAATGGCGCGCCTGCATATTTTCGGGCGCCGGCGGACGCCTGAACAATCACTGGGCTATCAGTCTGTTGTGCCGCCAACATAATGGCACGCATCTGTTCCAGATTGTTGACGTTAAATGCAGGTACGCCATACTGATACTCTGCTGCGTGATCCAGCATCTGTCGCAATGATATTAATGCCATGATGTGCTCCCTCTGTTAGACCTGCTAATACTTAACTCTTGGCGCGCTGCTCAAGTATGGCAACCGCGGGCAATTCCTTACCCTCAACATATTCCAAAAATGCACCGCCCCCTGTAGAAATATAGGATACCTGATCGGTGATGTCATATTTATCCACGGCGGCAAGTGTATCTCCGCCTCCGGCAATCGAGAAACCTGTGCTCTTGGCTATGGCTAATGAGATTGTCTTGGTGCCTTCTCCAAATTGATCAAATTCAAATACACCTACAGGGCCGTTCCAAATAATGGTCCCCATGGAGGCTATAATGCCTGCGAGAGTTCTAGCGGAATCCGGACCAATATCAAAAATCATGTCATCGGCAGCAACATCATCGGCAGAAATAATTCTGGCCTCAGCGCTTTCAGAAAACTCTTTACCCACGACAACATCGGTAGGCAGGGGGATATTGACCCTTTTCATCAGTGTTTGGGCAGCCGGAATCAGGTCTGGCTCATAGAGTGACTTACCCACCGGCTTGCCTGCAGCGGCAAGAAAGGTATTTGCTATCCCGCCCCCTACTATCAGCTGGTCAACCTTGTCGGCCAGAGTTTCTAAGACCATCAATTTAGTGGAGACCTTTGAGCCTCCAACAATGGCCGCTACTGGCGGCTGAGGTGCAGCAATGGCTTTCTCTAAGGCGTTTAACTCCTGGGCTAAAAGCGGGCCTGCGCAGGCGATGGGAGCAAACTTAGCAACACCATGGGTGGATGCCTGAGCGCGATGAGCGGTGCCAAAGGCATCCATAACAAAAATATCACAGAGCTTGGCATAGCCCTTGGCCAGAGTATCGTCGTTCTTTTTTTCGCCAGGGTTAAAGCGCACATTTTCTAGTATTACAATATCGCCATCGGCCTGCTCTAAACCGTTGGCCCAGCTCTGTTCAACTCTGATGGTTTTTCCCAGTAGCTTGCCTAGATGCAGAGCAACCGGTGCCATACTGAAGTCCTGGCTGTATTCACCTTCGGTGGGACGGCCCAGATGGGACATCAAAATAACTTTAGCTCCAGCGTCCAGAGCATGCTGAATGGTAGGAAGCGCAGCTCTTATTCTAGCGTCGCTGGTTACCTTGCCATCTTTGATTGGTACATTGAGATCTTCGCGTATGAGTACTCGCTTACCTGTCAGATCCAGATCGGTCATTAACTTGACGGTCATCGTAATCCTTATCTTGTGGTGGCTAACTGTGGGTAGTGGCCGAGCGATGTGACCAGCTCAACAAAGTGTCCAGCATTCTATTGGCGTAGCCCCATTCGTTATCAAACCAAATTAACACTTTGACTAATTTTTTCTGACTGACCCTAGTCTGGCTGGCATCAACAATGCCGCTGCGTGGATCATGGTTAAAGTCACATGACGCCAAGGGCTCTTCGGTATAACCTAGCACACCATTTAATGAACCCTCAGCAGCAGCGGCGAGAGTCTGATTTATACTGGCGACGTCTACATCACTGTTAACCATCACTGATAGGTCGATGGCAGAGACATTGATCGTTGGCACTCGCATAGCTTGGGCCTGGAAGCGCCCGGTAAGCTCGGGCATCAGGCGATCAATACCCAGAGCTAAACCCGTGTCCACCGGAATAATTGACTGCATCGCAGCGCGAGTTTTGCGCAAATCGGTATTGTGGTAGGCATCGATTACCGGCTGGTCATTCATGGCCGAATGGATAGTGGTAATCACACCACCATCAATACCAAAGGTATCATTTAGCACCTTGATCACCGGCACAACGCAATTGGTAGAACAGGAGGCTGCTGAAATAACGGTTTCTCTGCCAGTGAGAATTTGATGATTAACACCGTAAACAATGGTGGCATCCACAGTTGGCTCTGCTGGTTGCGAAAATAGTACCCGCTTAGCGCCACTGCTCAGGTGCTGTTCGGCGGTTGCTCGATCGCTAAAGGAGCCGCTGCACTCTAAGACCACATCAACATCCAAAGCCCGCCAGGGCAGTTGATCAAGCTGGTCGCCATGGAGAATTTGAATGGGGTCACCATTGACGGTGAGGAGCTGGTCCTGAACCTCTACAGTGCCTGTAAATCGACCATGGGTGGAGTCGTACCTGGTGAGATGGGCAATGGTCTTGCAATCTGCAGGCTCATTGATTGCAACCACCTGCACCCAGTCGCGAGCCCCTGACTCATAAAGGGCTCGCAATACTGAGCGGCCAATGCGACCGTAGCCATTAATGGCCACTCGCAACATTAACCAATAGCCTCCATCACGTTGGCCACAACATTATCTAGGGTAAAACCAAACTCTTTCATCAACACATCACCCGGGGCGGACTCACCAAAGCTGGTCATACCCACAACGCGACCGTCGAGGCCAACAAACTTATACCAGTAATCTGCATGCAAAGCTTCTACTGCAACCCGAGCGCGCACTGAGGGTGGCAGCACGGCATCGCGGTAGTCAGCATCCTGTGCTGAGAAAATTTCCGCACAGGGCATGGACACCACTCGAGTCTGAATACCTTTACCTGCCAAATGTTCTGATGCTTGCATGGCAAGCTCAACTTCTGAACCGGTGGCAATCAATATAGCTTGGGGCGCATCACAGTCCTTAAGAATATAGCCACCGCGGGATATCGCGGCTACCTGGTCAGCAGTGCGCGACATTGGAGCGAGGCCCTGACGGCTGAATACTAAGGCTGCAGGACCATCACGGCGTTCAATAGCGCTTTTCCAGCTCACCGCAGACTCCACTGTGTCACAGGGACGCCAGGTGTGCAGGTTAGGCGTAGAACGCAACGCGCTGAGTTGCTCTACAGGCTGGTGTGTTGGGCCATCTTCACCCAGACCAATGGAGTCGTGGGTATAGACAAAGATGCTTTGCTGCTTCATCAACGCTGCCATACGCACGGCATTGCGCGCGTACTCCATGAACATCAGGAAGGTTGCGCCGTAGTTGATAAAACCACCGTGCAAGGCAATACCATTCATCATGGCGCTCATGCCAAACTCGCGTACACCGTAGTAAATATAGTTGCCGTCGGCATTGTCTCCAGTAATGTCTTTGGAGCCAGACCAAATAGTCAGATTGGACCCCGCGAGATCGGCAGATCCACCCAGCAGTTCAGGTAACAATGGGCCATAGGCATTGAGACAGTTCTGTGACGCTTTACGGGAAGCCACTTTTTCCATCTTGTCCTGACATTCCTGAATATAGGCATCTGCCTGAGCGCTAAAGTCAGCAGGTAAATCACCATTGGCACGGCGCTCAAATTCAGCAGCTAATTCTGGATGGGCCGCGCGGTACGCTGCCAACTGATCGTTCCAAGCAGACTGCGCAGCTGCGCCTTTTTCAATGCCGCTCCAACCAGCGTAATGATCAGCGGGGATTTCAAATGGCCCATGCTCCCAACCCAGTTGTTCGCGGGTCAGCGCCACCTCATCAACACCCAGCGCAGCGCCATGACAGTCTTCTTTGCCCTGCTTGTTGGGTGAGCCGAAGCCAATAATAGTTTTGCAACATATTAGTGTTGGCTTGCCAGTCTCAGCGCGAGCCGCTTCAATCGCTGCTTTGATAGCATCGCTGTCGTGGCCATCCACATTGGGGATTACCTGCCAGCCGTACGATTCAAATCTAGCGGGTGTATCGTCGCTAAACCAACCCTCAACTTCACCATCAATAGAAATGCCGTTATCGTCGTAAAATGCAACTAACTTGCCGAGCTTTAAAGTGCCGGCTAGAGAACACACTTCATGGGAGATGCCTTCCATAAGACAGCCATCACCGAGGAAGGTATAGGTATTGTGGTCAACAACTTCATGGCCGGGGCGATTAAACTGGGCCGCCAAAACCTTCTCCGCCAACGCCATTCCCACAGCGTTGCTAATACCCTGACCCAGGGGGCCAGTGGTTGTCTCTACGCCCGGCGCATAGCCGTATTCTGGGTGGCCTGGCGTTTTAGAATGCAACTGACGGAAGTTTTTGATTTCTTCAATTGGCAGATCATAGCCGCTGAGGTGTAACAATGAGTACAGCAGCATCGAGCCATGGCCATTAGATAACACAAAGCGATCGCGGTTGGCCCATGCAGGATCTGCCGGGTTGTGACTGAGATAGTCGTTCCAGAGTACTTCAGCAATATCTGCCATACCCATCGGGGCACCTGGATGTCCACTGTTAGCCTGTTGCACAGCATCCATACTGAGGGCGCGAATAGCGTTAGCAAGGTCTCGACGTGAGGCCATGAAATATCACTCCTGAAACGGGAAATTGGGAAGTCGTCATTGTCCCTTAGTCGGCCTTGTCAGTAAACCGATATTCAATATTTGCACCACTTTTTGGGTAGCCAAACGGAGTATAGCCAGCAACCGCTCTCCGCCTTATATAAAAATATTTTGATATACCAAATGCGCTGTGTTAAAGTCCCGCGCTATGACTAGTCTCAGCCCCTATTCAGCCGCCGTAGAGGATCGTCCGACCCTCGATATTGGCGCCATTACCGCATTGAGCAAGGCGGCAGGCGACCCATTGCGGATGCAGATTTTAAAAGTACTGCAACAAAATGCCTACGGGGTGCTGGAGCTGTGCCAGATTTTTGATATTCGGCAGTCAGCAATGAGCCATCACCTAAAGATTTTAGCCAATGCAGGTTTGGTGGCGACAAGGCGTGAAGGCACGACGATTTTTTATCGCCGTAATCTGGCCAATATCAACCCAGATTTGCAGCAGTTGCAGCAGGCGCTGTTTTCCAGCATCGACCTAGCAGAGCTAGACCCGGCACTTAAGGGGCATCTAAAGCAGATCAATACAGAGCGCGCCAGCGCGTCTGTTGAGTTTTTTAATCGCAATGTGTCCCGTTTTGAAGAAAATCAGGATCTTATTGCCAGCTGGTCTGATTACGGTGATAGCGTCGAGAGCTTCCTGGACAGCAGTATTGACGCTACTGGTACCGCTATTGAAGTGGGCCCAGGTTATGGTCAGTTCTTGGGCAAGCTGTCAGCCTGTTTTGGGCAGGTATTGGCATTGGATAACAGTGCCGAGATGCTTGAGCAGTGCCAGAGCAGAGCAGCTCAGCAGGGCCTAGAGAATATAGAATTTATTTTGGGGGACACCTCAGTGGCACAGCAGCGTGGCATCCAAGCCGACTGCCTGTCATTGAACATGGTGCTTCACCACAATCCAGCTCCGGCAGAAATTATTGCCGACTGCGCCAACCTGCTGGCACCCGGCGGCGTGCTGCTAGTAACAGATCTATGCGCCCATGATCAGGAATGGGTTAAAGAGAGCTGCGGAGATTTTTGGCTGGGCTTTGAGCCAGAAGAATTGACCCACTGGGCAAGTTCGGCGGGCCTTACTGAGGGCAACAGCCTGTATCTGACTCAGCGCAATGGTTTTCGCATTCAATTGCGACAGTTTAGTGCCGAAAGCACTACGTCTTAAAAGGAAGAAAAATGTCTAGCTACAACTTATTCACCTCCGAGTCTGTCTCTGAAGGTCATCCAGATAAAATGGCCGATCAGATTTCTGATGCAGTTCTCGATGCCATTCTTAAAGACGACCCCCATGCTCGAGTGGCTGTTGAGACCCTAGTGAAAACTGGGATGGCGATAATCGCTGGAGAGGTGCGCACAGATACCTATGTCGACTTAGAAGATATTGTCCGCGATGTGATCAAAGGAATCGGTTATGACCACTCCGATATAGGTTTTGACGGCAACTCCTGCGCCGTGCTGAATGCCATTGGCAAACAGTCCAGCCATATAGCGCAGGGCGTTGACGCCGCTGAGGACAAAGATCTTGGTGCCGGTGATCAGGGCCTGATGTTTGGTTATGCCAACAGCGAGACCTCTGTACTGATGCCCGCACCTATCTTCTATGCGCACCGCTTGGTGGAGCGCCAGGCAGAGCTGCGCAAATCTGGTGCACTGCCCTGGCTGCGACCAGACGCCAAGAGTCAGGTGACGCTGCGCTATGATCAGGGCAAGCCAGTCGCTATAGAAGCAGTTGTGCTATCGACACAGCACTCGCCCAATATCGGGCTCGGTGACTTGCAAGAGGCTGTACTAGAAGAAATTATTCGCCCAGTGCTACCAGAAGAATGGCTGCACGCTGGTACCAAATACCATATCAACCCTACGGGCAAGTTCGAAATTGGCGGCCCCATGGGTGATTGCGGTCTGACTGGCCGCAAAATCATTGTCGATACCTATGGTGGCATGGCTCACCATGGCGGCGGCGCATTCTCAGGCAAGGACCCCACAAAAGTAGATCGCTCTGCAGCCTATGCAGGTCGCTACGTGGCCAAAAATATTGTAGCGGCTGGCATTGCAGATCGCTGTGAAATACAGGTCTCATACGCCATTGGTGTCTCTGAACCAACCTCTATCAGTGTCAACACCTTTGGTACCGGCAGACTGCCAGATAACGAAATCATTGCCTTGATTCGCGATAACTTTGATCTGCGCCCCCGCGGTTTGATTGAAATGCTGGATCTACGTCGCCCCATTTACCAGGCAACTGCTTCCTATGGCCACTTTGGTCGCGAGGAACAAAACTTTACCTGGGAAAAAACCGATAAAGCAGCAGAGCTCCGCAAAGCGCTGTAGCACAAACTTTAAATTAGTAGGTAACAATATGACTGCAACCGTTCAATCAGTTGACAACAAAAAAGCGTTCAACGACTACAAAGTGGCGGATATAAGCTTAGCCGACTGGGGCAAGCAAGAGATCTTAATCGCTGAATCAGAAATGCCAGCTCTAATGGCTCTGCGCGAAAAATACCGAGGCGAGCAGCCGCTGGCTGGCGCCCGCATCCTTGGCTGTATCCATATGACGATTCAGACCGCTGTACTCATCGAGACTCTGGAATCTCTGGGAGCTGAGGTACGCTGGACCTCTTGCAATATTTTCTCGACTCAAGATCATGCCGCTGCGGCTGTTGCCGCCAATGGCACACCAGTTTTCGCGTGGAAAGGTGAAACCGAAGAGGAGTATGAATGGTGTCTGGAGCAACAGGTTCTTAAAGACGGCGTGCCCTGGAATGCGAATATGGTGCTAGATGACGGCGGCGATCTCACGGCACTGCTTCATAACAAATACCCTCAGGTTTTGGATGCCGTTCACGGCATCACTGAGGAGACCACCACAGGTGTTCATCGTCTCTATGAAATGCTCGAAAATGGCGAACTCAAAGTTCCTGCAATCAATGTCAATGACTCTGTGACTAAGTCTAAGTGTGACAACAAATACGGCTGCCGACACAGCCTTAATGACGCGATTAAACGTGCCACTGACCATCTGTTGTCAGGTAAAAAAGCTGTGGTAATAGGCTATGGAGATGTGGGCAAAGGTTCAGCTCAATCTCTGCGTCAGGAAGGCATGATTGTAAAGGTTACCGAATGTGACCCGATCTGTGCCATGCAGGCCTGTTTAGATGGCTTTGAAGTTGTCTCTACCTATGTCGAGGGCGACCCTGACAAAGGTGTTAACCGAGAATTATTGGCCAACACCGATATGCTGGTTACCAGCACTGGTAACTTTAATGTCTGTGGTGCTGATATTTTGGGCGCGCTGAAAAGCGGCTGCGTGGTGTGCAATATTGGTCATTTTGACAACGAAATTGACACTGCCTACATGCGCAAAACTTGGGACTGGGTCGAAATCAAACCTCAGGTGCACAAGGTGTATCGCGACCGCGCCAACAATGATCACCTGCTGCTATTAGCAGAGGGTCGCCTAGTTAACCTAGGCAATGCAACTGGCCATCCCAGCCGCATTATGGACGGCTCTTTTGCCAATCAGGTGCTGGCGCAGATCGAGCTTTACAAGCAGCAATTTGCTACACAGGATGAGTCGACAAAAGCAGAGCGATTGCGCGTGGAAGTACTGCCCAAGCATCTAGATGAAGAAGTGGCGCGTCATATGGTGGGTGGTTTTGGCGGCGTTATCACCAAGCTTAGTCAAGCTCAGGCCGACTATATTAATGTGCCTGTAGAGGGCCCATATAAAGGTGATAGCTACAAGTATTGATCAATACAGGGCCCTAGTTGTGTGGCCTTCTATCTAAAACGTAGTGAAGGTTTGCGTCAGTGCATCTGACGCCAGCCTTCACTGGGGCCTCGCACCGCCCCCCCAATAATAGGAAGTAAGTTTCATGATGAACAATCCTCATATCAGCTTTGAGTTCTTTGCCGCAAAGACGGAAGAGGGCCGCCAAAAGTTGAAAACCACCTGTCTTGAATTAGATAAATTCAGCCCAGAATTTTTTTCCGTCACCTATGGTGCCGGTGGCTCTACCAGAGATACCACAAAGGATCTGGTGCTGGATATACAGGCGGATGGTTACAGTGCAGCCCCTCATCTCTCAGTTGGTGGTGACAGCAAAACTGATGTCATCCAGCTGGCGAAATCCTACCAAGACGCTGGCATTAATAAGCTGGTTGCCCTGCGCGGCGATCTGCCATCTGGCATAGGTGGCACCAAACAACTGGTCCATGCCAATGAACTGGTTGCGCTAATCCGAGAGCACTGCGGCGATCACTTCGAAATCAATGTGGCCGCCTACCCTGAAATCCACCCCGAGGCAGAGAGTTACAGCAAGGATATATTTTGGTTGGGCGAGAAATTTAAAGCCGGTGCTGATCGTGCTATTACTCAGTACTTTTATAATGCACAGGCCTATTTTCGATTTGTTGAAGCCTGCGCCAGAGCTGGCATAGATAAACCAATAGTGCCCGGCATCATGCCGCTCACCAACTTTCATAACCTAGCCCGCTTCTCAGATAACTGTGGTGCCGATATCCCGCGCTGGCTGCGCTGGCAGCTACAAGAGCTTAGTGAGACTCCGGAAGATCTTATTAAATTCGGCCTGGAAGTAGTAACCAACCTCTGCGAGGATCTGCTTAAAGGCGGCGCTCCTGGGCTACATTTTTATACGATGAATCAATGGCAGATTTCTGATACCTTGTGTCGCAATCTGGGCCTTCCGATCAAGACCCCCTAACCAAGACCCTGTTATCGCAGCGAGAGGCGGCTATGCGAATCCCGCGAATCTACACAGTTCAATCTCTTGAAATTGGCGGCAGTATCGTCCTAGATGACGGCGCCGCACGTCACCTAACATCAGCACTGCGGATGACCGCTGGGCAGCAGATTATGCTCTTTAATGGTTTGGGTGGCGAGTACAGTGCAGAGCTGACTCTGGCAAAAAAAGGCAAGGCGAGCGCAGTGGTAACTGGGTTTAGCGCAATAGATCGTGAGTCGCCGCTGCAGCTCCATCTTGCAATCGGCATCTCAAGGGGCGAGCGCATGGATTGGATCATACAAAAAGCCACCGAGCTGGGCGTTAATCAAATCACCCCCCTTTTCAGCGAACGCTGCGAAGTAAAGCTGAGCGGCGAACGGCTAGAGAAGCGCCTGAGCCACTGGCAGCAAGTCGCCATAAGCGCCTGTGAGCAATCACAACGCAATCGCGTGCCCAACATCAATCCCGCAGTATCGCTGCAAGAGTGGCTTTCCCTTTGCGACGCCAAGTTAAAGCTAGTGCTACATCA
>JABJEX010000090.1 GCA_018663035.1 Porticoccaceae bacterium
GAGCGCCTCGAACGAGAGTACGATCTTGATCTGATCACCACGGCACCCACCGTAGTCTATGAGATCCTCACCAGCAAAGGTGAGACACTGTATGTGTCCAACCCCTCCGACTTGCCAGATCCAGGCAATATTGACGAAATGCGCGAACCTATTTGTGAGGCCAATATACTAGTGCCCAAAGACTATGTGGGTAACGTTATTTCTCTGTGTATTGAAAAACGTGGTGTTCAAAAAGATATGCAATTTATTGGTGGTCAGGTATCGATCCGCTACGAGCTACCCATGAGTGAAGTCGTGATGGACTTTTTTGATCGGTTAAAATCTGTGAGCCGCGGATTTGCCTCGTTGGACTACAGCTTTATCCGATTTGAAGCCGCCTCACTGGTTAAACTCGATATTTTGATTAACGGTGACCGAGTCGATGCTCTGGCGGCGATTATTCACCGCGACCACTCTGTTCAAAAAGGCCGTAATCTCGCTGATAAAATGAAAGAGCTTATTCCTCGTCAAATGTTTGACGTGGCCATTCAGGCAGCTGTTGGCGGCAGTGTTATCGCGAGAACAACGGTTAAGGCGCTGCGAAAAAATGTAACGGCTAAATGCTATGGCGGTGATGTGACCCGCAAGAAAAAGTTGCTGGAAAAACAAAAGGCCGGCAAAAAGCGTATGAAACAGGTGGGCAGTGTTGAGATACCCCAGGACGCGTTTCTGGCAGTTCTCAAGACTTAACCAATGATGGTTTACAATGGAGGCAGGTCCTGATGGATCTCAACTTTGAACTCATATTAACGCTGATTTTTTTGTTGGCTGCAGTGTTTTGGCTGCTAAATAAATTTGTGGTCAAGCAACAAGAGGGGCTCATCGAGTTTACTGGCTCTTTGGCTCCGGTGCTCGGTCTGGTGCTTATACTGCGGTCATTTATTGTTGAGCCTTTTCAAATTCCCTCTCAATCCATGGTGCCGACCCTCAAGGTAGGCGATTTTATTCTGGTTAACAAATGGGCCTACGGCGTACGCTTGCCTGTACTGCGTACCAAAGTAATCGAGGTTGCATCGCCAGAGCGCGGGGATGTAATGGTGTTTTTTCCGCCTCACACAGATCGTTACTTTATCAAGCGTGTGGTAGGTTTGCCGGGAGACCAGGTCAATGTAATTAACGGCGTACTTTACATCAACGGCGAAAAAATGATGCAGACGTCTATGCCAGATATGTCTGAATCACCTCGCTCTGTTGTTATGACTGAAACCTTTGATGATGCTGAACATCTGATTCAAAAGCGTAGGTCCCCTACGCGTCTGAGTCAAAATTATTCGGCCGTAGTGCCTCAGGGGCACTACTTTATGATGGGAGATAACAGAGACAATTCGAGCGACAGCAGGGTCTGGGGCCCAGTGCCTGAAGAACGTATTGTTGGTAAAGCGTTTGCTCGATGGATGTTCTGGAACACCTTTTTTAGCGTCCCCAGTTTTGAGCGTGCAGGTACAATTTACTAGGCAAATCCAGTAAAGTAACTGCCAGCAAACTTCAGGATGAAGGTGATTTTTGTCAAGGAGGAAGAGATGAAGGCAGATAGTAGGCAGCAGGGCGCGACATTAACCTCGACAATTTTTGTAGTGCTTATAGCGGGATTTGCTCTTTCAACGGCATTTAAAATAGGGCCCCATTATTTGGATAACCGGATTATTGCCGGCGCTATAAAACAGGTGGGTCAGACGGGAATCAAGGATAAATCCAGCGCCGAAATCCGACGAAAAATTGCCGACTTTTTACTATCAACAATGTCCGAGATGTAAATGCCAGTCAGATACAGATTACTCGTGACAGGCAGGGTGTAAGAATAAGTTTGGATTATGAAAAAAGAATTGAAATGTTTGGCAATGTTTATGTTGTGCTTAAATTCACCAACCACTACGACAGTGCTGAGCAGACTAATTAATCTGAGGATTATCAGTGGCAAGCAATGTCCGGCAGCTCCAAGAGCGCCTGCAATACCAGTTCAGTGATCCAGAGCTTCTGGAGCTTGCCCTGTCTCATCGGAGTCGCGGCAGCGCCAATAACGAGCGCCTTGAATTTCTGGGTGATTCCATACTCGGACTTACAGTTACTGACTTTCTCTACCGCCAGTTTCCCAATGCCCGAGAGGGCGATCTAAGTCGTATGCGCTCACAAATTGTGCGTGCTGAATCCCTAGCGGAGGTGGCAAAGAATCTGCAGTTGGGTTCGCATCTATTGTTGGGCCCGGGAGAAATGAAGAGTGGTGGCCACCGCCGCGAGTCAATTTTAGGGGATACAGTAGAAGCCCTGATTGGCGCTATTTACCTTGATTCTGGCATGGCCGAAGCACGCCTTGCGATTAAAAGTTGGTTCGCAGAGCTGTTGGCAGCTGCATCTGATGTACAGCCAGCCAAAGATGCAAAAACAGGCCTGCAGGAATGGCTGCAGCAGCGAGGGAAACCCCTGCCAGTTTACGAGTTAGTAAACACCGGGGGAGAGGCTCATAGTCGTCTTTTTACCGTGAGTTGCCGAATTGAGATCATAGATAAAACAATAAGTGCCACCGCAAGTAGTCGCCGCAAAGCGGAACAGATGGTGGCAGAAGAGCTATTAACCGAATTGGAGAGAGACCGGTGACAGAAGCTAAACCCCGCTGCGGCTATGTCGCTATTGTCGGCCGTCCCAATGTAGGAAAATCTACATTGCTCAATCATATTCTTGGGCAGAAACTCTGTATTACCTCGCGCAAACCTCAGACTACCAGACATACGCTACTTGGGATTAAGACCGAGGCTGATTTGCAGATGATTTTTGTTGATACCCCAGGTATCCACACTAATCAGGATAGGGCTATTAACCGGGTTATGAATCGCTCCGCTGCCAGTGTCATCGCCGACGTCGACCTGGTGATTTTTGTGGTTGACCGTTTTGAATGGAGTGAGGCTGACGAATATGTTGCTAAGCATCTAAGCAACAGCACTGTGCCTGTAATCGTCGCAGTCAATAAGGTAGATATGGTTGAAGACAAGCAGGCGCTTCTGCCCCACCTGCAGTTTTTAGCTGGCAAAGTGAATGCGGCGGGACTTATTCCCCTGTCGGCATTGCGCAAAACCAATCTCGATGAACTTGAAGAAAAAATAAAAACCTATATTCCAGAAAATATGCACATGTTTCCTGATGATCAGATTACTGATCGCAGCGAACGGTTCTTAGCCGCTGAAATTGTTCGCGAAAAAATCACCCGCCAGTTGGGTGCTGAGGTTCCCTATCAGGTTACCGTAGAGATCGAGGAATTTCGCGCTGAAAAGAAAGTTACTCACATAAGTGCGTTGATACTGGTTGAGCGAGAGGGTCAGAAGAAAATTATCATTGGCACCAATGGTGAGCGGATTAAAAAGATTGGCGCTCAGGCCCGCGCCGATATGGAGAGCCTACTGGATTGCAAAGTAATGCTTAGAACCTGGGTCAAGGTTCGCAGCGGCTGGTCCGATGATGAAAGAGCTCTGCGCAGTCTTGGCTATATGGACCAGTAGACGACCATGCGTGTTGATGGCGAGCTTGGCTATGTTTTGCACTCTGCGCCCTACAGAGAGACCAGCCTGCTTGTTGATCTGTTCACTCCTGAGTATGGCCGTGTGCGCTGTGTAGCCAAGGGGTTCCGCAAGCCCAATAAGCGGGGCGTTAGTCGCGCCCTGTTCCCCTACACCGAACATTCGCTTTGTTGGCAGGGGCGAGGTGACCTAAAAACGCTTACCCGTGCCGATGCTATTGCCGCCCCAGCCTTTCTGCAGCAAGAGGCGCTTTTTACCGGGCTCTATGCTAACGAGTTAGTGTTTCGCCTGCTGCATGAGTATGACCCACACCCATTCCTCTACCAACAGTACAGGCAATTTATCAGCCAGTTAGCACAGGGTGGTCCAGATGAGCTTATGCTTCGAAATTTGGAAATGACTCTGCTCGAGGAACTAGGGTATGGCTTGGTGCTGGACACTGACATAGAAGGTACTGGATTAATCCCAGATCGCCTCTACCAATATATACCTGAGCGAGGCTTGTCTCTGCTGGCCAATCAACAGAAGCGCACTGCCTCGACTCTTGAGGGGGCAGATATTATCGCTCTGCTAGAGGGTAATTTTAGTCAACGTTCCGTGATGAAAACTGCCAAGCAGCTTACTAGAGGGGTGATAGACTTCTATCTTGGTGGGCGACAGCTGCACAGCAGAGAATTGTATCGCCAGCATCTGCAGTCGGTAGAGATCAACCAACATACTATCAATCTTCGGGAGCAACCCTAATGGCTCTAGCTATAGGCACAGATATTGTTGAGATCAAACGCATAGTCTCGGTAGTAGACCGTCAGGGCGATAGATTTGTGGACCGAGTGCTCTGTTATAGCGAACGCGAGGAATATCAGCGACTTAAGCGGAATACTGCATTTTTGGCCAAGCGTTTCGCTGCCAAAGAGGCTGTGGCTAAGGCCCTTGGTACCGGCATTGGTCATGGTGTCAGCTTTCAGGATATCTGTATTAGTAACAATTCAAAGGGTGCCCCTGAGGTTGACCTGTCTGGCGGAGCTGCTGAAGTTTTGGAATCTCTCGGTGGCAGCAAGGTGCTATTGAGCCTCGCTGATGAACAAAGCTATGCTGTGGCCTATGTGGTGATAACCTAGATAATGGCCTGTGGGCATATCTTATATAAAAAAATTCTTGGTCATAGCTGTCCCAAGCAGGCGCAGATTAATAGTATCAGGCACAATATCAATCTTATTTGAGTAGGTGACAGAGCATTAAGATGGACTATCCAACAATAGAACAATGCGTCGGCAGCACCAGATTGGTGCGTCTGCAGCGCATGCCCGGTCAAACGTCAAACAAAATCCTGGCAAAGCTAGAGGGCGACAATCCCGCGGGCAGTGTCAAGGATCGGCCCGCTCTGAGTATGATCAAGCACGCGCAGGCGCGTGGTGAAATTAAGCCCGGTGACCGCTTAATTGAAGCTACCAGTGGCAATACAGGGATTGCTCTGGCAATGGCAGCCGCAATGATGGGCTATCGCATGACTCTTATCATGCCCGACAACGCCACTGATGAGCGCAAATGGGCTATGACAGCCTATGGTGCAGAACTAATTGAAGTCAGTCAGGCCGAGGGTATGGAAGGAGCTAGAGACTTGGCTCAGAAGATGCAGGCTCAGGGTCTGGGTACAGTGTTGGATCAGTTTAATAATCCAGATAATCCCCTCGCCCATTACGAGGGTACCGGGCCTGAAATATGGCATGACACTGCTGGTACGGTGACGCATTTTGTGAGCTCCATGGGAACCACGGGCACCATTATGGGGGTTTCTGCTTTTCTGAAAAAACAAAATTCACAGATTGAGATAATTGGGCTTCAGCCAGAAGACGGCGCATCAATACCGGGAATTCGCCGCTGGCCCAAAGCCTATATGCCAGGGATTTTTGACGCTGCCAAGGTAGATAGAGTGATGGATATTTCCCAGCAAGATGCGGAACACACAATGCGCCGCCTTGCCCGCGAAGAGGGAATTTTTTGCGGTGTTTCCGCTGGTGGCTCAGTTGCCGCTGCACTAGCTCTAAGTGAAACTGTCGAAAATGCCACCATTGTTGCGATCATTTGCGACAGGGGAGACCGCTACCTATCCTCTGGTATTTACGGTTAATAGGCGGAGATAGATACCTTGACCTCAGAATACAGTATTCAGGATTTACGTTACCTGATGACGCGGCTGCGTAATCCGAAAACTGGGTGTCCCTGGGATATAAAGCAGACATATAAGACCATTACGGCGCATACCATTGAAGAAGTTTATGAAGTGGTTGATGCTATTGAGCGGGACGATATCAAGCACCTAAGTGAGGAGCTAGGCGACCTACTTTTTCAGATTATCTTCTATTCGCAGCTCGGAGAGGAAGATAACCAATTTAATTTTGATACAGTGGTATCCAGCATTACCAGCAAGCTATTGCGGCGTCATCCCCATGTGTTCCCCGATGGCACCTTGCCCTCCGTCAGGTCAGTGGACAGAGTCGCCAGTGAAGCAGAAATAAAGCGTAATTGGGAAGCGATCAAACAACAGGAGCGATCAGGGAAGGGCGCGCCTAGTACTCTTGACGATATACCTCTGGCACTGCCGGCGTTAAGCCGTGCTCACAAATTACAAAAGCGAGCCGCAGGAGTCGGCTTTGACTGGCCTGAGGTCAAGTTAGTTATCGACAAGGTCAAAGAAGAAATAGCCGAACTAGAGGCGGAAATCAGCAAAGGTAATTCACAGGGCGTTGAGGAAGAATTGGGTGATCTACTGTTTAGCTGCGTCAACTTAGCTCGCCACCTTGCGACGGATCCCGAAAAGGCACTGGCGCGATCGAATATCAAATTTAAACGCCGTTTTGAAGCGATGGAGTCCGCGGTAGGTGCAAAGCAATTCTCTCAGTTAAGCCTGGATCAGATGGAGGCTCTCTGGGTTCAGGTAAAACTCTCAGAGTCAAGTTTGTAAATAACCAATATGGCTTCTCTGAGACCCACAAGCTGGTGCCCTCAGGCTTGTCTGCCTCGTCTAATAAGTGTATGGTGGCCGGCCGTTTTAAAGGGCTGAAAGTTTCATCATTGAGTCCAGTCTGACTCTCAGAGTATCTTTATTAAGCGCAGCGATTATCTTTAAGGAACATGTTAATGAGATTGATATTGTTAGGTCCTCCAGGTGCAGGCAAAGGCACTCAGGCGCAATTTATTACTGAGAAATATAGCGTACCGCAAATTTCAACGGGCGATATGCTGCGCGCTGCGGTAAAGGCCGAGTCAGAGCTTGGTTTGCAGGTCAAAGATGTTATGGCGTCAGGTGGATTAGTGTCTGACGACCTAATTATTGCTTTAGTCAAAGAACGTATAGCTCAGCCCGACTGTGCAAATGGTTTTCTATTTGACGGCTTCCCCAGAACTATCCCTCAGGCCGAAGCGCTGGTCGACGCGGGCGTTGACATACAATATGTTATCGAGATTTCGGTTGATGATGAAGAAATTGTTGCTCGGCTAAGTGGGCGACGTGTTCACGAGCAGTCAGGACGGGTCTACCATGTGCAACACAATCCTCCGAAAATTGCTGGCTTGGACGACGAAACAGGCGAACCACTGCTGCAGCGTGAAGATGACCAAGAAGACACTGTTCGCAATCGTTTAACCATCTATCACGATCAAACAAAGCCGCTGGTTAACTTTTATACTGAGCTATCTAACAGCGCTGATAAGGCGCCTGTGTTTGCCTCAATCAATGGCCTGGGTCCCTTAGCTGAGGTGCAGAGCAGAATAGTTTCTGTGCTTGGTTAAAATATTTATTTTTAAAATTATGGTTTGTAAAAACCCGCTAAATTTAAGTTGATTAGCGGGTTTTTTTGTGCCTCTGATATCAGCAAAAAGCAAATAATCGGCGATTGTTATTTTTTTTTTGAAATCCCGTATAATGTGAAAAAGTTTAACTGATCCCTTTTATTCAGGTTATGGAGAGCAATGTGAAAAAGCCAGCAAAGAAATCAACTGATAAAAAAACTTCAGCCGCTAAGCCTGCCACTAGTGCAACAAAGCCGAAGGCAAGGGCTGTGGTAAAAAAAGTTAAAGTGAAAAAGGCTGTAGCTAAAAAGGTCGGAGCTAAAAAAGCTGTGGCTAAAAAAGTCGCGACGAA
>JABJEX010000091.1 GCA_018663035.1 Porticoccaceae bacterium
AATCCACCATATCTCCTGTCCCAATTATTACCGTGCTGAAGCTGGTGTAAGCGAGGCGGATTTTCTGGCAGCAAAGTTAAAAGAGCTGGAAGATAAAATTCTAGAGGTGGGCCCCGACAAAGTAGCGGCATTTTTTGCCGAGCCAATTTTTGGTGCCGGTGGCGTGATTGTTCCACCCCAAGGCTATCATCGCGGGACCTGGGATATCTGCCAAAAATACGATGTGCTCTATGTCTCCGATGAGGTAGTGACAGCCTTTGGCAGACTTGGCCACTGGTTCGCCTCCAAAGAGGTTTTTGACTTTCAGCCAGATATTATTTGCTCCGCCAAAGGTCTGACCTCTGGCTACCAGCCACTGGGAGCCACAATATATTCCAGCCGTATACATCAGGTAATCAGTGAACTGGGGCATGGGCGTTGTTTCACCCACGGATTTACCTATTCTGGTCATCCCGTTGCCTGCGCTGCAGCCCTTAAAAATATTGAGATAATGGAACGCGAACAGTTGCTGCCTCATGTGCAGGACATTGGGCCCTATTTCCAAGCACAGCTGCGAACTCTGGCAGATCTGCCTATTGTTGGCGATGTACGCGGCATGGGGCTGATGGCCTGCATAGAATTTGTAAAAGACAAAGCCAGCAAGGAGCGTTTTCCAGAAGATTTAGATATTGGTAAGTGGGTATCCAATCAGGCAGATAGCCGGGGCTTAATTGTGCGGCCGATTGTCAATCTCAATGTAATGTCGCCACCGCTGATTATTAATCGCCAACAGATAGATTTTATTGTGTCCACCCTGCGCGAGAGTATTGTTGCCTGCGTGGATGATCTAAAACGTAATAACCATCTGTAGAAGATTAATTCACTGCGCACTATTGATATTTAAGTACCTGACCCCATCTCTACTCTAAGCAAAAGATGAAAGGTAGTAATTGAGATGGAACAGTATCGCGGAACAACCATTCTGTCTGTGCGCCGCAATGGCAAAGTGGTCATTGGTGGTGACGGTCAGGTCAGTCTTGGCAATACCATTATGAAGGGCAACGCCCGCAAAGTGCGCCGACTTTACAAAAATCAGGTAATCGCTGGATTTGCCGGCGGAACTGCCGATGCCTTTACGCTTTTTGAGCGCTTTGAAGCCAAACTTGAGCAGCATCAGGGCAATCTCACCAAGGCAGCCGTTGAGTTAGCTAAAGATTGGCGTACTGACCGAATCCTACGCAAACTTGAAGCTCTTCTTGCCGTTGCAGATAGCGAGGCCTCTCTAATTATTACCGGTAACGGCGATGTGATTCAGCCCGAAGACGATCTTATTGCGATTGGCTCAGGCGGCCCCTTCGCACAGTCTGCAGCTAGAGCTCTTCTAGACAACACCGACATGGGCGCGCGCGACATTGTGGAACAGGGGCTCAAGATCGCTGGCGATATCTGCATCTATACCAATCACAATAGAACTATCGAAGAATTAGATGCTAATGCTTAAAACAGCACTCACCCAATTCAGCCAGGTATCCTTATGTCTCAAATGACCCCCCGTGAAATCGTTCATGAACTAAATCGCCATATTATTGGCCAGGACGATGCCAAACGCGCCGTAGCAATTGCCCTGCGTAATCGCTGGCGCAGAGCGCAACTCGATGAAGAGATGCGCAATGAAGTCACGCCCAAAAACATTCTGATGATCGGCCCCACTGGAGTGGGTAAAACGGAAATTGCCCGGCGTCTTGCTCGGCTTGCTAACGCACCCTTTGTAAAGGTCGAAGCGACCAAATTTACCGAAGTTGGCTATGTGGGTAAGGACGTCGAATCTATTATCCGCGACCTGGTCGAGACCTCGGTCAAACAACGTCGCGAGCAGGAGATGGAAAAGGTTGCTCAACGCGCTATGGACGCTGCCGAAGAGCGCGTACTTGACGCCCTTCTGCCTGCAGCGCGCAGTGCAGATGCCCAGAGCGAAAAGGAAAACTCAACAAGACAGATTTTCCGCAAGAAACTTCGTGAAGGGGCGCTTAATGAAAAAGAAATCGAAATAGAGCTCAGTCAGATTCCCGCCGGCGTTGAAATAATGGCGCCTCCAGGTATGGAGGAAATGACCAACCAGCTGCAAAGTATGTTCAGCAATATGGGCAAAGGCAAAACCGCCAACCGCAAGGTTACGGTGGCCGAAGCCCTAAAACAGCTGAAAGCAGAAGAAGCCGCTAAATTGGTCAATGAAGAAAAGATTAAAGTCGCAGCTGTTGAAGCAGCTGAGCAAAATGGTATCGTTTTTCTCGATGAGATCGATAAGGTCTGTCGTCGAGGCGAAGGCAGCGGCGGCGCTGATGTCTCTCGAGAAGGCGTGCAGCGCGACCTCTTGCCTTTGATCGAGGGCAGTACGGTATCGACCAAATACGGCATGATTAAAACAGACCATATTCTGTTTATTGCCTCTGGTGCATTCCACCTGTCAAAACCCTCAGACCTTATCCCCGAGTTACAGGGTCGCCTGCCTATCAGAGTCGAGCTCAACTCACTGGAAATTAACGACTTGGAACGTATTCTGACTGAGCCAAAGGCCAGTCTCACAAGACAGTACTGCGAGCTAATGGCCACTGAGGGTCTCAGTATAGAGTTTACTCCTGATGGGGTACGACGCATGGCTGAGATTGCCTTTGAGGTTAATGAGGGGACCGAAAATATTGGTGCGCGACGCCTGCACACTATATTGGAGCGTCTGCTAGAAGAGATTTCCTTTGAAGCTTCAGATCTGGGTGCCAAAGGCGAGACCATCAGCATTGATGGTAACTTTGTCGATAGACATCTAGGCGAACTGGCCAGCAATGAAGATCTGACTCGGTTTATATTGTAAATGCCCATTCCTACACGCATTTTAGTCAGTGAGAAAAAAGATGCTCTCATCCTTGAGTATCAAGGCGATGTGCGCTTTACCCTGCCTGCCGAGTACCTCCGCGTTTTTTCCCCTAGCGCGGAGGTGCGCGGCCATGGCAAGGGCCAAGAGGTCCTGCAAACTGGCAAGCGTCATGTTCTGATCAATAGGCTCGAGAAGTCTGGCAATTATGCTATCCAGATTACCTTTGACGACGGCCATGACTCAGGGATTTTTTCATGGGACTACCTGTTCGAGCTAGGTGCCAACCAAACCCCTAACTGGGCCGACTATCTGCGTAGACTTCACGAGGAAAATCAGTCCCGAGATCCCGACATTCAGGTAGTTAAACTTTCCTGAACCCCCTAACAACAGCTACAATACCCACCTGAATTTAATGAGATAGCTGTGCCAATGTCCGACAAAACCACCCACTTTGGTTATAAAACCGTCAATGTTGAAGAAAAAGCTGGAAAAGTAGCTGAAGTCTTCCACTCAGTCGCAGGCAAATATGATCTTATGAATGATCTGATGTCAGGCGGTATCCATCGTCTATGGAAACGCATAACCATTGAGATGTCTGGTGTTCGCCGCGGTAATACTGTGCTGGATATTGCCGGAGGCACGGGCGATCTAACGGCAAAATTCTCACGCATTGTTGGCCCCGAGGGGACTGTGGTACTGGCGGATATTAACGACTCTATGCTCAAGGTGGGTAGAGATCGTCTTATGGATCGCGGGGTGGTAAATAACATCCAGTTCTCGCAAGCTGATGCTCAGTACCTGCCGTTTCCCGACAATACCTTTGATGTGATTACCATCGCCTTCGGATTACGTAATGTGACTGATAAAGATCTGGCCCTTCGCTCCATGCTGAGGGTATTAAAGCCCGGAGGCAGGCTGTTGGTGTTGGAATTTTCGAAACCAGGCAACCCCCTATTATCAAAGGTATATGACACCTACTCGTTTAGTATTTTACCCAAGCTTGGCCAACTATTTGCCAGTGATGCTGATAGCTATCAGTACCTGGCGGAATCAATTCGCATGCATCCAGACCAGGCTACCTTGCAAGCTATGATGGATGAGGCAGGCTTTGCCAATACTGACTTTCATAATATGACCGGCGGCGTGGTAGCACTGCACCGCGGAGTTAAGCCCTAGTGATCTTCGGCGCACTGCAGGCCTCGGCTCTCGAGGGCCTTGAACAAATCATTAATGGCGTGCTTATCCATGACCCAGCCTCAGCGCAACAGCTGGCAAAAATGCAGGGTAAAATTATACTGATAGACAGCTCATTGCCAGCCATTCGCGTCGCTGTAGAGCCCAGCACTAAGGGCATTATTCTGCATCATAACTGGCCAGATGCGGCAGATATCACAGTTACTGGCTCACTGGTGGCTATCGCTGGAATGGCCATCAATTCGGCTGAGACTGTTTCGCTATCTGGCACTGGTGTCAATGTGAGTGGGAACCTAGAACTGCTGCGCCAGCTCAATCAGATCATGGCAGGCCTAGATATTGATTGGGAAGCAGCGCTAGCAGAATTAGTCGGTGAGATTCCAGCTCATCTCATAGCAGAGAGCATCCGCAACTCAGCACAGTATCGCACCGCCGCGTTGCAACGCGCCCAAACAGCACTGGCAGAGGTCTCTCAAGAAGAATTACGGCTGACGCCCAGTAAAAATGAATTTGATGAATTTATGGCATCAGTACGCCATGTGACTGCGGATATTGACCGACTGACCGCGCGTGCCAACAAGTTACGTCTTATGATTAAAGAAGGGGCGGCCAGCCAGTGACCAGACTTCGACGCCTCGCTAAAATTGCCCTTGTTGTGGGTAAGTACCGCCTCGACCTATTACTGCAAAAAGAGCACCTACCTTTCGCCATGCGCGCTCTACTAGCGCCAGCGGTGCTGTTTGGCAAGACTCAATTAGGCGGGGGTGAGCGTCTCAGGCTAGCGCTGGAAGAACTGGGCCCCATATTTATCAAGTTTGGACAACTACTGTCGACGCGGCCAGATCTGGTGCCGGCCGATATCTGTGCAGAGTTGGCCCAGCTTCAGGACAGAGTCCCGCCTTTCTCGTCAAATATTTTTAAAAGTAATGTCGAGGCCGCACTACAGGGTAGTGTAGACGATTTATTTTACAGTTTTGAGGCTGACCCCCTGGCATCCGCCTCGGTGGCACAGGTGCATGCGGCTGTCCTAGCTGATGGTCGGGAGGTAGTAGTAAAAGCAGTGCGCCCAGGCATCGAAAAAATTATCCGCCAAGATATAGCGCTGATGTACAGCCTTGCCGAGCTACTAAAAAAATACAGCGAAGATGGTCGTCGATTAAGACCACTGGAAGTCGTATCGGACTACGAGGTGGTGATTCTCGAAGAGCTAAATCTGCAATCAGAGGGCGCCAATGCTTCATTATTGCGCCACAACTGGGATGGCTCACCACTGCTGTATGTACCGGAGATTTACTGGCCCTACTCCAATCAAAATGTTCTGGTCATGGAGCGCATTTACGGTATCCCTGTGACCAATATGACAGAGTTGGAAGCAGCTGGTGTCGATATGAAACTGCTGGCTGAACGGGGCGTAGAAATCTTTTTTACCCAAGTATTCGAGCACAACTTCTTTCATGCGGATATGCACCCTGGCAATATTTTTGTCGATGCTAGACAGCCAAAGGCGCCGAGTTACCTAGCCATCGACTGCGCCATTATGGGCTCGCTGTCAAACGATGATCAGTTTTATCTAGCGCGCAATCTGCTGGCCATTTTTAATCGTGATTACCGACAGGTCGCCGAACTCCATATCCGCTCTGGCTGGGTACCCAAGGGCACCCCTGTCAATGAGTTTACCGGTGCAATCCGCTCAGTCTGTGAGCCGATTTTCGAGCGACCTTTAAACGAAATATCACTTGGCCATATGCTGATTAATCTATTTACCACAGCGCGGCGATTTAATATGGAAGTGCAGCCCTCGCTAGTGCTGCTGCAAAAAACCCTGTTGAATATTGAAGGGCTGGGCCGACAGATGTACCCCCAATTGGATCTGTGGAGCACCGCTCAGCCATTTTTAGATAAATGGTTAAAAGATCGCTACTCACCCAAAAGTATAGTTAGGCAATTCAAACGGCATCTGCCTGATTGGTTGGAGCATCTGCCCCAGATACCACCGATGATATTTCAGGCCTTGCAGACAATGCAGCAGCCTCCAGGCCAGGTCAGTACCACTGCACCTGCGATTCATTCGGAAAGCCCGGCCAAATCCACTAAATGGCTCAACCGAATTGGTGCTGCTGTGACTGGTGTAGGCGTGGGTCTGGCATCCCCCCACTGGGCGGAATCCATAAGTCAGATTCCTGGTAGTAGCCTAATACTGATCAGCTTAGGGCTACTGTTACTGCTATTGCGCTAGTTCGAGTTCGGCTATACTTGGCCCCATGAACGATTACCTAGATCAAATTGCTTGGAACAGCGATGGCTTAGTGCCTGCCATAGCGCAGGATGCGGAGACCGGGTTGATTCTGATGGTGGCCTGGATGAATGCTGAGGCTCTCGAATTGACCGTGGCGGAAAACCGTGCAGTCTACTGGTCCAGATCCAGAGGCAAGCTTTGGCGCAAAGGCGAGGAATCTGGCAATGTTCAGCGCCTTAAAGAATTGCGCTTGGACTGTGACAATGACGTCATCATGATGCAGGTGGAACAGGTGGGTGGCATTGCCTGCCATACTGGACGAACATCCTGTTTTTACTCAGTTTTGCAAGATGGTGAATGGCGAGCAGTGGATGGGGTAGTAAAAGACCCCAAGGAAATATACAGATGAACGAAACGGTACTTACCCAGCTCAGCCAGATACTTGAAGCGCGCAAAAGTGCGCCTGCAGATCAGTCATACGTAGCCAGCCTACATGCTCAAGGCCTCAATAAGATTTTAGAAAAAGTCGGTGAAGAGTCTATTGAGGCTATTCTGGCTGCGCGCGACGCTGAACAGAGTGGTGACAATAGTAAACTGGTGAATGAAACTGCCGACCTCTGGTTTCACAGTTTGGTAATGCTCTCCCATCTGGGCGAGAGTGCCGACTCAGTGCTTGCAGAATTGGCACGACGATTTGATGTATCGGGCCTTCAAGAAAAGGCTCAGCGAACTACTGATAAGGGGAATTAAAATGGGTTTTGGTTGGCAAGAACTACTGATTATTCTAGTGATTGTGGCGCTGATCTTTGGCACCAAAAAGTTGCGCAATATTGGCACTGATCTAGGTGGCGCGGTAAAAGGCTTCAAGGACAGCGTTTCAAGCGACGCAGACTCTAACGCCGAGGCTGAAGAACCATCGAATAACGGCGAGAAAAAAGATACCGCTGAATAAACCATGTTTGATATAGGGTTTTCCGAGTTACTGGTTATTGCCGTCATTACATTGATTGTGATGGGCCCCGAGCGCCTGCCAGAAACGGTGAGGACCATAGGTCTATGGGTAGGTCGCCTTAAACAGATGCTCAGTTCTGCTCGCAATGAGTTAGATAGAGAGGTGGGCATGGGCGAAGTGCGGCGACAGTTGCACAATGAAAAAATTATGCGCGACCTAGAAAATAACAAGGCAACGCTGGAAGACGCCCTGCAGCAGAGCAAAGATCAACTAGAAGAGGTTGCCACGGACATCAGCCAAGTGGCAGATGGCACAGGCGACAACAAAGCATGAGTCACGAGCAAGAAGATCTCGCCAGTCAGCCTTTTATGGATCACCTGATCGAATTTCGTGATCGCGTGCTGCGAATGTTTATCGCCGTGTTAGTCATTTTTGCTGGTCTGTTTTCTTTTAGCCAAGAGCTTTATCTGTATGTCTCAGAGCCCATAAGGGAATACCTACCGGCCTCTTCTACTATGATCGCCACAGAGGTTGCCTCGCCGTTTTTAACGCCCTTTAAGCTCACACTGGTGTTATCTCTGTTTGCTGCTATGCCCTATATCCTTTATCAGGTCTGGGCGTTTGTGGCTCCTGGTCTATATCAACGTGAGAAAAAAATCGTTCTGCCTCTGTTTTTGTCCAGCGTACTGTTATTTTATGGCGGTATGGCCTTCGCCTACTATGTTGTGTTTCCCTTGGTATTCATGTTTTTTACCAGCATTGCGCCAGAGGGTATTAGCTTGATGCCGGACATTCGCAGCTATTTAGACTTTGTTTTAAAGCTATTTTTCGCATTTGGTCTAAGCTTTGAGATCCCCATTGCAGTCGTCATTCTGTCTTGGATGGGTGCTTTAGACCCAGATAATTTGGCTAAGAAACGCCCCTACGTCTTCGTGCTCTGCTTTGTCTTAGGTATGCTTCTCACTCCGCCGGATATTATTTCGCAGACCCTGCTGGCCATTCCCATGTGGCTGCTTTTTGAAGTGGGTATTTTATTTGGCCGCCTAGTAAAGCCCGCCAGCACAAAAGCCTGATTTCCCTTAACTTCGCTCTGCCGTAAACTTTTTAGCCACTAGTCAGGCAAAGGAAAAAGACCCCGTTTAGCTGCACTGTAATGCTCCGCTCGGGCTCTTTTGGAGATTTCGGCATCTGGTACGGTAAATTCGAAGGCATGAAACCCACCGAGAAAAATTTCTAATTGGGTTTTCACCCTCGCGGCAGAAAGCCTTTGGGCATAATCACGATTTTCATCTACAAAGGCATCCACCGAGCCCACTGCTATGTAAGTAGCTGGTAAATCGGCCAGACACTCAGCGCGTGTGGCTGCTGCGTACTCAGACACATCTTGGTACTGCTGCTGGTCACTGTTATGGTCACGGCCCAAATAATATTTCCAGCCCATAAGGTTTGAGTCGCGATTCCACACTCTTGAATCAGTAATCATATAACTTGAGTCTGAGACATTTCGATCATCAATCATAGGGCAGAGTAAGAACTGAAATATCAGTTTGATCTCGGCGCGATCTCTGGCCAGAAGAGCTACGCCGGCTGCCAAGCCGGCACCGGCACTGATCCCCCCAATTGATAGGGCAGCGGGGTTCACACGCAATTGCTTATTATTTTCAGACAACCATTTTAGAGCTCGGTAACAGTCCTCCACCGGCGCGGGAAACGGATGCTCTGGAGCTAATCTATATTCCACAGACACCAGTACGCAGCCCACCGACTTGCAAAGGTTGCGTGCTAGATAGTCGTCCTGCTGAAGGCTTCCTAAACAGTACCCACCACCATGTATCCAGAGCATTGCCGGCAGATCGGTAGCCTGTCCCTCAGGCCTGTATACCCGAACCTGTATCTCTGGTCCTTCGAGATCGACACTGCGAAGGCTAGGGCTTTGAGGGGCCCGCTGTGAAGAGAGCTCCAGATCATGCCCTGATGTTGCGGGTATCTGATAATCTGCAACCTCAACAGCCTCAACCGGCGGTAATTGCGCCATAAGTTGCGCACGCATCTTGGCAATGAGTTGACGGCTTTTATTAAGATCAGTCCACAGGTCTCCGGGTGGAAATTTTTCTAGGGCAAGTGCCAGCTCCGGGTCAACTAAATTGAGGTCCATAGAACTACCTTCTCAACAACGGAGAATCAGCAACCTGCTGAACCTCTCCTCCTATGTAAAACCACTGCTGGTCAATAAGAATAAAAATGGATTTTTCGTGCATTTCGCTGATGGTATCGCCCTCTTGATACTTTGCCTTGAATTCAACCCAGCCTTGGTTACCACTTTTATCAGAGCCCAACACCTGTAACCCCAGCCAGTCTTGGTCTCGTCTAGAGAGCAGCGCTTCCGACAGACCCTTGGCCATAGGGGCAAACCAGGTTTTTAGTAGATAGCGACCGTAGCCACCAAGGGCATAGGCACTGTACCTTGAGCGCATTAACTGCTCAGGTGTCAATGCTGACTGCTGCTCCAAAAGCAAAGGCTCACAGCAAAAGGCAAAAGGTTTTTTACTGCAGCACACACATCTGTCGTTCATTAAACAAAGTTACCAAAGTTTTTTTATTAGTCTATCTTAGCCTGCCCTAGCCTGCCATAAGGTCAGGGTGCCTTTTTATTACCCTACCTCCACAGTCTGGTTTAAGATAGTCCCCAGTTAAATAAACAATGAGTATTAGCATGCCAAGTCTAGATATAGTTTCTGAAGTCGACACCGCAGAAATACGCAATGCCACAGAAAACTCTACCCGAGAGCTGGCGACACGTTTTGATTTTCGTGGCGTTGACGCCAGTATCAGTTTAGCTAATGACATAGTGACCATTAAAACTGAAGCTGACTTTCAATGTCAGCAACTGCTGGATATTTTTCGTACTCAGCTGATTAAGCGTAATATAGATCCAAGAATTATAGAATGCGACGAAGAATCTCTTCACAGCGGCAAGACCTTTTCATTAATGGTTAAGTTTAAGCAGGGAATTAGCAGCGAAATCAGTAAGAAAATTGTCAAGCTTATAAAAGACAAAAAACTTAAGGTTCAGGCGAGCATTCAGGGCGATCAGGTGCGAGTTACAGGTAAAAAGCGCGACGAGTTACAGGCTATTATGGCCATGGTGCGTGAAGCCGATCTGGGTCAGCCTTTTCAATTTAAAAACTTTAGAGACTAGGGTTAGCTCTCCAGTAGATTAACCGTACGAGAAATGCCCGATAGACTCTAATCCAGAGCTTCAAAGCGCATGGAGATGCTATTGACGCAGTGCCGTATATTCTTGGTGGTAAAGCCTTCGCCCTCAAATACATGCCCTAAATGACCATCGCAATTAGTGCAGACAATCTCTACACGCCGACCATCGGCGTCTGGGTAACGGCTCACAGCACCAGGTATTTCATCGTCAAAACTCGGCCAGCCGCAGTGTGATGGAAATTTATGCGCGGAGAGGTAAAGCGGTGCATTGCACTGCCTACACAGGTACCTGCCCTCTGCCTGATTGTCGGTATACTCGCCGACGAATGGACGCTCGGTACCTTTGTGAAGAATTACATATTGCTCGTCTGCTGTAAGCTGGTTGTATTCTCTATCGCTCAATGTCATCTCCTAATTCTAAAGTTGCACTGCCAGCCATAACTTGTCCATGGCCTGTTTGACCTGCAACAGAGCCTGCAATGACTCCTGTTGCTGATGGTTGTTAATATAATCTGCTCCATATAGACGCAGAAAATCTAGCCCTGGATGACCCAAGGCGGCGTATTCCCAATCGATAATAAACAGCCCCCTGTCAGTCTCGATTATATTCTCTGGCACCATGTCGTGATGGCAAATCACTGGATGCCAATCACCTTCGTCCACTAACTTAGCCGCCCGCTCTATATGCTCTCTTACCTGATCAGAGACCGTCTGACTGGACAGTTGACGAAGATACTGCTGGCAGTACTGCAAATAGTTGCGTGGGCTATCCCCGGGCATTTCAATGTTTTGGACTCTGCGCAGCGCTGATGAGAGCGCCTCCATGGTGTGACTGTTTTTAAGGCTCTTTTGGCTAAGGGTTAGGCCGACTATGAACTCTGAAACCATGACCTCTGGACCAATTGAGTAGACCTTTGGAACAACCCCTGTTGGCTCCAATAGCTTGAGTATCTTTGCTTCGCGATGACGATCTATGCCGAGCTTGACACTGTCTGCAGAATTAACTCGTACGACTGCCTGAAACGCGCCAGAGGCCACTAGGAAGGTTTCATTGGTTCGCCCACCCACAAGCTCCTCTAGGACCTGGGGAGCCTCGGAAAGCATATCAGAGTCTCCTATGTCCCACTGCTGCCAGTTAGATAGGGTCTGTTGTAGCAGTTGCTGCGTTCTGTTCGAAATAGCTGTTTCTCCAAGCAATATAGCCGACCACCGACAGGCCCAAGTATAACGTAAGCATAGCCGCGGTTTGATAGAGCTCTCTATCAATAAACAGATAGATGGAAACAGAATTAATAACCATCCAATAGAGCCAGTTTTCTACAACCTTCCGCGCCACCATCAGAGTAGTAACAATACTGGCCCAAGTGGTGAATGAGTCCAGATAGGGTAACTTGGCATCCGTGGTGACTGTTAAAAAATAACCGGATATTAGACTGGTCGACAGAGTCAGAACCACAACGCAAAGGTGCTGCTGCGCAGTCCAGCGACAGAGGGGCAATCCCTGTTTAACTGTGCCACCCCGCTGCCATTGATACCAGCCATATACCGCCATTGCCATGTAGTAGACATTAAGAGCCGACTCCATATAAAGGCTAACATCGCCAAATATCCAAACGTAAATGGCAGTGCTAAAAAAGGCACAGTACCAGCACAGACTATTTTCTTTCATGGCCAAGACGAGGTAGGCGATAGACAGGGCTACCGCCAGACTTTCAAGATTCAGCCATGCAAACATCATTTAAAGAGCCTCATAACCAGGGATAATCTTGGCGACATAGATTGCCATATTGAACTCTCGATAACATTCGGCAATTGTCTCCTGCACAGCAGCCATGGCGTGCTCGAAGCTACCCTGCACCACAGTACTGGTTGGGAACGTGGAGACCTTAAGATTCTCGTACTGATTAATTTTTTGGATAAATCCATCAATGGGAGGAATAAAATCCTCCCGAGTGGGATACATACTTATATCAATGGTAACTTGCATGATCGCTCCTTATTCGCCAAGGACTGTTAAAAGTCATATTTGCCAGTCAGACCAAATACTCGCGGAGCGCCATACTGATAGTAGGGTTCAGTTTCGTACCCTTTGCGAGGATCGTTACCAAAGCTACCGAAGCCACGTACAATCACATCTTCATCGGTAAGGTTGCGACCCCATAGAGATAGCTGCCAATCTCCAGTATCGTAAGTCAGATTGGCATTGAGTAGCTCATAGGATTGAGTCTTTGCACTGTGACGCGATGATAGGAAGAATTCATCCTTACCTTCGATATCCAGACCGACCGCAAGGCTGTCAGTTACTTGAAAGCTGGCGCCTAGCGCAAATTGATAGCTGGGAGCATGCGCCTGTTCTCTACCATCTAATGTCTCTGAAAGCGGCGTATCGAATTCTGTCTTGAGTAACCCGATACTACCAAACAGCGCCACAGTCTCGCTGGCAAACCAATTGAACTCAAGTTCAGTACCCATATTAGTGCCCTTGGCAGCGTTGCCAAAATAGTCGGTGAAACTAGTCGCATTAGTCTCGTCGATGGGCTGCACAAGGGACTGCTTAATTTGAATATCATCCCTTAGCTGATAAAACACAGCCAACTGCGCCTGCAACGACCCATCCAACCAGAGCCCTTTTACACCGCCTTCAATATTCCACATCTGTTCAGTGTCAAACTCACGATCTACGGCATCGAGAGCAGGGTCACTATTGACACCACCAGCTTTATATCCACGGGATACCAGACCGTAGACCATGGGTCCTGAAGCAGTCCTGTACTGCAGTGCAACACGAGCACCCCAGAGGTCTTCATCCACGCCGTGATCTATCATCTCAGAATCGCTGTAGTCAGCCTCTCGATTCTCAAGTCGCAGTCCCGTCACCAGTGTTAGATTGGAAGATAGATGGCTGTCCAACTGCGCATAGATGGCCCGATTGCTAGTTTTAAAATCACTAACAAAATCACCGGCGGCAAAACTGTACTGTCTCAAAAGCGCCTCGTCCTGCTCTCGCCAATATGCCCCCAACACCCAGTCAGTGCTGCCATTCAAAATCTGTCCGCCATCCTTAGAGGTAAGACGCACATCTAGGCTACCGTTATGGCTATCGCGAATATAATTATCCACCGACTCATAGCCGTCATAGATGCAGACGAAATCAACGCAGATATCGCTGTAAGTCCAGTCTTCGTCATAGCCATATTCAAGATTGTTATTGGCATAACTCAAAGTACTGGCTAGCTCGAAACTAGCATGGCCCTGCCAGCTACCCTGCAGTGCAACAGCAGTTGCCTCGTGGCGATCCTGGCCTGGGTTGTCTGACAATGTGTTACGGCTGTTATCCAGACTAAAGGCGTCATAGCCATTATCAGCTTCCACATGGAAAATCGTGAGCTTGAGGTTGGTATCCTCAGTAGCCTGCCAATCTAAAATAGATCTCAGACTCAGCTCATCAATATTGTTGGTGTCCGAGCGACTTAGAAAATCATTTTCAACATAGCCATCACTGCTGTGCTTTTGCACTGCCAATCTAAAACCAAGGTTGTTACTAAGCGGCCCACCGACCCCAGCACTGAGGGTGCGGCTATTATAGTCAGCCAATGCGACCTCTAGATTGCCCTGTAACTGCTCAGAGGGCTGCACAGCTCGCAGACTTATCAGGCCAGCTAGTGCGTTAGCACCATAGAGGGTCCCCTGCGGACCCCGCAGTATCTCGACTTGCTGAATGTCCATCGTGGTGGCAGCTCCAGCTATTCCGGTAAAATCAATACCATCCACCATAATGCCGACAGAGGGATTGAGGGGTTCAATAAACTGACTGCGCTCACCAATCCCACGAATCTGGATAAAGCGCCCTCGGGACGCGCCGCTAGAAAAATTCACATTGGGGGCCGAATTAAGCAGGTCCTCCAAATGCCTAGCTTGGCGCTTAAGGATCAATTTATTATCGAACAGGGAAATACTTGCTGCAGATTCCAAGACTGTGGAGTCTCGAAGATCACCGCTGACAATAACTTCGTCAATGCCTGTGTCGGCAGAAGCTAGGGGCGCAAAAAAGTAGCAGGTCAGCGCAAAAACAAGCGGTCTAGGTGTGGAAAAATTAGTGGTATTCATAGCATGAGCCTCAGTAACAATGGTTAAGGAGACCCGGAGTCAAGAGACGGAGTGAAGGGCAAAAAACCAGTAGTCCTATTCCTACGCCGGTATAATCCGGATCAGGTTCAAAGGGTACTTCTCAGGTCTGTTTGGGACCGCCCCTTAGGAAACGCAGTCATGATATCACCACGTGGATTAATCTTTCAACAGAGCAAATAATACCTAGACGGTGCAAGACAGAATGCGACTTATCTGACAGAGAGGCCGCCCAGACTCGGCCCGCAGATCCTCAAAAACCTGCTCTACCAGCTTCAAGTCACGCTGCGAGGTAGGACTAAATTTCTTCATAAAACCATGATTAATCAGAGCATCGCAGACATCCTTGGTCAGCAAAAATGTGTCTCGGCCCATACTTCGCAGCATCATTGGCCCAGTATTACCACCTAGACGCGAACCCTGCTTTTTCATCTCGAGCCAAAGGCCAGTGATATTATCCTCGGGCCAGTGGGCTATAAATTCAGCAAAGCTGCCATGGCTACGCTGACGATCGAGAACATAGACCGCATTGTTGCGCACTGCAACAATCTTAGTGAAGTTGCGCACAATACTCTTATCCTGAGCCAAGGCTTCTAATTTCTCATCACTAAAGTGCGCCACAGCCAACGGATTGAACTCAGCAAAGGCAGTTTCAAATCCTGACCATTTATTATCTATCACGCGCCAAACAAACCCTGCTCGGAAAATACAGCGCGACATCATCGACAAATAGCGCGAATCTGGCTGCTCGGCTAACTGCGCTGCGGTTTTAGGGCGGGGCAAAATCGCCTCGAGTAACTCGGTGCCACCACGATTGGCAGCGGCAAGTTTATAAAGAGCACTAAACGAGGTCATGGAGATGATATCCTTTTGGGCAGGCTCTACTCTAGAGGGCGTAAGCTAACGTTGAGATTATTAATACCGGATTTAAACAAAATTAGCCCTTAGCATACTAGCCATAAACTGGATAGAAATAATGAATAAAATAAAGCTAAAAACCTTATCCAAGATCCAACTATTACGTTGAAACCTAATAATAGTACCGGACTGCGATAATAGTAAAACGACCAGAATGTACCAGAGCGCATCAACGCCACCGGCAATCGCGGTCAGAGCAAGTTTTTCCCATGCTTCACTTTCAGGTCGCACAAACTGGCTAAATAAAGCTGTAAAAAACACCAGAATCTTTGGGTTCACCAATGCAATCAGAAAGCCATCTCGCGCTGCGGCCCAAGGTGATGATTGCACAGCCACTGCGATAGTAGGTTCTTTACGAGTTGATGCGAACGCAAGTTTGACCGCCATATAAAGTAAAAAAAGACTTCCGGCGAACTGAATCACATCAAAGACGACAGGATTTTTATCGACCGCTACCACCAACCCGAAAGCTGTTAAAAAAGCGAATAGCGCTATGCCAAGACCATGAGCTGAGGCGGCACACAGCCCTGCAACTTTACCCTGAGATACAGAGTGATTAACAATCAGTGCCAAGCTTGGGCCCGGTGACATTGCACCAAGCAGGCAGGCGAAAATCGCAGAGGCCCAAAAAAACCAATCTGAAGAACTGCCATAAAGTATGTCCATAGGGGTTTTATACAGGCCTACAGGGATAAAACAAGTTTAATTTGATCGTTGATATTGAGGCTCATAGCAATACAAGTAATACTTTAGTATTAGCTCGTAAGAACTATAGGAACTAGTCGCTTAATCAGTAAACTTAGTCGGGCTAAAGATTTTATATTTTTGTTTAAAGCCCGGAACGGACACCATGCGGCAGATGACCCTCTTGAAATAGCACTGCTATGCAAGACTATTTACCGACCTTAGGAAGTGTTGACCATGGATTTAGCTACAGACATAACAGGCACTAAAATCGCAAGCTGCACTGATATCGCAAGCCGCACTGATATCGCAAGCTGCACCAATCAGCCAATACCACTAATATCTGGACCTTTGAATGGGCTATGTCTGCAGAGCGCCTTTGAAGGAGGGTTAGACAAGTTTATGGACTGCGTGAAAAGCCTGCCTTTAACGGAAAGACAAAGACTGCTGAAAACACTCCGCGAAAATATTAATTGAGCTCTTTGGTGACCTTATCAAAGAGCAGAGCGCGATCCTCTTCGCTCAACGCTGAAATCCGACTGTAGAGTTCTTCGATAGAGCTGGCTTCTCTAGCCTCAGCCGCCTTACTGGGCGCCTGATAAAGAGACTCGGGTGTAACGCCAAAATAATTAGCAATACGCACCACTGAGTCTCGGCGCGGCTCTCGCGTCACTTCGCTCAGAATGCGATTAATAGTCGGCTGCGGAACCCCTGTTGCGCGTGACAGTGCGCTTTGAGAAAGCTTTCTCTCGCGCATTAATTTTTCTAATTGTCTGCTGATATCAAGATTCATAGTTGGCATTATGCTATCCATTGCTATCCATCTCTGTATTATTTTTAGACTAGTTTTAGCTTAAAAGCGACACTTAAGTAATAGCATTAAACGGCACTGGATCGGCCTTCAAAGCCTAGGGCTTCTCAAGTATTGCGCTCAATAAATCAGGGCGGTCAGTGATAATACCGTCCACCCCCATTGTTATTAGTTGCTGCATTATATCAGGGTTATTTATGGTCCAGACATCAAGTCGCACATTGAGGTTATGCGCTGTTTGAATCAATGAGGGTGTAAGAACAGTAATGCCAGCATAACTCATGGGCACCTGCACTGAAACCGCGTTAGGACTCAGAAGATGTCCAAGACCGAGGCGACTTAGCACTACCATCAAAGCCACCTCAGACTCTCCCATGGAGGTGGGGATACTGGGACAGGTCTGACGAAAATATTCTAAAACAGAACTGTGGAAAGAGCCGACAACCACTTGATCCTCCAGACCATAATCTTTAACAAGCCGGCAAAGATGGTCTGCAACTCTAGTTTCAACCGGTTTCAGTTCAATAAGATAGCGACTTGAAGGCATACGCTTGAATAGAGACTCTAGAGTCGGAATAACAATACCAGCCGGCGCTTTGAGCCCAGGATAGTCTATTTCATGAAACCCCACATCGAACTGCTGTATCTGAGCAAGGGTCATATCGGCAATCCTGCCAGTGCCATTAGTTGTGGTATCAATTATCGCGTCATGCCTGACAACTAGCTGATTATCTGCCGTTAAGTGGACATCCAGTTCCAGAATATCCGTACCTACGGCCAGCGCATTGACCGCAGCCTCTAATGTATTGCCAGGCATTAGGGCACGACCATTGCCATGGGCAATAACCTCAAATTGGTCTTTCTGATAAAAAGCCACAGATGCAACTGGGCCGGACCCTGGCACAATCAGTAGCCCTAAATAAATTAGTCCTGCGCAGGCAAGGGTAGAAAATAACCGCTTCATAGCGACCCCTTATATTTTATTTTTTTATACCTGCTAATCTTGTATCAGCAGCAGTTAAGTTAATGTTTTCCTGGCAACCGCTTCATCCAGATCAGTATTTATCGGTTATGCCGATTATTAATCAGCTCATCAACAACGCTGGGATCAGCAAGGGTTGAAGTATCCCCCAAACTATCCAGCTCATTTGCGGCCACTTTGCGTAGGATCCTTCGCATAATCTTGCCTGAGCGGGTCTTGGGTAATCCCGGCGCCCATTGAATGATATCTGGCTTGGCTATAGGCCCTATCTCAGCGACGCACAGTGCAATAAGTTCTTGGCGCAACAGCTCATTGGGCTCCACATGGGCCATGGGTGTCACATAGCAATAGATGCCTTGCCCCTTAATGTCATGGGGATAGCCAACGACAGCGGCCTCAGCGATACTGTTGTGCAGCACTAGTGCGCTCTCAACTTCTGCGGTTCCCATACGGTGACCGGACACATTGAGCACATCATCCACACGCCCAGTAATCCAGTAGTAACCATCCTCATCTCTCCGCGCGCCATCGCCAGTAAAGTAATAGCCGGGATAAGCACTAAAATAGGTATCTATACAGCGCTTGTGGTCGCCATAAACCGTTCTAATTTGACTGGGCCATGAAGTTTTAATCATCAAAAGACCTTCGCCTGCACCCTTAATTTCCTCGCCTTCAGTATCTAAGAGCACCGGCTGAACACCAAAAAATGGCTGAGTAGCCGAGCCCGGTTTAAGATCCGTCGCTCCTGGCAAAGGCGTTAGCATATGAGCACCTGTTTCAGTCTGCCACCAGGTATCCACAATAGGGCATCGCGAATCACCTACGACTTGGTAGTACCACTCCCAGGCTTCCGGATTAATTGGCTCGCCCACCGTGCCCAATAACTTTAGCGAGTTACGGGAGGTCTTCTCAACAGCCTCATTGCCAGCGGCCATTAGGGCGCGGATTGCCGTGGGCGCGGTGTAAAACTGATTAACCTTATGTTTGTCGATCACCTGCCAAAAACGCGAGGCATCGGGATAAGTGGGCACGCCCTCAAACATTAGCGATATCGCACCATTACAGAGCGGCCCATAGAGTATGTAGCTATGCCCTGTAATCCAACCTACATCAGCTGTGCACCAATAGATATCACCCTCTTTGTAATCGAAAGTATATTTGTGGGTCATCGCAGCCATCAATAGGTAGCCGCCGGTGGTGTGCATCACACCTTTGGGTTTACCGGTGGAGCCCGAGGTATAGAGAATAAACAATGGATCCTCAGCATCCATACTTTCGGGTTCGCATGTCGAGGCCACAGACTCAATCGCCTGGTGATACCAAATATCCCGGCCATCAACCCAGTTAATTGCGCCTGAGGTGCGCTCTATAACCAAACAGCTGTGGACATTTGGACAACCTTCAAGCGCTTTGTCTGTATTCCCTTTTAGAGGGATAGTCTTGCCACCCCGCACAGCCTCATCCGCTGTAATCACCACCTGACAGTCAGAATCTAAAATTCGATCTTTTAGGGCCTCTGGAGAGAACCCACCAAACACGACCGAGTGCACAGCCCCAATTCTGGCGCAGGCCAACATTGCATAGGCAGCCTCAGGAATCATCGGCATGTAGATGCAGACACGATCCCCTTTTCTGACTCCACGATCTCGCAGCACATTGCCGAGCTGTGAAACTCGCTGGTGAAGCTCTCTATAGGTAATTATCTTGTCGTCTGTGGGCTCGTCACCCTCCCATATGAGAGCGGTCTGATCTGCGCGACTGTCCAGATGGCGGTCTATACAGTTGACCGCAACATTCAATTTTCCGCCCTCAAACCAACTGGCTTCACCAACAGAAAAGTCGGAGCGAGAGAGCGTCTGCCAAGGCTTATCCCAGGTCAAAAACGACTCCGCCTGCTGCGCCCAAAACTGCTCAGGTTGCTCAATGGACTGCAAGTACATCTCGCGATATTGCTCTTTATTGATAAAAGCCGTTTTTTGCCAGTGTGCAGGAACAGGATGCAACGGGAAATTAGACATGATGATGGCCCTCTGGTATTGCTGGATAGACAGCGTCAACGCTTGTCAAAAGATTGTTATGCATTTTTGGCACCCTCGTCAACCGAGCGCCAGCCGCTGCGCACTGGCCTATAGCCCTGCCCGCCCGGACGACCTTTCGATAAATAGGTCAGGCTTTCTAGCGACCAAACCAGTCTAGTAGATTGACAACTGTTGACTCAAGATTTTTGAGGAGATTGGCGCAGAATAACGGTTAAAAGTCGCGCAAAAGAATAACTTGCTAGCTTTCGCTACGATACCTTGTCGGCTTGAGACTATTCTTGATTTTCTCTAGATGAGGCAGGAAATCAGGCCCACGTCGCAGGGTCACACCTGTCGCTAGCACATCCAAAATAACCAGATGCACGATGCGTGAAGCCATAGGCATATATTCGTCAGTGTTTTCTGGCACATCCACATCGAGAGTTACACTGCTCATGTGGGCCAGCGGCGAATCAGCAGCGGTCAGGCCGATCACTGTAGAGCCGTTGCTGCGCGCAATTTCAGCAACCTCAACGACCTCTTTGGTGCGCCCAGTGTGAGAGATGATAAAGAACACATCCCCCGTCCCACCGGTCGAGGCGAGCATTCTCTGCATCAGCACATCATCGTGACTGGAGACCGGCAGATTAAAGCGAAAGAATTTGTTTTCAGCGTCACGAGCAACCGAGCCAGAAGCTCCCAGACCGAAGAAGTAAATACGTTTTGCCTGAATCAGACAATCGACCACCTGATTTACCCTTGGGTGACTAATCTTATCCCTCACAAGGGCTAACGTGTTAATAGTGCTGTCAATAATCTTTGGGGTGTAACTGCCCACATCATCGTCTGGATCCACGTTGCGATTGACAAAGCGAATACCACTGGCCAAAGACTTTGCCAACTTGAGCTTAAAATCTGGGAATCCCGCAGCATCAAAGCGCTTACAGAAACGATTGACGCTGGGCTCACTGACGCTAGCTTTTTTAGCGAGGGTGGCAATGCTTGACTGGGTAGCCGCATCAGGGTCGGAAAGAATCACTCGGGCGACCTTAGCCTCAGACTTATTGAGCCCGGGCAGTGCATCTGTGATTACATTGATAAGATTCTGACTGTGCATGGCCCTACCCTCTAATTGGAATTTAGTTACGTAATTTAACCTAAGACTGCAGTCATTTTAGATATTTCAGCCTAAAAAATCCTCAAAAACTCTATTTTTGTAAAAAAATTCCGACATATAGTGAGAATAGGTAAATAGCTGACGTATTTTGGTAATTATACGTAATAAAACTCCGCATTCATTGCTTAAAATCCTTGCTAAGTCTATAATTTACGTAATTTTATTACACATCAAAGACCCATACTATGTACAAAATCGCTATCAATGGCTTTGGCCGCATCGGACGCAATATTGTTAGGGCTCTCTATGAGCGCCCCGACCTTCAGGACAAATTACAAATCGTCGCGATCAATGATCTGGGCGATGTCAATATTAGCGCTCACTTGCTGCAGTTTGACACTGTGCATGGTCGCTTCAACCAGCAGGTTGAAGTTGGTGAAGATTCTCTGACTATTAACGGCGATAAGATTCGCTGGTTCTGCGAGCGCGACCCCGCCAATATCCCCTGGGGCGACCTAGGTGTGGATCTGGTATGTGAATGTACTGGCGTATTCACCAGCCGGGACAAAGCTGCCCTGCATATCGCCGGCGGCGCAAAGAAAGTTCTGATTTCTGCACCGGGTTCCAATGTTGATGCCACGGTTGTCTATGGTATCAACGACAATGTACTGACCCAGAACCACCAGATTGTCTCCAATGCGTCCTGTACTACAAACTGTTTAGCGCCTCTGGTAAAGCCTCTACAGGAAGCTATGGGTATTCTGTCCGGCTATATGACCACAGTTCACGCCTATACCAACGACCAACAGCTCAGCGATGTATATCATTCAGATGTTTACCGTGCGCGATCTGCAACCCAATCTATGATTCCTACCAAAACTGGTGCTGCGGCCGCGATTGCCGATGTACTCCCAGAATTAGCGGGCAAGCTGGACGGTCTGGCCGTTCGCGTACCTACCATTAATGTGTCATTGGTAGATCTAACATTTAACGCAGGCAGAGAAACCTCTGTTGAAGAGGTAAATCAGGTGCTTAAAGCCGCTGCTGACGGTGAGCTGAGTGAAGTATTAAGCTACTGTGACAAACCTCTAGTATCTGTTGACTACAACCATATCCCTTACTCCAGCAACTTTGACTCACTCCAAACTCGCGTCAATGGCTCCTTAGTGAAGGTAATGGCCTGGTACGACAACGAGTGGGGTTTCTCCAATCGTATGCTGGACAATAGTATTGCCCTATTGTCAGCGGAATCTTAATTCCATGCCCAGAAGAACTAAGATTCTCGCCACTCTGGGTCCCGGCACAAGCCATGAAGCTGGAATTCGTGAATTAATAATCGCCGGTGTTAACGTCTTTCGCCTGAACTTTTCCCATGGCAGTGCGGAAGAGCATAGTAAGCGAGCCGAGAGCATTCGAGCGATCAGTAAGTCTCTAAAAACGCCTGTGGGTATTCTCTGCGACATGCAGGGGCCAAAAATCCGCATTGGCAGTTTTGCTGAGGATAAAAAAATTGTTCTCACTGAGGGTGATAGTTTTCGACTAGACAGCCAGCTCGACTCCAACCTAGGCGACCAAAAGGCGGTATTTATTGCTGCAGAACTGCTTGCAGACATAGATCAGAATGACATCTTACTTTTAGACGATGGTCGATTGACTCTAAAAGTTATAGAAAAAACAAACCATGCAGTGCAGTGTCAAGTCCTTCAGGGTGGCGTTCTCTCAAGCAAAAAAGGTGTTAATAAATTTGGAGGCGGTCTTTCTGCTGACGCCTTAACAGACAAAGATCGAGCTGATATAAAAACCGCTGCTGCACTAAATACAGACTACTTAGCTATCTCTTTTGTGCGTTCAAAGGAAGATGTAGAACTTACAAGACAGCTGCTCACAGACGCGGGTAGCAATGCTCATATTATCGCTAAGATTGAGCGAGCCGAAGCCATTACCGAAGAGTTTTTGCCAGGAATCATTGAAAGTGCCGATGGCATAATGGTTGCTCGCGGCGATCTGGGTGTAGAAATTGGTGACGCTAACTTGGTGGCGATACAGAAACAACTAATCGAAGCCGCTAACGCTGCTAACAAAGTTGTGATAACGGCCACCCAGATGATGGAGTCTATGATCAGTGCCCCAACGCCAACCCGCGCTGAGGTTTTTGACGTCGCCAATGCCGTGCTAGATGGCACAGATGCCGTGATGCTATCAGCGGAAACCGCTGTGGGTGATTTCCCTGTCGAGACTGTGAAGGCGATGGCTAGAGTTATTGAGGGCGCGGAAAAGCATCCTCTGGCTCAGCGTTCCAAGCACCGAATAGACCAGACATTTCAACGCATCGATGAGTCGCTAGCCCTGTCTGCTATGTATGTAGCCAATCATCTGAAAGGGGTGAAGGCGATTATCTGCATGACAGAAACCGGCTTTACGCCACTATTAATGTCTCGAATCACCTCCTCTCTGCCTATCTATGCCATGGCGCAAAAACTGGGTACCTGCGAGATAACCGCACTTTACAAAGGGGTTGTACCCATACCATTTGACACCTCAACGCTGGATCCCTCTGAGGTAAACCACTGCGCCGTGGAGACGCTTCGCGCCCACGACGCTGTGAGTGATGGCGATTTGGTTCTGATTACCAAAGGTGACTTCGTCAATGTCCACGGCGGCACCAACACATTAAAAATTGTTCGAGTGGGCGACACTATTCGCTAACTTGAAAAACCGTCTCTTCCCAGGCCACGGAAGGCCTACTTTATATCGGCAGAAGCTACTTCGCCCAATAGATTGAAAGAGGTGCAGCCTGTTGTTTGAGGATTGCACGAATAGGCAACTCAGCAACATCGTCACCCGCCTGCGCCGCCTGCAGTAAACTTTGTTTACCCGCACCACTGATATGAATGATCAGCTGTCGACTATTGAGCAACCGCGGTAGGGTTAAACTAATCCGCTGATGGGGCGCCTCTGTAGGTGTTACTGCTATCGCAGTGCGGCCGGAATCCATCGCCAATCCCAGTGGCAACGCCTCGGCGCCGGGAAACAATGAAGCCGTGTGACCATCATCCCCCATTCCAAGAATAACCACAGTGAATTGACCAATAGCGGCCAACGCTAATTCAGTCTCCACTTCGCCTTCCAGAGCATTGTCAGCAGCGGTTTTTAGGGGAACAAAATCAGCATGACGAGCTTCATTGATCAACAGGTTTTCCCGCACTAGCTTTTCATTACTATCCTTGTGCTCGTTATTGACCCAGCGCTCATCAGCCAGAGTGACCTTGACCGAATGCCAATCCAGCATCTGTTGGGACAGCAGCTGAAAAAAACCCATTGGTGTTCGGCCACCGGATACCACCAGAGAAGCCTTACCTTTAGCTGCTATATCATCAGCCAGCAGACCAGCCACTTTCTCAGCTAGCTCAATGTCCAGTGCAGAGGTATTTTCATATTCGAGGATTTCCATAACTACTCCTCGTGCCAACTACGGTTGTCATTTTCAATAAGAATTTCTGCTTTGGCTGGGCCCCAAGAGCCGGCGCTATAGGTTTTGGTTCCAATATTCTTATCAGACCAGGCGTCTAGCAAGCGATCACACCAGCGCCAGGAAGCTTCAATTTCCTCGCGACTCACAAATAGCCACTGATCGCCTTTTATCACCTCTAATAATAGGCGCTCATAGGCATCGGGGATTCTTGAGTCAGTCTCAGAGTCAAAGAAATCTAGATTAAGGGTGCGCTTCTCAACGCCCATTCTCTGTTTGAGGCTCTGCCGCTTGGAGACCATTTCCAACTGAATACCCTCGTTGGGCTGCAAGTTAATAATCAACCGATTATTAGCTTCGCTATCAGTCTCCGGGAACAATGAATGCGGGTTGTCCTTATAGGTAATCACCACCTGAGTTACCTTGTCTTTCATACGCTTACCGGTACGCAAGTAAAAGGGCACGCCCGTCCAACGCCAGTTATCGACAAAGACTTTTAGAGCGACATAGGTTTCGTTGTTACTACTGTCACCTGAGCAGCCCTCTTCTTCCATATAGCCAACAACAGGCTGACCTGAAATCCAGCCAGCGGCATACTGGCCACGCACAGCTTGGTCCGCAACGTTATCGCGATTAATGGGGCTCAGTGCACGTAACAGCTTGACCTTCTCAGCGCGAATTTCATCCGCTTCAAGAGAATTTGGCGGCTCCATGGCCACCATACAGAGCAGCTGCAAAAGGTGGTTTTGCACCATATCGCGCAACTGGCCAACCTTATCGTAGTAGGACCAGCGTCCTTCAATACCTACAGTCTCAGCGGCAGTAATTTGAATATGGTCAATGCAGCTGTTGTCCCATTGGGAATTTATCATGCGGTTGGCAAAACGTAGAGCCAACAAATTCTGCACCGTCTCTTTGCCCAGATAGTGGTCAATACGGTAAATATTGCGCTCGGGAAAATAACGACCCACGGTATCGTTGACTTCTTGAGAACTCTTTAAGTCGTGGCCAATGGGTTTTTCAAGCACAATCCGAGATGTTTTAGCGACACAGCCGGCCTCATCAAGATGCTTGCAAATTGATCCAAAGATGCTTGGCGGGGTAGCCATGTAATAAACCATGGTGCGCTTATCGATGGACCATTCTTTTAGTGCCGCAAACTGTTTCTTCTGAGAAAAATCAATTCGGATATACTGCAAGCGATGACTAAACCTACTCCAAACCTTTTCATCCCAATCCGCCTCGCCTACAGTAGCTTTAAGGGCATCGTGGGTATGCTGAATAAAACTTACGCTGTCCATATCCTCTCGGGCCACGCCGGCAACACGAACGCTGTCCGCCAACAACCCTGCTTTGTCTAGCTGATAAAGCGCTGGAAATAACTTCCGCTTAGAAAGGTCGCCTCGGGCGCCAAAAATAACCAGATCAATATTACTGCTCATTATAAACCTCAGTGGTTCTGTACAACGTTAAGACTTTTTATACTGCATTTGGCCGTCTTTAGACTAGCTTGCAAGCTCAACTGCCTCTCGCGCCAACTGCTCAATGTCGGCCCAGCGCTTTTGTTTAATTAACTTTGGCTGCGCGATCCATGAACCGCCCACACATAATACATTTGGAAGCGCCAAATAATCCTTCACATTAGACAGCCCAATACCGCCAGTAGGGCAGAAACGTATATCGCCAAAAGGGCCCGCCATTGCCTTTAAAACAGGGGCTCCTCCAGCTGCCTCGGCTGGGAAAAACTTAAAATCGCGATGACCGTATTCCATACCACGCATCAATTCGCTAACTGAAGCAATGCCAGGTAAAAAAGGAATCGAGGACCTTTGCCCCGCCTGTAAAAGCGCGTCGGTTGCGCCAGGAGAAATCATAAACTGGCAGCCCAGATCTTCAGACAGCTTCATCTGCTGCTCGCTGCAAACTGTGCCAGTACCTACAATTGCCTCTGGAACATGCTTCACAATCTGCTTGATACCCTCAACCGCGGCCTCGGTTCGCAGGGTGACCTCTAAAACCTTCAGACCGCCAGCGACTAGCGCCTCAGCCAGAGGCACTGCATCTTCTACTAAATCTAAAGTAATAACTGGAATAACTGGGTTACCAGCTAACAAATTACGCACTTACAACTCCTTAAACTTGCTGTAGTTTTTTCGCCGCGCCCAATAGACCGAGATTGCTTCGGGTCACCAGATAGACGGGGATTGGTTTCATGTATTCAGCAAAACGACCTTTGTCCTCAAACTTGGAACGGAAGGAGCTGCTGATAAAAAAGTCTTGGAAGCGAGGAATTACGCCTCCTGCAATGTAGATGCCACCCTGGGCGCCGAAGGTCAAAGCCAAATTGCCCGCTGCGGCACCCATGGCATCACAAAAAATATTCAGCGTCTGCTCTGCTTTTTCATCGCTTCCAGCCTGAGCTGCGGTAACGATCTGCGCCGGGTCGTCAAATTTCGCCTGGGCACCCTGAATTGAGCAAAGCGCAGTATAAACATTGAGAATACCTTTGCCTGATAGAATCCTTTCAAGGCACACTCGGCCAAAAATCACTCGCAGACGCTCTACAACTGCATGCTGGACTTCATCCAGTGGCGCAAAATCAGCATGTCCGCCCTCGGTGTCGATGACATGATAGCCATGGGCATGACGCACCAAACCCGCCACCCCCAAGCCAGTGCCTGCACCCAGAATACCAATCGGCTTGTTGTCCAAAGCTTCACCGCCGCCCAATTTTACTAGATCATGGTCATCTAACTCGGTAATACCATGAGCCACCGCCTCAAAGTCATTGATTACCCAGAGGTTTTCACAACCTAAGAGGTTTTTAAGCTCAGCTTTATTAAACTGCCAATGACTATTGGTGAAGGAGATATTTACCCGATCTGCAGGGCAGGCGACTGCAAGACAGACGTTGGTAGGCGCATGATCCCAGCCAGTGGCCTCAGCGATCTCTGCCAGTAGCCCACCAATTAGATCAGAAAACTTAGGATACTCCTCAACGGAATGATGGAACTCATAGTTACTTTCGAGGCTGCCATCATTAGGTATCGCTGAAAATCTCGCGTTAGTACCGCCAATATCGGCAACTAGATTCCACGCCTGAGCCATCACTTAGGCCTCGCCAAACAGATAGGAGGCGCCCTGCTCTGCACTGCTGATACGCTCGCGGTTAAGCGCAAACAGTTCACGTCCGCAGCCACGCTGCCCTGCGTTCGGCTGAGGTGCATTGTCGCGAGCTTCAAATTGCTCTAAATCACCCACATAAGCTAGCTCACCAGCTACACCATCAACACGTATGACGTCGCCATCGCGCACCTTGGCTAAAAGACCGCCACAGGCAGCTTCTGGTACCAAATGGATGGCCGCGGGCACCTTACCTGAGGCTCCCGACATACGGCCATCAGTGACAAGAGCGACCTTAAAACCTTTGTCCTGTAATGTTCCCAGGAACGGCATCAACTTATGCAGCTCAGGCATACCCAACGCTTTAGGGCCCTGATAGCGCACAACAATGACACAGTCTCTATCTAGAGACCCGGATTTAAATAGAGGCTCCAGGTCATCCTGAGCATCAAACACCACAGCAGGTGCCTCAACAATCTGATTCTCAGGCGCCACCGCAGACACTTTGATCATGGCGCGCCCAAGGTTACCGCTCATCAAACGCAGACCACCCTCTTTAGAGAAAGGTTTATCCACAGTGGTTAGCACCTGGGTATCAAGAGGTAACTGAGGAGACTCAGACCAAACAAGCTTGTTGTTGGCATCCAATTTTGGCTCCTGAGTAAAGTCGGAGAAATTAGTGCCCCAAGACGTTTTCGCATCGCCGTGCATAAAACCACCGTCCAGTAGTTGGCGAAACATACAGCTGGTGCCACCAGCCGCATGAAAATGATTTACGTCTGCTTGGCCATTTGGGTAGACCTTGGCCAGTAGTGGCACTGCGGCACTGAGGTCGGAGATATCATCCCAGTTGAGGATTATTCCCGCCGATCGCGCCATAGCTACCAGATGCATACTGTGGTTAGTTGAACCCCCAGATGCCAGAAGTGCTACGGTGCCATTAACCACGGCGCGAGCATCAACTACCTCACCTACAGGACGGTAATCATTACCCAATGCAGTAATGCGCGCCAACTGGTATCCAGCTTCCATGGTCAGTTTTTCACGAAGGGGATTTTCCGGATTAACGAACGAGCTACCAGGCATCTGCAAACCCATGGCCTCGAGTACCATTTGGTTGCTATTGGCTGTGCCATAAAAAGTACAGGTGCCAGCGCTGTGGTAGGAATCAGACTCTGCCTGCAATAACTCATCACGGCCAATCTGGCCCTGTGCATAGAGCTGGCGAATACGCTGTTTTTCCTTGTTGGGCAGGCCTGTCTCCATAGGGCCTGCAGGCACAAAGAGTGCTGGCAGGTAGCCAAAGCTCAATACACCCATCACCAGACCAGGAACAATTTTGTCGCAGATGCCCAGCGCTAAGACGCCATCAAACATCTGGTGAGATAATGACAGTGCAGTACACTGGGCAATTAGGTCGCGACTCAGCAGGCTAAGCTCCATACCGTCCTGACCCTGGGTCACACCGTCACACATTGCCGGGACGCCGCCAGCGACCTGAGCGGTGCAGCCAATTTCTCGCATTGCTTGCTTTAATTTGTCTGGGTAAGTCGCGTATGGCTGGTGGGCGGAAAGCATATCGTTATAGGCAGTGACAATAGCCATATTGCCCGCTTCCATGAGCTTAAGGCTGTTTTTGTCCTCTTCGCCACAGGCAGCAAAGCCATGAGCTAAATTGCCACAGCTTAATTTACCACGCTCTGGTCGATTGCTATGATCCTCAGCGATTTGCTGTAAATAATCGTCACGCAATGCGGCGCTGCGCTCTATAATGCGCTGCGTAACTGCAGCAACTTGATGATTAATCTGGCCCATATTGGCTCCGATTTAAAAGTTGACTAATTGTAACAAAATTACATAAATTGGCCATAAATAATCGATAAAACTGGCGATTAATGTAATTAAATTACATTATTGGGAGCCTTGAGCAATCCCATGAGTACCGCGATTTTACGCTCTAACCATTGAGTCTCAAACAGGAAATAATCTAAAGATGAACCATAATGCTTATTCACCCACAGCTACTAGTGCCTGGTCCAAGTTGGAAGAAGCCGCCAGTGCTGAGGCGCCATCTATCACCGACCTGTTTGCCGCAGACCCTCAGCGCGCAAAAACCTATTCAATCAGTGTCGGCGAACTGTTTTTAGATTATTCAAAAAACCTGCTGAGTAACGACGTTTGGTCGCATCTGCAGGCACTGGCCGAGCAATCACCTCTGCAAAGTCATCGCAAGGCAATGTTTTCTGGTCAGGCTATCAACACTACAGAAAATAGAGCTGTGCTGCATGCTGCCCTGCGAGCAGAGCCGCAGGATGCCAAAACACAGCAGGAGACTGACAGAATTGCACAGGTTAAGAGCCAGCTCCAAGCGGTGAAAGAAGCCAGTGATAAAATCCGTAGCGGTCAGTGGCTGGGGAGCACGGGAAAAGCAATTACCGACGTGATCAATATTGGAATAGGTGGCTCCGACCTTGGCCCCAAACTAGCCTGCAAGGCCCTAGAAGAATATTCCCATCCAGATATCAATCTTCACTTTATCTCTAATGTTGATGGCGCTGAGATTCTTACGACCCTTAAAAAGCTCAACCCAGAAACCACGCTTGTGGCTCTGGCAAGCAAGACATTTACCACTCAGGAAACTCTGCTTAACGCCAAGACCGCCATTCACTGGTTTCAGCAGACTCTAGGGTTAGAAACCCCTCAATCCAGCAGTCACTTTGTAGGGCTTACCGCTAATGCAGCTAATGCCATGGCATATGGAATTCCGCAAAACCAAATTCTAGAGTTCGCTGAATGGGTGGGCGGTAGATACTCATTGTGGTCGAGCATTGGGCTTTCGATCGCTATAAGTATTGGCTTTGAACAGTTTGAAGCCATGTTGGCAGGTGCTCGAGAAATGGATCTGCATTTCCAGAACGAACCAGTGCACAGCAATATGCCAGTTATCATGGCGCTGCTGGGCATCTGGTACAGCAATTTTTTGGGCGTACAGTCGACCGCTGTTATCCCCTACTGTGAACGTTTACTGCTACTGCCCTCTTACCTTCAGCAGCTGGATATGGAAAGTAATGGCAAATCCACCAGTCTGCAGGGAGAAGCGCTAGACTACAATACTGGACCGATTCTCTGGGGCCAGACTGGCACCAATGGTCAACATGCATTTTTCCAGCTACTGCACCAGGGCACCAGAACAGTGCCGGTGGACTTTATTGCGGCCACCAAAGACAGCCTTAGTAACCCCGAACACCACAGAGTATTACTGGGCAATATGTTGGCTCAGGCCTCGGCATTAATGGCTGGTCAGGCTGCGCCTGATGGACAACAGCACAGATTCTATCCAGGTAATAAACCGTCAAATACTCTGCTGATGAATGAGCTATCGCCAAAGAACTTTGGCGCTCTGGTGGCACTTTATGAACACAGAGTGTTCGTGCAAGGCAGCATTTGGAATATCAATTCGTTTGATCAGTGGGGTGTCGAGCTAGGCAAGAAAATGGCTAACGAACTACTGTCAGAGAACAGTCATGGCGCTGAATTTGACCCTTCAACAAAAGCACTGTTCGCCCATATTGCCGACAACAGTTAGGAGCGCAGCTCCTTTGGCAGAGAGAAGCTAATATTTTCTACCACCCCGTCAAGCTCAAGGGGTGGCTTGGCCCCTAATTCTTCAAGGCGACTAATAACGTCTTTGACCAAGACTTCTGGCGCTGAGGCGCCAGCGGTCAATCCAATCGAGGTTTTGCCAGAAATCCAACTGGGCTGAATGTCCTCAGGACCATCGATTAAATAGGCCTCACAACCACAGCGCTCCGCCAATTCGCGCAAGCGATTGGAGTTTGAACTAGCTATCGACCCCACCACCAATACCAGATCAGACTCTATAGCGAGTTGCTTGACAGCATCCTGACGGTTTTGAGTGGCATAACAGATATCGTCTTTTCTTGGCCCCTGAATCAGTGGAAACTTCTGCCGCAATGCATCTATAACAGTTGCGGTGTCATCCATAGACAGAGTGGTCTGAGTGACAAAGGCGAGCTTAGCTGGATTAATAACCTCAAGCCGAGCAACGTCCGAGGCATTTTCAACTAGGTACATTTTGCCGCCCGTAGACTGATCGTACTGCCCCATGGTGCCCTCGACTTCTGGGTGACCGGCGTGACCTATGAGCACACATTCCATGCCATCCCCGGCATATTTAGTAACCTCAATATGCACCTTGGTCACCAGCGGACAGGTGGCATCAAATACTTTCAGGTTGCGCTGCTTAGCCTCCTGCTGAACAGCCTGAGAAACACCGTGGGCACTAAAAATGACGATCACATCATCGGGAATCTCGTCTAATTCCTCGACAAATACAGCGCCGCGATTACGCAGTTTGTCGACGACAAATTTATTATGCACAACTTCGTGACGCACGTAGATTGGTGCACCAAAAATATCCAGCGCTCGATCAACTATGTCGATAGCGCGATCAACCCCGGCACAAAAGCCCCGCGGGTTCGCTAGCTTAATATCCATCAGTGCACCTGCTCCGGAGAAACGCTAATAATCTTGATGCGAAAAATAATATTCTTTCCTGCCAAAGGATGATTAAAGTCAATCATTACTTCTTTATCGCCCACCTCAATAATAACGCCAGGCAGCTCACCATCACCATTTTGGAACGAGTAGATCGCACCAATCTCAAGATCTTCCTCAGCAAAATTGCCGCGCTCTACCGACTGTATATTTTGTGGGTTGTGCTGACCAAATGCGTTTTCTGGAGGAATAGTAAACTCTCGCTCATCGCCATCCACCAGTCCCATTAAAACAGCCTCAAACCCCAGTAGCAGATTGCCGTCTCCAACTTTGAATGTTGCTGGCTGGGATTCAAAATTGGAATCTACTACATGGCCATCTTCCAACGCCAGAGCGAAGTGAAGCTTGACGCTAGTGCCTGTATCTATAGCTATAGTCATAATATTTAATCGCTGTCTGTCGCAGAGTCTGCGGGCTGGTTAAAAAACCCATCAATTATTATAAGTACCGCACCTACTGTGATGCCGGCATCTGCGACATTAAAAGCGGGAAAATGCACCCCTGACCAGTGAAAGTCTAAAAAGTCGACCACATAGCCTAGAGTCAGCCTGTCGTATAGATTCCCCAGAGCACCGCCTAGAATAAGGGCAAGAGCCAAGCCTTCTAACCTGCGTCCCTCTGGTAATCGAACAATCCACAGGGAGATAATCAAACTCACCACGGCAGCTAGAATACTAAAGCCCCAACGCTGCCACCCGCCTGCATCACTGAGAAAACTAAAGGCCGCACCATAGTTGTGAGCGCGCACTAAATTAAAGAAACTACTAATTACCTCGCGATCGCCATAGGCGTAACGCTCCATGACCCACAGTTTAGTCCATTGGTCTGACAGCAAAACTACAGCTGCAATCGCAAATAGACAAAGCGTATAAGGTCGCAATCTAGGCACCAGTTTAAGCATAGTATCGCGCTTCAGCTTGACCTGAGATATTGCTGATACAGCGACCGCAAACCTGCGGATGCTCGGAGTTACTGCCGACATCATCGATAAAGTGCCAGCAACGCACACACTTTTCTGCCTGTGAGCGCTGTAAGGACACTTTGAGACCATCCATAGAGGAGTCCTCCGCAGCTTGAGCCTCATCCATAGCAGCCAGAGAGGCCTTGGATGTGATGGTGACAAAACGCAACTCATCACCCAACTTGGCCAGTGAATGATGGAGCGATTGATCGGCAAATACCTGAATATCCGCCTCCAAAGAGCCCTTCACATTGCCCTGATTGCGCTGTTCTTCAATCACCTTATTTATCGCTTCCTTGGCCTGCAAGATAACGGCCCAATCCTGTTGGCTAATAGCTTCATCGTCCGCGAGTCGCTTCAGTGGATACCATTGAGCAACAAACACCGAACTACTGCGATCGCCGGGCATAAAGCCCCAGATTTCATGAGCGGTAAAGCTGAGGATAGGCGCAATCCAGCGTACAAAGGCCTCGGCAATCTGATGCAAAGCAGTCTGAGCAGAGCGTCGCGGCAGGCTATCTTCAGCACAGGTATAGATGCGATCCTTGATAATATCCAGATAAAAACCACCCATATCCCGTACGCAAAAGTTGTGCAGCTTCTGATAAATCTGGTGGAACTGGAAATTGTTATAGTCGTTGATAATCTCTTCCTGCAACTGGGCTGCGCAGTCAATTGCCCAGCGATCCAGCGCCAACAGGTCGCCATGACCAACGCAGTGCACAGCAGGATCAAAGCCATCGATATTGGATAAGAAATACCGCGCCGTATTGCGGATTCGACGATAGGATTCGCCGGCACGCTTGAGGATCTCATCAGATACCGTCATCTCAGCACTAAAGTCGGCACTGGCAATCCAAAGTCGCAACACGTCGGCACCCAGCTCGTTAATAACCTTTTGGGGAGGTATAACATTGCCGATCGACTTTGACATCTTGCGACCATTTTCATCCACGGTAAAACCATGGGTTAGCACCGCCTTGTATGGGGCAGTTCCATTGATCGCGATAGCAGTTTTCAAAGACGACTGGAACCAGCCGCGATGCTGATCCGAGCCCTCTAAATACAGGTCAGCAGGATACTGGAGCTCCTCGCGAGCATTTACCACAGAGGCATGGGTTACACCGGAGTCAAACCAAACATCCAGAGTATCCGTAACTTTTTGATAATCCTCAGCATCAGCGCCAAGGATGTCAGTGGCATCTACCTCATACCAAGCATCTATGCCCTTGTCTTCTACCAACAGAGCGACTTTCTCAATAATCGCTGCAGTATCGGGGTGCAGCTCACCGGTTTGTCGGTGCACAAAAAGAGCAATGGGCACCCCCCAGGTACGCTGGCGTGAGACACACCAATCTGGACTGCCATCAAGCATGCCTTCTATTCGCGCCTCACCCCATTCCGGGTGCCAGGCCACATCTTTAATCGCCGCTTTAGCCTTGTCTAAAAGTCCATTCTTATCCATAGAGATAAACCACTGCGGCGTAGCTCTGTAGATCAGCGGGGTTTTAGTGCGCCAGCAGTGAGCATAGCTGTGAGTGATTTTCCCACAGGCCATTAGGCGGTTGCGCTCACGCAGCACTTCAATAATATGGTCTTCAACCTTGTAGACATGCTCGCCAGCAAACAACTCGACATCGTCGCGAAACAGGCCATTGTCCATCACATAGTTGAGGGTCCCGATACCGTATTGCTTGGCGACAGTAAAGTCTTCCATACCATGATCTGGTGCAGTGTGAACACAGCCGGTACCAGCATCCGTAGTGACATGGTCGCCCAACAGAACGGGAATATCACGCCTGTAGAATGGATGATCAGCAACGATATTTTCCAAGGCCGAACCCTGACAGGTTGCCAGGACAGCATAGTCTTCGATTTCAAGGCGCTGCATTACAGACTCAAGCAGTGCCTGAGCAAAGATCAGACGCACTGGGCCGGATGCTGTCCGACACTGCACTAGCGCATAATCCAAATCAGCACCCAAGGAGATAGCTTGACTGCTGGGGATGGTCCAGGGTGTAGTGGTCCAGATTAAAACATTGACCGACCCTTCACCTGGCAGGCCCGCGAAGGCCATAGACAGTTTTTCCAGCTGTTCTGACGCAGATACTTGGTAGGCAACATCGATTGAAAATGAGGTTTTGTCCTGATATTCCACCTCAGCTTCTGCCAGAGCAGAGCCGCCAACCACACTCCAGTACACAGGCTTGTAGCCTTTTACTAGATGTCCGTTTGCGGCGATTTTGCCAAGAGCTCGGATAATATCTGCCTCGACTCCGAAATTCATGGTCAGATAGGGGCGCTCCCAGTCTCCAAAAACCCCGATGCGAATAAAATCTTTGCGCTGGCCCTCAACCTGCTTCATAGCATAGTCGCGGCACTTTTGGCGAAACGTAGAATAGTCCACCTTGGCCCCAGCCTTACCGACTTTCTTTTCAACATTGTGCTCAATAGGCAGGCCATGGCAATCCCAACCGGGGATGTACGGCGCATCAAAGCCACTCATAGTTCGTGACTTGACGACAATGTCTTTTAGGGTTTTGTTAACCGCATGGCCCAAATGAATATCGCCATTGGCATAGGGAGGGCCATCATGGAGAATATATTTTTCACAACCGGCTCGAGCCTTTCTAATCTGCTGATAAAGATTATTATCTTGCCATTCTTTTAGAATGCCAGGCTCTCTCTGAGCCAAATTAGCTCGCATTGGGAAAGCCGTTGTTGGGAGATTCAGGGTTGCCTTGTAATCCATCGAGTCGCTCATATCAGCCTTAACTAAGATTCTTATTTACGCCTGCAAACCAGGCTCTAATTTTTTTGACATCTCGCTGGATACTTTCAACCAGTTTATCCAGCGTAGTAAATTTTTCTTCGTCGCGAATTTTGGCAACAAACTCAACCTCAATTCGCCGACCATAGAGGTCGCCTTTAAAATCCAACAGATGAACCTCTAAGATTGGCTTCACCAGATCGCCCAATGTTGGCCTTATACCCACGTTGGCAGCGCCCTGATATTCAACACCATCAATCTCCACAAGTACCGCATAGACCCCGCGGAGTGGTGCACTGTAGCGATTTAACTGCACATTAGCCGTTGGAAAACCCAGCTCACGACCCAGTTGCTGGCCATAGGCAACACGACCCTTTATCGAGAAAGGTCGCCCTAACAGCTCGGCAGCCTGAGCAAAATCAGCACGCTCCAGCGTCTGACGCACCAGAGTGCTGCTAATGCGTTGACCATCAATGGTCAACGTCTCGGTGTCTTGCACCTCAAAGTCATAGGCCTCGCCCATAGTCAACAGCATTGTGAAGTCACCACTGCGATCACAGCCAAACCGAAAATCGTCACCCACAATTAGGTGTTTGGTTCCCAACCCCTGAACCAAAACCCGCTCTACGAATTCAGCTGCAGTGAGGGCTCGTAACGTGCGATTAAATTGCAAGCAAACTACCTGATCTATGCCGAACTCCAGCAGGGCATGAACCTTCTCTCGCAGTCTCATCAGTCTGGCTGGAGCTTTCTCGCCAGAGAAGAATTCTTGCGGCTGGGGTTCAAATGTCATAGCCACAGAGGGCAGTCCAAGCTGCGCCGCTTTGTCTATAACCTGTTTGAGAATAGCCTGGTGGCCCAGATGCACACCATCAAAAGAACCAATGGTCACCACAGATCGCTGATCGCCCGCCTGCAAGCCCTGCAGATCGCGAATAAAGGTCATTTTATTAGGTTCTGAAGCCAACGTTATCACTCTTCCCACGGGTTTCAGAGTATACCTAGCAACGGCACGAAAGGTAAGGCATAGGCATAGATTGACCCACAGATTTTTGCAGCCTGCAGTTGATCAACCTAGTGCTGAGAGGTCGTTGCCTTCGCGGGTGCGCGGAAGTTGGCCAATTTAAAACCAGTCGCCATTAAACAGGCAGCATAGGTAACAAAACCAAGCCCGCAGAGCAGGCCAATATTGAGGCAGCGTTGCCACCAGCTAAGCTGCTGCCAGACAACAGCTTGAGATAAAGCCAATTGGTCTGCAGCGACCATAAGCACAGCTATCATTAGGCTTACTGAGACAAACAAACCCAGCCAAAAACGCAACCACTGCCCCGACGCAGTGTAAATGCCATTTTTGCGCAGATAGATAAACAGCAATCCAGCATTTATAAACGCAGATACTGAGGTTGCAGCTGCCAACCCCAGATGACCAATTTGATAATAATGATGCAGCGGTAAAACAAACATCAGATTTAGAAACATATTAGAGACCATAGCAATCACACCAATACGCACTGGCGTGCGCATATCTTGGCGCGCAAAAAATCCTGGCGCCAAGACCTTGATCAGCATAAAGGCTACCAAACCCACCGCATAGGCTCGAAGGCTTAGGGTCGCCATAGCCATATCTCTCACCGTCATCACATCGCCGTAGAAAAATAATGTCACCAATATGGGTTCGGCTAATAGCACCAGTGCTGCAGCAGCGGGGACCGCTATGATCAGGACCATTCTGAGCGCCCAATCTAGGGTATCCGAGAAGGCTTGCTTAGACTCCGAGGCATGATGGCGCGACAGGTTAGGCAGAATGACCGTCGCTATGGCTACTGCAAACACGCCCAGCGGCAGTTCAGAGAGCCGATCTGAGTAATACAACCAAGAGACGCTACCCGTGGGTAAAAAGGTAGCCAGCACAGTGTCCAGCAATAAATTAATCTGACTAACCGAGACCCCAAAAATCGCTGGCCCCATTAATGCCA